>JAMCQB010000009.1 GCA_023382175.1 Nitrospirota bacterium | reverse complement strand
CTCCTGTCTTGTTGATAAACGTTATGGAGCCGCGTTTATCCAGAAGGAGCACCGCTTCGGTGAGTGAATTGATAAGGGCTTCCAAATCCCAGGCTCTGCCGCTTCCCATCCCTATGGACTTTATCACAACGTTTCTTGTTTTTCAATGTGAATGCCCTTGCAAAAAGAGGCTTTTTTATGATAAGCTTTCAACCCTCAGAGCGTGGACCGACTATTTCTGTAAATGCTCTGTAGTAACCACTACACACGCCGTTGCGATTTCCCCGCTGGTCTCGTTTGAGCAAAGGGGAAGGGAAGCCAGGGCAGAGAATACTCGTCCGAGGCGGCAACGGCGGAGGGAAAACCAGAGGAGGTGTCTATGGTAGTAACGATGAAGGAGCTCCTGGAGGCCGGAGTACATTTCGGCCATCAGGTGAAGCGGTGGAACCCCAAGATGAAGAAATACATCTTCGGGGAGAGGAACGGCATTTATATCATTGACCTTCAGAAGACCCTGAAGGGACTTGAAGAGGCCTGCAAATTTATCAGGGAGACCTCCATAGGCAATGCGCCCATCCTCTATGTCGGCACGAAGAAACAGGCGCAGGATGCGGTTCAGGAAGAGGCCCAGAGGGCAGGGGCGTTCTACGTGAATCAGAGATGGCTCGGGGGGATGCTCACCAACTTTTCCACCATAAAGAAGAGCATCGAGCGCCTGAAGAGCATCGAGAAGATGAAGGAGGACGGCACCTATAACGCCCTCTCCAAAAAAGAGATCTCGATCCTCGAAAAGGAGCGGATAAAGCTCGAAAGGAATCTCACCGGGATAAAGGAGATGAACGGCCTGCCCGGAGCGATCTTTGTGATCGACCCCAAGAAGGAGAAGATCGCCATTGCAGAGGCACGGAAGCTTTCCATACCCGTCGTGGCGGTGGTGGATACCAACTGCGACCCGGATGAGGTCGATTATGTCATTCCGGGCAACGACGACGCCATCAGGGCCATAAAGCTCATCGCCTCGAAGATCGCGGATTCGGTGAATGAAGGCAGGACGTTAGTGGCCAAGGCTGCTGCAATGGAAGAAGAAAAGACAAAGATCGAAGAAAAGATACAGCAGGAGGAGGCCGGAGAAAGGGCGCCCGCAGGACCGGCAGGCGAGAAAGCGGAGGTTTCAGCATGACAACGATCTCAGCTGATATGGTAAAGGATCTGAGGGAAAAGACAGGCGCAGGCATGATGGAGTGCAAGAAAGCGCTTACCGAAAGCAATGGAGATTTTGAAAAGGCGCTGACAGTCCTGAGGCAGAAAGGGCTTGCCAGTGCGTCGAAAAAGGCGGGGAGGACCGCATCGGAAGGCATGGTGGGAGCGTATGTCCACATGGACAGGATAGGGGTCCTGCTGGAGATGAACTGCGAGACGGACTTTGTTGCGCGGACCGATGATTTCAGAAATCTCCTCAAGGATATAGCGATGCACATCGCCGCGGCAAACCCTATGTATGTATCAAGGGACGACGTGCCTCAGAGTGTTGTGGAAAGCGAACGGGAGATTTACCGCTCTCAGGTTACGGGAAAGCAGCCCCAGGTGATGGAGAAGATCGTGGAAGGCAAACTGGATAAGTTTTTCTCCGAAACCTGTCTCCTGGATCAGATATTTATTAAAGACCCTGAACAGAAGCTGAAGGTAAAGGACCTAGTGGTCGAAAAGATCGCGAAGTTAGGGGAAAATATCATTGTGAAACGCTTCGCACGATTCCAGGTTGGGGAGCGCTCATAAGTAAGAAGACATACTGTTTTAGGGTGTCATTCCGGGCTTGACCCGGAATCCAGTGGTTTTCTGGATTCCCGCTTTCGCGGGAATGACGAATTATGATGCCTTACTTATGAACTCATTTGTAAGTCGTTTACTGTGAACCATGAAAGACCTTAAATACAAAAGGATACTCCTGAAGCTCAGCGGAGAAGCCCTCATGGGGGACAAAGGCTACGGCATAGACTCATCAACCGTCCAGTACATGGCCTCCGAGATAAGGGAGATCTTTAAAATGGGGGTTGAGGTTGCAGTGGTCATCGGTGGAGGGAATATCTTCAGGGGCGTGGAGGCCAGTGTCAAGGGCATGGAAAGGGCCTCAGCAGATTACATGGGGATGCTCGCTACCGTTATCAATGCCCTGGCGCTCCAGAACTCATTGGAGAAGATCGGGGTACCCACGCGGGTGCAATCGGCCATAGAAATGCGGGAACTGGCTGAACCCTATATCAGGCGAAAGGCGATCCGTCACCTTGAGAAGGGGCGGGTAGTGATATTTGCCGCAGGGACAGGGAATCCTTATTTCACCACCGATACTGCTGCCGCATTAAGGGCCATGGAAATCGGAGCAGAGGTGATCCTCAAGGCCACAAAGGTTGACGGCGTCTATTCTTCGGACCCTGTTAAGGACCCCTCTGCAAAAAAGTTCGCTTCCATCGGCTATATCGATGTGCTGAGGAAGGGCCTTTCGGTCATGGACTCCACCGCAATATCCCTGTGTATGGACAACAACCTCCCCATTGTGGTATTTAATGTGAGGGGGAAAGGAAACATAAAGAATATCATCCAGGGGAAAAAGATAGGCACCCTGGTGAGGGGTAACCATGGAGAAGGAGCTAAGAAGTAAAACCACTGAGAGGATGGAGGGCGCCATCGAAGCCCTCAAGAAAGACTTTGGATCCGTAAGGACAGGAAGGGCCTCCCTTGCCCTCCTTGACGGAATCACCGTTGATTATTACGGGACACCCACCCCCCTTCAGCAGCTTGCAAGTCTCAGCGTCCCGGAAAGCCGCCAGATCGCCATACAGCCTTGGGAACAGCGCATAATCCCCGAGATCGAAAAGGCAATCATGAAGTCCGATCTCGGCCTCACTCCCACCAACGACGGCAAGATGATAAGGATCAATATCCCGTCCCTCACAGAAGAGCGGAGAAAACAGCTGGTGAAGGTGGTGAGAAAAAGGGCGGAGGAGGGGAAGATCGCCATCAGGAACATCAGAAGAGACTCCAATGAAGAGTTGAAGAAACTCGAAAAAAACGAACATCTCAGCGAGGACGACGCAAAGAAATTCCACGCGGAGATCCAGAAGCTCACTGACTCGTATATCACAAAAGTTGATGAGGTGCTCAAGCATAAAGAGAATGAGATAATGGAGGTGTAAGATGACGAACGTCAATTATATCGTAAAGGTGAAGGATGCAAAGCTTGCGGACATCCAGAAGGCCCTTCAGCAGGCAGGGATCCAGGTTAGGAGCATCCTCGAGCTCCATAAAGAAGAAGAAAAACCAGCGGAAGAGGCAAAATAACATGGCGACGAAGAAAAAGACCGTAAAGACAGTCAAGCCGGCCAGGAAGGTAAAAGTACAGAAAAAGGTGCAGAAGAAGACGGCAACAGAAAAGACAAAGAGGGTGTCAGGACCGGCAAAGAAGCCCGTCCGGAAAAAGGTCAAAGGCAAGGGCCCAAAAGCAACCGCAAAGCAGGTTCAACAGAACAAAAAGAAACCTGCCGCAAAAGTCAAAGTCAGGACGGTTTCCCGGAAAACACCGCCGAAAACCACGCGCACGACAACCCCGCCATTAACTCCAAGGAAAGAGCTGTTGCGGAAGCATCTGATCAGCAAGCGGGAAGAGATCGTACGGGAGGCCAAGAATGAAATCGCGAAGTATATAAAGGGAGAAGCAAGCCATGTCGTTGAAACCGCCCTGGACGACGGTGACTGGTCGGTGATCGATCTTTCCGCAGACATCAATATCAGGCGCCTTGAAACACACAGGGAGCGGCTCCTCGGCATTGATGAGGCCCTGATGAAACTCAGGGAAGGCACCTACGGCGTATGCGAAGAGTGCGGAGGAGAGATCACCCCGGAGCGGCTGAAGGTCATGCCCTTTGCCATCTACTGCAGGGACTGTCAGGAAAAGAGAGAGCAGCTCGAAAAAATAGCACGGGAAGAGATAATCCCCTGAGGGGGTACAGGACTAATAGCTGACCTTCTCCAGGAAAAGGCCCTTTGCCGGCGCTGTTGGTCCGGCGAGCCTTCTGTCCCTTGATTCAAGAATAACTCTCACCCTTTCGGGGGATAACCTCCCCCTGCCCGCTTCCACAAGGGTCCCCACCATATTCCGCACCATATGCCTGAGAAAGGCGTCTGCCTCCACTGTTATTTTGATAAATTCGCCCCGGAACTGCGCAAAGAGGAATGCGGCCTCGCTGAATTTCTCCACCTCAAGACTATGAACTGTCCTCACCGGGTTCTTCGCCCCACAACCCGATCCCCTGAAAGACGTGAAATCATGCCTTCCCATGAGGGATGCCGATGCAGCCCTCATGGCTTCCAGATCAAGGGGGCAGGTAATCCACCAGACATACCTGTCCATGAACACCGGGACATCCCTCATATTCGCAAGCATGTATACATAGCATTTTGCCCGGGCGCTGTACCTCGGGTGAAAATCCCCCTCAACGTCCTTCGCATCCATAACCCTTATATCTTGCGGGAGCATGGCGTTCAGCGCCCTTTTGATGACGTCAATGCGCAGCCCTGAACCGGAATCAAAGGCTGCCACCTGTTCTATGGCATGAACCCCTGCATCCGTCCTTCCGGCGCCGATCACCTTAACCCTTTCACCGGTCAGCCTGAAAATACAGTCTTGGAGAAGGCCCTGGATGGTGGTCCCTGACGGCTGAACCTGCCATCCCTCGAACGTTGAACCGTCATACTGAAGCGCTAATCGGATCCGTCTCACTATTCATGCCCCCGGTCTGAACTTCCTCTATTATACTTTCGAACCGCCGCAATGAGAAACAGGATTTGTTATAATAACGAGGTTGCCGTAAAAAGGCAGACAGATCCTTTCCTCATCCCAAGGAGGTTTAGGATGAAGAGAACATGCTCATTCACCTCGCTGAAAGATCTTAAAGTTATCAGAGAGACTTTCACCGCCAGGCATGCCCCACACCGGACAAAGACCGACGAAGAACTCTTTGCCGAAGCCATGGCAGAGGTGCGGGAGATCAGGGAATTCAGGGAGATCCCCTTTAAAAGCCCAAGGGGAATCAAGCCCCACACCATACGTCCGGAGAATGGCGTTGAGATTCTGAAGCAGATCGTGAAGGGAGAAGGGAAGATAAGGCTGTCCGATACCGGAGAGTACATGGAATGGACAAGCCCCCGGGTGAGAAGTGATATCACGAGGAGGCTGCATCAGGGGGATTTTGCGGTGCAGGACTCCATCGATCTTCACGGTATGACCCTCGGCGAGGCAGAAGAGGCGCTCACCCTTTTTTTCAAAGATGCAGTGAGAAGACGCCTGTTCTGCATCAAGGTGATACACGGCAGGGGGCTCAGGTCCCCCAATGGGCCTGTCCTTAAGGAGGCATTCAGGAAACTTCTTCACGGCCCCTTCAGCAAGTGGGTGTTGGCATATGCCACTGCCAAAGATTGCGACGGCGGTCTCGGGGCGACCTACGTCATCCTGAAGTAATGTTTTCTGTCATTGCGATCCGCCTGGGGCGGAGAAGCAATCTCGCTCAAGGCTTGCCGCGTCGCGTCGCTCCTCTTACTCAGGTGAGAAAGAGACGTTTATCGTGTAACCGGGATTTGCTGCGGAGATACCGGACCTTTTACTGCCGCCTTGAGCGTAAGGATCACCCTTGGTCTGCCGGGATCATTGCTCACCACCTCAACAGTCTTCACCACAAAGCCTGCCCTGTTTTGAGTATCGAGGCGCGCCCTGATACTGCCTTTTTCTCCCGGCCTCAGATGGCTTGAACTAGCCATCACCGCGGTGCACCCTCAGGAGGTGTTTACCCTCTCTATGCGCAGTTCCTCCGTACCGGAATTGGCAAATTCGAAGGCATACTCCAACTTCTCCCCTTCCCTGACCTTTCCGAAGTCATGGGTGTCGTTTGCAAACTTGATGGAAGGAGCGGCGTATGCAAGAGCGGGGAGGAGAAGCAGCACGATCAGAAATATTCGTTTCATGGAAAAATTATAACACATCGGGTCCTGTGACTGACAGGGAAACACAGCACGGCCTCTTCCCGAAGCCGCGCAGGTGCAGTGCCACAGAATACCCTTACTGCTCTTGCCATTCCCGCCCCGTGTGTATATGTCTTCTCTTTCGGGTCTGAATCTTACCAATAAATTTGTCGTACACCCGTTCATTTGACTTTTCGTGCATTTTTTTTTAATCTGGTTTAAAATATTGAAAATTCAGTTGTAAATAGAGGTAATCCATGCAAGATTCGGCGCTTCAGTTAATACTTCAAGCGGGATATGTAGTGAAAGGGGTACTGGTCATCCTCCTTTTCTTCTCCGTTTTTTCCTGGGCGATCATCTTCTACAAACACAGGTATTTTTCGAAGGCTTCGAAGGAATCCGACTCTTTCCTGAGGACCTTCAGGTCAGGCCGTGACATGAAGGGACTCTATAACACTGCGAGGAGTCTTACCCTGAGCCCCCTTGCCAATGTCTTCAGGTCTGTGTATGCAGAGGAAAGCCGCGTGCACAGGGATGAGGTAAAGAGAATGCTCAGGAGATATGAGGCCCTGGAGGTTGCCAAGCTGCAGTCATACCTGAACTTCCTCGCCACCACAGGCTCCACCACGCCGTTCATCGGGCTTTTCGGTACGGTATGGGGCATCATGGATGCCTTCAGGGGAATAGGGGCCGCAGGTTCGGCTTCCCTGGCTGTGGTGGCCCCCGGTATCGCAGAGGCGCTCATCACAACGGCAGCAGGACTTGCTGCGGCGATCCCCGGTGTTGTGGCATATAACTACTACCTCAGCCGTGCAAAGATGCTCATCATCGAGATGGAAGACTTCTCGGAGGAACTCTTTGAGTTCTTCCTGCGGGAGGCCCAATGAAGGTTGAGAGAGACAGAGGGGTAATGTCGGAGATAAACGTGACGCCCTTCGTGGATGTCATGCTGGTGCTCCTCATCATCTTCATGGTCACCGCGCCCCTGCTTCAGCAAGGCATTGATGTGAATCTCCCCAGGGCAAAGGGGAAGGATATGCCTCCCGAAGAGCGGGTTGCCCTTGTGATAAAGAAGGATATGAAGGTCTATATGAATGACAGTCCCGTATCCATGGCGGATATGAGAAGAAAACTTCAGGCCGTCAGCAAAATGAACCCCAATGTGTTCCTGAAGGCGGACAAGGATGTCCCGTACGGTTTTGTGGTGGAGGTTATGGGCGAGATAAAGGAAGCGGGCATAGAGAAACTGGGCATGGTCACGGAGCCGGCGATTCGCACAAAATGAATGGGCCCTCATTACAGCGGTTAACGGTTCTCTCCTTAGTCTTTCACCTCACCTTCTTTCTGGCAGTGTTCGTGGCGATAAAACAGTCAAGCCGTTTTGTGATGCCTTCGCCTTATGTGGTGAGCCTTGTGGGGTCTGAAGGAAAAGCTGAAGGGAAGAGCGATACCCGGGCAGTGGAACAGACCAGAACGCAGAGTCCAGCAGTAACAAAAGAGACAAAGAGCGCCACAGAGAAGACCAAAACGGTGAACAAGGCGGAAGAACAGTACGTCTCGGAACGGATCGCCGCGCTTCAGGCAAAGAAAAAGATTGAGAAGATCGTGAATCTAAGGAATGTCATTTCCCTCAAAAGAAGCGGCGAGGGGAAACCCCTTTCTTCCCAGGGCGCTGCAGGGAAAGGGGGAGGCTCTCTCATGGACGACTACTATGCGAAGGTTACAAAGGCCATATGGCAGAACTGGATATTCCCTGAGACAGCGGACAAAAACCTCGAAGCGATCATCTCCATCAGGATCATGAAGGACGGGGATGTGAAGGTCACCCGGATAGAGAAATCCTCGGGCAACGGCCTCTTTGATCGTTCTGCGCTCAGGGCCATTGCCAAGGCAAGGCCGGTCACCCCGCCGCCCTATGAAATGGAGATAGGAGTGAGATTTTATCCGTGAAAAAATCGTTCACTATTCAAGATTCAAGATTCAAAGGCGTTAAGTGGTTAAGTAGTCGAGTAGTTCCGACTCAACGACTCAACTATTTAACGGCTCCCTGCGTTCTGTTTTTACTGCTTACTGCCTGCTGTTTACTGCTTTCTGCTGCTGCTGAGGCGAAGGTCTATATCGACATCACCTCTCCTGCGGCCAGGAAACTTCCCATCGCGGTCTCCGAATTCGGGGGGACTTTCGGCAAGGAGATCTCCGACATAATAAAGGATGACCTCGATTTCACGGGAATCTTCCTCTGCCTTGACAGGAATGCGTTCATGGAGGCCCCCTCCCAGCCCTTTAATCCCAAAAACTGGACGGTGATCGGCGCTGAGGCCGTGGTGAAAGGAATGGTCAGCGGCGCCAGGAACCTTGTGGCAACCGTTTCCCTCTACGATGCTCTGGAGGGGAGGGAAATACTCAGGAAGGAATACCAGACCGAAGCATCCCTTCTGCGGCCCCTGGCGCACACCATCGCAAACGACATCTACAGGCAGATGACCGGCGAGTCAGGCATCTTCAGGACAAGGGTCGCCTATGTCGCAAGGAAAGGGGGAGAAGACAGCATTTACCTTGCTGACTGGGACGGCCACAGGGCGATGAGTCTCGGCATAAAAGGGAATGTAATCCTCTCACCCCACTGGTCAAAGGACGGCTCCCGGCTCCTCTACTCATCAGAAAGGAACAGACAGTGGGGGATATACCTGCTGGACTTTAAAAAAACGTCTGAAACAAAGGTCTTCTCTTCCAAGGGGACGAACATCGCCGGCGATTTTTTCCCCCATCCGGACGAGTTCATCTTCTCCTCATCCATGAGCGGGAGTCAGGACCTCTACACCTACAGAATCCCGGCATCAAAGCTGAACCGATTGACCTCTTCGCGGGGCATAGAGGTATCCCCTACCCTCTCCCCTGACGGCGGTCAGATATCCTTTATCTCCGACAGGGACGGAACTCCGCAGCTCTTCATCATGAGCAGGGACGGCTCCAACGCAAGGAGACTCACCTTCAACGGTCCTTATAACACCTCTCCCTCGTGGTCTCCCAGAGGAGACAAAATCGTGTTCTCGGGACGACAGGGGGGAAAGAACCAGATATTCGCCATCAATCCCGACGGCTCCGGGATAACACAGCTCACTGACAGGGGGAACAATGAAGACCCTTCCTTTTCTCCGGACGGGAGGTATATAGTATTTTCATCGGACAGGGACGGCGAAAAAGCGGTCTTTATCATGAGGGTAAACGGAGAGGCCCAAAAGAGGATAACCCCGAAGGGGCTGAGGGTCTTTGGCCCTCGATGGTCGCCAAATTAACTAGGGAGGTTTTCGAGATGAAAAAGTTTTTAGTCCTGGCAGCGATCCTTGGATTCGTGGCTTTCGGATGTGCAGAGAGAAAGGCGGTGGTTCCGACGCAGCCGCAGGAAATGCAGCAGCCGCAGACAAAGGCGCCGGAAGAATCCACAAAGGCTAAGGAGAAGATCACGGAACAGGAGAGGGCCAAGGTTGAGTCAAAGGATATCCCTTCAAAGTTCGAGGAGATATCCGGGATGTTCAAGGACATTTATTTTGATTATGACAGATATGACGTACGGGAAGATGCGAAGCAGACATTGAAAGTGGTTGCCGACCATCTCAGGAAGAACACTGCACAAAAAGTTCTCATCGAGGGTCATTGTGACGAAAGAGGCACGTCGGAATACAATCTCGGGCTGGGGGACAAGAGGGCAAAGTCAGCCAAGGACTTCCTCGTCTCCCTGGGTGTTCCCTCGTCCCGCATCGAGACCATCAGTTACGGCAAGGAAAAACCCGTCTGCAGCGAACATACGGAAGATTGCTGGGCAAAGAACAGAAGGGGACATTTTGTGATCTTGAAGGGGAAATAAGATGCTTCATAAAATAGTAAATTCTAAATCCGAAATCCGAAAAGAAAAGAGCGAAAAGAAAAAAATTTGCCCTTGTTTAGAGTTTAGATATTCGAATTTAGGATTTCCCGTGCTCTTCGTTGTCTCTTTTTTTCTGCTTATGGGATGCGCCTCCACCGGCGATCTTGACGCCACGAGAAGCGAAATAAACCAGCTGAAAAGGGAAAACTTTGAACTGAAAAAAGAGACCGCAGACCTCAGGAAACAGACAACCGGTGCCGTAAGAGAGGATTCCTTTAACGCTGTCAGGGAAAGTCAGGCATCCCTCTATTCCCAGGTGAACGAACAGTCGAGGGAACTTCAGATGCTGCGGGGCAGGTTTGACGAGTACAAGTTCTTTATGGACAAGACGATGAAAGAGAGTTCGGTGGAGCGGGAGCTGTTGCGTTCCCAGATCAACAGCCTCGATGCCCGTGTGAAGGAACTCTCCGAAAGAATCGCAAAATCCGGCGAAACAAAACCTCCCGCTGCCGAGCAGAAACCACCGGCTGAAGAGAGCGGTGAAAAAGCTTCTGAAGTGAAGAAGACTGAAGACAATGGCCCTGCGGCGCTCTACGAGTCCGCATATGCCTCCTTTAAAGGAAAAAAATATAAAGAGGCAAGGGAAAAATTCAATGCCCTTATCGCCAAATATCCCAGGGACGGCCTTGTGGGCAATGCCCATTTCTGGATAGGGGAAGCATACTTCGCCGAGAAGGATTTCGAAAACGCCATACTGGCCTACGAGACCCTCATCAAAGGCTATCCCCGCAACGACAAGATCCCCGGAGCCCTTTACAAGCAGGGTCTGTCCTTCATGGAACTGGGAGATAAGAAGACAGCAAAGGTCATCTTTGACAAGATCATCGAGAAATACCCGGATTCCCGGGAGACTCTAATGGCAAAGAAGAAAAAAGCAGAGATCGAAAAGAAACCGGCAAAGAAGGGAGCACGGTAAAGACTGAGGAATCAAATCCTAAATTCGAAATACTAAACCCTAAACAGACCCAAAATCCAAACGTTCAAGACTATTTTGAATTTTGGTCATTTGATATTGTTTAGGATTTAGATATTAGAGCTTATGGTTTGTCACGATGTCTGTGGTTAATTTCTCGAGAATGGATTACAATTAAGCATGAAACTCCAGGACAAGTTCTCCCGCATTATAGACTACATGCGCATCTCCATCACCGACAGATGCAACCTGCGGTGTGTCTATTGTATGCCCGGCACCGGTATCATGCCCATCGAGCACAGGGAGATACTGAGCTACGAAGAGATCGTGAGAGTGGTAAAGGTTGCAGCAGCCCTTGGAGTGAGAAAGATCAGGATCACCGGGGGAGAGCCCCTTGCGCGGAAGAATGTTGCCTATCTCATCGCTTCCCTGAGAAACATCACCGGCATCGAAGACATGAGCCTCACCACAAACGGTGTTCTCCTCGAAAAATATGCAAAGGAACTTGCAGATGCAGGCCTGAATAGGGTGAATATCAGCCTCGACTCCCTCATGCCTGAACGGTACAGGGAAATGACGAGGGGAGGGGAGATCAGCCCTGTGATGAAGGGGATAGAGGCAGCGGAAAAAGCCGGTTTGCTTCCTGTAAAGATCAACATGGTGCCCATACGGGGCTTGAATGATGACGAGATCGAGGAATTTGCCGGGTTAACCCTGAATACCCCCTACCACGTGAGGTTTATCGAATTCATGCCCATAGGCGCAGGAGACCTGTGGAGCGATAAGCGATATATTTCTACTGACGAGATAAAAACACGGGTGGAAAAGATTGGGGCCCTCTCGCCGGTCAGGTTGAGGCGAGACGGCCCTGCGCGGTATTACCGGTTGGAAAAAGCTCCCGGCGTCATAGGGTTTATCAGCGCATTGACTCACCATTTCTGCGACGATTGCAACCGCCTGCGCATCACCGCTGACGGAAAATTAAGACCCTGTCTTTTTTCCGAAACCGAGATCGATTTAAAACCCGCACTCCGAACTACCCCACCCCCACCGGATAAAGAGATAGAGCGTTTACTCAGACTCTCCATAGAAGTCAAACCTGAAGGACACAACATTCACCAACTCAAGGACTCTGCATCTCTGCGTGCCATGTCGAGGATAGGAGGATAATGAAACTCACACATCTTGATGAAGAAGGCAAGGCAAAGATGGTGGATGTGTCTGAAAAGCCATTTACCGAGAGGGAGGCCATTGCAAAAAGCTCTGTCTATATGAGACCAGAGACGATAAAGCTTATAAGGGATAAGGCCATTCCCAAGGGTGATGTGATTGCAGTGGCAAGGGTTGCCGGCATAATGGCTGCAAAGAAGACATGGGAGCTCATCCCCATGTGCCATCCCCTCAACATAACCTCCGTCACTGTTGATATGAAAATCGACGAAGGAAAGAGCAAAGTGGATGTGAAGGCAAAGGTGAAAACAATCGGTCAGACAGGGGTTGAGATGGAGGCATTAACCGCAGCATCCGCGGCAGCATTAGCCCTATACGATATGTGTAAGGCAGTGGATAAGGAGATGACGATCTCGGATATCATGCTCATGGAAAAGCGTGGCGGCAGAAGCGGGGAGTTCAGGAGAGGCGCCACCTCTCCTGTTTCACGGAAAACTGCAGCAGAGAAGTCTCAAAAGAAGTGAGTACGAGCAAGTTCTTCTACAAAAGGCGGCTTGTCCACTTTGCTTACGTCTCATGACCTCGTTATGATGATTGTTATTTCGACTGCTTTTATGTAAAATTAGGCAGTTATGGTTGCTTTAAGAGTAAACCTCGACGGCATTTCCACCGAACTCAGAAGGCTGAAAATTGATCTAAAACAGCTTATCCTCGATATAGAGAATCCCCGCATACAATACTTTCTTGACACGCGTCTGAATGACAATATCAATCAGGAGAAGATAAAATTTGCTCTCGCCGAAGGCAATGACCAGTACGAAAAGCTGAAGGAACACATAGAGCGTAATAAGGGTATTTATGATCCCATTTGGGTTGTCCCAAAAGATGATTTCTACACAGTCATAGAAGGCAACACACGGGCTTTCATATATGAAGAACTTTCCGAAAAATACGTGAATGATGAAAAATGGAAATCGATCGATGCCTATGTATTGCCCTACAAAGTTGACCGCAATGTTATTAATTTTATCCGCCTCGAAAAGCACCTCTTTGGTACGACTCCCTGGGATGCATACGAGAAGGCACGGGAATTATATCGCCTGAATACTGAGGAAGATTATTCTTTGAAAAGATTAGAGCAACTCACAAAACTTTCAGCTTCAGACATAAGAAATAACATTCAGGCTTTCATGGACATGGAGAAACAGTATCTCCCCAAATATAACAAGCCTGCGGAGAGACTTAAGTTTAGTTATTTCGTGGAGTTCAGGAAAATTAGAGAACTTAAACGTCTCTTTAAAGACGGCAAAGTTACATTGGAGGAATTTTGTGATTGGGTCGGCGAAGGGAAGTTCAGAAGGGGTGAGGATATCCGAAAACTTCCCATGGTACTCAAAGACGAGCAGTCACGCCAGGCATTGATTGATGATAATTTTCAGGCCGCGCTTGATCAGTTGGAACAAAAGAACCCCGCTGCCAAGTCAAAGCTTTTCGAAAAGATCGAGGACGTTGTCGATGGGCTGGAGGGTCTTCCTTTTGGAGAACTGGATGAGATTAAGAGGGGTCTACAGCCTGCCAAAGTTGACTCCCTGAAAAAACTCTATAACGTAACTACGAATCTCTTAAGAGATATCGGCACTATCGAATAGTGGCTGGCGACAGGCATCAGTTTATCCTCGGCTTAGTCATAAAGAAGATGAGAGAGGAGGGCGCTACTGTCTATGGCGTGGATGGAAATTATCCTGGTCTATTTGGAGAAAGAATATCCCTGCCTCCTCAAATAATGAGGCACAGGCCCGATGCAATTGGCGTGAAAGCGGACGGTCAGATATGCATAGGCGAGGCAAAGACCGAAAATGACATCTCGAACAGCAGGACCTACGAACAACTTCAGGATTTTTCTGCCGTCGAACTGAACGGAAGATTGTGTGAAGTATTCATAGGAGTGCCTCAGACCGGTGAAGATCTTTTCAATAGGAGCTTGGAAAGATGGGGATTGAAGGGATCTCAAAACATATATGTCTTGTTTGTTCCCGATGAAATAATCAATGATTAGGGAAAAGCAAAGATATGAACTAAAGACAGAGGCGCTTCCCCACCAGGTCGAGGCCATCGACTATTTAAGCAAGCATTACGAGGTCGCTTTATTTGACGAGCAAGGCCTTGGCAAGACAAAAATAGTCATCGACTCGTTATGTGCAGCCATGAAGAGTGGCGAGGTCGAAGGGGTCCTTGTAGTAAGCCCAATGTCTTTGCTTTACAACTGGGAGCAGGAGGTAACAAAGCATTCATTCCTAATTCCAATCGTTCTGAAAGGCACCGAAAGAGAAAAAAGATATAAGTTTCTAACTGGCGCAAATTTTTACATCACCAATTATGAAGCGGTAATCGCTGAACTGGAACGGATTAGAAGGTTTTGCAGGAGTCGCAAGGTCGCAATAGTTCTTGATGAATCAGCGCGGATCAAAGAGCCCGCAACCAAGACGGCTCAGTCATTGTTTAAGCTCAGGCCTTATTCAACAAAGAGAATCATTATTACCGGTACTCCTGTTGCAAATAAACCGGTAGACTTATGGTCTCAGTTCTTCTTTCTCGACGGCGGCGCACTTCTCGGGGGAGACTTCAAAGCGTTTAAAGCAAGATTCAATGAAAAGAATCCGGATTACAGCGAAGCGCTTTCAGAGCTGAAGAATACCATCGCAGAGCATTCTATCCGTCGCCTCAAGGATGACGTGCTTGAACTTCCGGAGAAAAAGTTTGTGAATACTTATGTGGCATTAAGAGGCGAACAGCTTAAGCTTTATACTCAACTGAAAGAAGAATTACGGATAGAAGTTCAGGATATGGACGGCAATGCCATCATTGATGAGGCAGAGAACATTTTAAAGAAGCTCTTGAGGTTGACACAGATAGCGAGCAATCCTGTCCTTGTAGATAAAGGATACAGGGAAGTTCCTGCAAAGTTCGCCGTTTTGGAAGACCTGCTTAAGGACCTTATCGTAAAGGACGAAAAGGCAATCGTCTGGACCAGCTTTATCGAAAACATCATTATCCTCAAGAGTAGACTAAAACAATATAACCCACTTATTATCTATGGAGATGTTCCGATGAAGGACCGGGTAGGTGCTGTTAAGGCTTTCCAGGAGTCAGAGAAGAACAGGATTATGATAGCCAATCCCTCAGCTGCGAGAGAAGGGCTGACGCTTACAAGGGCCAATAACGCGATCTACCTGGATAGAAACTTTAATCTTGTTGATTACCTGCAATCGCAGGACAGAATTCACAGGATATCTCAGACCAAGGAATGTAAGATATTCAAAATTTTGGCAAAGGGAACCATTGATGAGTACATCGACAGGGTCATTGATGTCAAAAAGGAAATTGCTGGATATGTGCAGGGCGATTTGGGTATAGTAAGTAGCGGTAGTCTCGATTTTCTTCATAACAAGAGTGAACTATTGAATATATTGGGGTAGGGATGGCAAAGGAATCCATAACTGTTTTAGGCAGAGAGATAACATACGAAATCAAGGATGTCGATATCAACAGCCTTGAATATGACCCTGAAAATCCCCGCATCAACCGCATAGTCAGCAGAATTCCGTCCAATAAAGTAACCCAAGAGTTCATTGAGATGGAACTTCTCAAATTGGACTCCACAAAGGACCTTATCAAAGATCTGGAAGTCAATAAAGGCGTTGTTGATGAAGTTTATGTTCTTGGAAATAAGGTAATTGAAGGAAATAGAAGACTATGTGCCTATCGAAGATTGTGCAAGAAATACGAGAAAAACCCTGATAACAGGAAGAGATGGCAGTCCATAAAAGCGAGAATTCTGCAGAAGGATGTCACTGAAGAAGAAATTTCCTATATCCTCGTGACCTTTCACATTAAGGGTAAAACACCTTGGGATGCTTATGAAAAGGCGGCGTACGTTTATAGAATGATAAAGAAGCTCAATAAGAAGCCGGATGAAATAAGCAAACACCTGGGGATGCAAAAGAAGACCATCGAATCCATGTTAAATGCCTATGAAACGATGTCAGCAAAATATTTACGGAATTCTTATGAAAGCAGACTCGATAGCGGTACAAAAGACGAGGTCAAGAAGTTCAGCTATTTTGATGCCTTTTACAGGCAGAAGGATTTGGTTAAGAGAGCGCAGGAAACACCGGCCTTCCTCGATGACTTCGTTGAATGGGTAAAGGAAGACAGGTTTAAGAAAGCGCAAAACGTAAGAGACCTCCCAAAGATCCTCGGTAACAAGAAGGCGTGCAAGGCATTCTACGACAATGGCCCTGAGGAGGCTTTCGATGAGGCCATGCACATTCTTTATGAGCATAAACCTGAAAAGGTCGATAGATTTTATAAAAAGATAAGAGAATTCAGAGACCTCATCAATGACGCGGAGGCGCTGAAGATTAAGGTGGAGATTGAGGATAATAAGAATAAAAAGTCTGAATTGCAGCAGTGCTATAAGGAACTGAAGAGATTTTGTAAGGAAATTGGATTGGAAATATGAGGTTTTGGGAGTCTGCCAATGAAAAAAACGTTTAAGGCTTTAGAAGTAACTCAGAATGATTGGAAGTTTTATGTTTTCAGCATCAAATCAGATATGCTTTATAGGATAGCTTATGTAAGCAGAAGAGAAACAGACAAGAAGGAAGGATATCAGCGTAATTTATCATTGAAACGGGCTAAAGAGATCAATGACTATGTTTTCAGATTGAAAGGTATCATACCAAACAATATCATTCTAAATTTTGATGTCGACCTGAATTACGATGCGAGTAAGCAAACCATATCATTTGATGTAAAGGACGATATAGCATGGGTCATTGATGGCCAACACAGACTTTTTGGCTTGTCTTTGAGCGATAAAGCTATCGATGTTGTTGTAGTAGCTTTCGAAAAATTGGATATTCCTAATCAGGCAAAAGTTTTTAGGGTCATCAACTCGACTCAAAAAGGCGTCAATGCTTCGTTGATATACGATCTGATTGATTTAGTAAAGGATGCAAGTTTCTTGGAGGAACGCGCACATGAACTGGTTAAGAAGTTAAATGATGACCCAGAGTCGCCGTGGTATCAACAGATCAAAATGTTGGGGACCGGAAAGGGTCTTATTACTCAAAGTGCTTTCGTAGATAATTTAAAACTGTTGCTGGATGAGGGAAAGAGGGCTTCTTTGCATATTTACACTGAGGAAGAGCAGTACGGTATTCTCAAGAACTATTTTAGTGCCATCAAATTTCTGTTTCCCGAGGATTGGGGTAATGCCAATTCACTTTTAACAAAGACCATGGGCTTTTATTCTCTGATGTTATTGCTGCCTACTGTTCTTCAGTTGTGCTTAAGTGCGACAAGTGACTTCAAGGTCAATACAATAATAGGAATACTAGAACCTATTAAAGATTATGATTTTTCGAGCAAAGGGCTGCTAAAAGGAGTTTCAGGCAAAGCAGGTGTTGAAAGAATAGTAAGTGAACTGAATGTCTTGCTGAAAGCTGCCAGAAAAGCGAAACCAACAGGGAGAATTAAACTTTAGCCGTGTTTCATAGCATTGTAGCAAAGTTTAGAACTGCGAGCGGCGTGTGCGATGGTTTTGTAAAGGACGCTGTTAGGACAAATCCTGTGCTTCCTCCGAATCTTATCACAAAGCGGTTTCAGCCATTCCATGCCAAAGAGATCAGGAATACTTTCTTTAAAGAGGTCAACCTATACTTAGACAAAGCAATATATCAGTATATATTGAGTAGGAGATTATTGAGGGATGGAAACTTCTCCTGGGGTGCGGTGACGCAGTACTACGCAAATTTTTTCGCAATTTCTGGACTGATAAGATTATTCGAGAATGGTTTTTCGAGAATTGGAAATACAAGCATTGAGGTGGATTCACAGGCGAACATATACAGAATCAGAAAAATATCCTCAGAAGGTTTGCACAGGGTGGTTTGGGGTAAATATTATGCTTTATTTAATGACTTCGATTACAAAAGAGAAGTTTTTTATGCCGTATACGTTCCTTATGAGCCTGGAAATTACTATTTTGAATCAGACAGAAGAAATAATCTGAACTACGACCCCGGTGTCGGTTATCAAGAGCTCTATCAGACGAGGAAGACCATCCAAAGCTTGGTGAGGGAAAGAGCGAGAGACTTGTATTCTAGTACTTCTTTTTCTAGTCAGAACGAATGGATAGATTTGGATTCCCTCACTCAACAAAGAATAAGGCTATTGGGCAATGTTATTTTCGAAATTGATAGGGTGAGTGAGTTTCCTTCCTTTGGCCGCGAACGATTATTGAAGAGGAATGCCATTGTTCATAAATATGAGCAAGACAAAAAACTTAGAGACCGAATTAGTGCATGGCTTGAGGGAGAGTAAACATGCAAGTACTTTTCATTGAGCCTGCTTACAAAAACAAATATCCTCCCCTTGGCCTTATGAAACTATCCGCTTTCCATAAACAGCGCGGTGACGAGGTTTGTTTTGTTAAAGGATTGGACAAGTACCTCCGAGGACAGTTATGGGACAGAATATATATAACCACCATGTTCAGTTTTCATTGGGCTGAAACCGTTAAGACAATAAAATATTATGAGTTCAGCGTCAAAGACCCCCGCAACCTTTTCATCGGTGGCCCAATGGCAACGCTTATGGCAAACGAAATTCACGAGGAGACTGGCTTTATCCCCGTGAAAGGGTTATTGAATGAGAAAGGCAAGCTCCGCTTATCGGGTGACCATAGAGTTGACGGCATGGTCCCCGACTACAGCATTCTGGAAGAAATCAAGTATAAGTACCCTGCCTCTAATGCCTATTTTGCATATATGACGCGGGGCTGTGTGAGAAGATGCCCATTTTGTGCGGTGCCCAAGATCGAGCCGTTCTATGTTGAATACGTCCCTTTAAGAAAACAGATTCAAATGATAAATGACAATTATGGAGAAAAGAAAGACCTGCTTCTCCTCGACAACAATGTCCTTGCGTCTCCCAAATTCGATAAGATTATTGACGAAATAAAGGAGGCCGGCTTTCACAGAGGCGCTAAATTGAATAACAGCTTAAGGTATGTCGATTTCAATCAGGGAATAGATCTCAGACTTCTTACCAAAGGAAAAATGAGACGGTTGGCAGAGCTGCCCATTCAGCCGTTGAGAATTGCTTTTGATCACATAACCTTAAAAGACAGCTACATTCAAAAAATCAACTGGGCTGCTAAGCTCGGTTTCAAGAAGCTCTCAAATTACATTCTTTATAACTATGTAGATACGCCGGAAGACTTTTATGAAAGGTTGAGAATCAATGTTGACTTGAACGAGAAACTGGGCACACAGATTTATTCTTTCCCGATGAAGTATATACCTGTTACGAATAAAGACAGGAAGTTTGTTGGAAAACACTGGACCCTTCGATACTTGAGGAGCATCCAATGTATACTCCAGGCAACACATGGGGTCGTGAGCCCGCGAAAGGAGTTTTTTGAAGCCGCATTCGGCAGAGATATAAAGGAATTCAGAAAATTGCTCATTATGCCGGATAAGTATATCATTTACAGGGAAGATCACAAAAATAACGGTACCGCCGAGTGGAGTAAGCTGCTCGGATCATTGTCTGCAACTCAGAAAAAAGACTTTCTCAGAATCGTTCATGAGAATAGATTTGACGGTAGCGTTGCCTCAGAATATCCGGAGGTTAATACCCTTTTAGAGCATTATAAGAAAGGGAAGTGCCAAGCCTCTGAACAACACCTATTCTAATTTAAGGGTTATAAACGGGGTCAGCGCCTATTTGTTGATTGCAATCATACAAGCAATAAGCAAAAATACAGTGACAACCACCACTTTTATCGTTCCATTTGAGGGGACAGCGGTGGATTTTGATCCTCCTTCCCATCATCCCATGCAATACCCTTGACATTTCTCAAAAGCAAATTTATTAGCTAATAATTTTGCTTTTAGGCAAATCTATTGTATAATAGGCATATGCTGAGGGACAGGTATTTGACGCCGTTTATCATAGAGGACCTGAAGGACAAGATGGTCTTTGTTGGAGGGCCGCGCCAGGTAGGAAAAACGACCCTCTGTCGTAATTTCATTGCAACGCATTTCAGCAGCCATGCGTATTTCAACTGGGACAACAGGGCTGACAGGAAGGCCATCATGGCTTTTTCCTGGCCGGGGGACGCTGAAATTCTTATCTTTGACGAGATACACAAATACAGGCAGTGGAAGAGCCTTATCAAGGGGGAATATGACAAACTGAAGGAAACCTACAAGTTTCTTGTTACCGGCAGCGCCCGGCTCGACCTCTACAGGCGTGGCGGCGACTCGTTGCAGGGGAGGTATCATTATTACCGGCTCCATCCATTCACTCTGGCTGAGATAGAGGGTATCAAATATAAGACATCTACACGCGGCACATTGCCGATAGGGAAAGATTATCACCAGGAGACTCTGGATAAGCTGGACGCTTTCGGCGGGTTCCCCGAACCCTTCATAAAACAGAGCAAGAGACACCTCAGGCGCTGGCACAATGAAAAGATCGAAAGGATGTTCCGGGAAGATATCCTGGATGTCCAGGCAATACGCGATATCGGCAACATGAAACTGCTAAGCGACATTCTGCCGTCTAAAGTCGGTTCCTTGCTGTCGCTCAATGCCGTCAGGGAAGACCTTGAGGTAAGTTTCCGTGCTGTTTCGCACTGGATGGACATCCTTGAGTCCTTTTACTATTGTTTTCGGATCTATCCATACTCCGCAAAGAAAATACGGTCTCTCAAAAAAGAGCCAAAGCTCTATTTATGGGACTGGTCGGAAGTAGAGGATGAGGCTGCCCGCTTCGAGAACCTCATGGCGTCCCATTTGCTAAAATTGGCGCATTTCATAACCGATTATGAGGGATACAAGGCAGAACTCTATTTCTTGAGAGACGTTGACAAACGCGAGGTCGACTTCCTGGTGACCATAGACGGCAGACCCTGGGTTGCCGTCGAGGCGAAGCTCAATGACACAAGCCTGTCACCGCACCTTCTCTACTTCAAAGAAAGGCTGTCGATCCCGTATGTGTACCAAGTGGTGAAGAAGAACGCTGTTGACAGGCTCGATAAAGGGGCAAGGATGATTTCAGCCGGGAAATTTCTCTCCGGCCTGATGTAGATTTTCTTGACAGTAGAATTTAAGCCGCTATTTCAATAAAAAACTCCTCACCACTTTCAGATTCCTCGGATCGTCATCCTCGCTCTTTTTTGGTGTTTCCAGGATCAGGGGGACGTCCCTGAATGCGGGATGGTTGATGAACCTTTTCAGTCCTCCCGTGCCAATGGCGCCGGAACCGATATGTTCATGCCGGTCGACCCTTGAGTTGAATGCCTTTTTTGAATCGTTGAGATGTATCAGCTTTACCTTCTCAAGCCCCATGTGACGTTCGATCTCTCCCGCGATCTCCGCCACCCCTTCTCCCTTTGATATTTCATACCCTGCCTGAAAGGCATGGCAGGTATCCAGGCATATCCCCCCTATGAGCGCACTCTCCGTCTTATCCATGATCTCTGCAAGATCAATGACACGGGATGATATGTCACCCCTTTCCCCTGCGGTATTTTCCAGCAGGAGCCTTGACCTCAGCCTGACTGAAGGGAGGTGGTCTTATGGGCATCGAAAAACTCAGGAGGATCGACAGCACGAAGATAGAGATCCCGGCAGATTACAAGCCCGGCATGAGGGTCAAAGGGGTCATC
>JAMCQB010000069.1 GCA_023382175.1 Nitrospirota bacterium | reverse complement strand
GTGGAAACCACTGACTGGAGAGCCGTATGCGGGAAATCCGCCTGTACGGTTCGGAGGGAGGGGAGGCGAAAGCCTTTCCTACCCCCTATCAATCAACGGAAAGGGATTTATGACGCACTACACTAGACATAGGTCAACCAGGATTCATACTGCCTGTTTCTCCCCTTAACCACATCAAAAAAGAGTGACTGCAGTTTCTTGGTAACCTTCCCCGGCTTCCCTTCCCCGATAGTTCTTCCGTCCACCTCCCGGATAGGGGTAACCTCCGCTGCCGTCCCCGTAAAGAACGCCTCTTCGGCGATATACAGTTCATCCCTCGTAAACCGTTCTTCAACCGTGGCGATACCTTCATTCCGTGCGATCTCCATAATGCTGTCCCTTGTGATACCTTCCAGTATGGACGTCAGGGGAGTGGTTTTGAGCGCCCCATTCCTCACGATGAAGACGTTTTCGCCGCTCCCCTCTGAAACATATCCTTCCGTATCGAGCAGGAGCGCCTCATCATATCCGCAGGATATCGCCTCTTTCTTTGCCAGCTGGGAATTCACATAATATCCACAGACCTTCCCCCTTGAAAGGTTAGAGTTGACATGGCCTCTTATGAATGAAGAGACCTTTATTCTTATGCCTTTGGTGATTCCCTCTTCCCCGAGATAGGTTCCCCAGGGCCATACCGCTATAGAAACCTTCACCGGATTGTCTTTGGGATAAAGCCCCATGGCGCCGTAACCGATGTAGACGAGGGGTCTGATATAACACTCCTTGATCTTATTGACCGCCACCGTCTTAATGATGGCTTCCATGATCTCTTTTTCCGTGAAAGGAATCTTCATAAGGAAGATATGAGCTGAACTGAACAGTCTCTCCACATGCTCTTTGAGCCTGAATATCGCCGGGCCCTTTTCCGTCGCATAGCACCTGATCCCTTCGAAAACCCCGAGACCGTAATGAAGTGAATGGGTCAGGATATGGATATTAGCCTTCTCCCATTCCACAAATTCACCGTCCATCCATATTTTTTCGGTTTTTTCAATCATAGGCTTATATTTATAGCAGTAGACGCAGGGAAGTGTCAACACAGTTCTCTTTAATTTCTCTATAAGAAAGATTCATGGGATATTTTCTTGACAGCATTATATCATTATAATATCATATCGACATGATGCAAAAAGAAACTGTATCGTTGCATAATAAAACTATCGACCGCTTCAACAGGGAAAAGCTCTACATCCAGCTCACACGAATTCTTTTGGAGGAAATTCATTCAGGGAAATGGCAGCCAGGCCAAAGAATTCCCACCGAAGAAGATCTCTGCAGGGAATACAACGTCAGCAAGGTCACTGTTCGGCAAGCAATACTCAATCTCGCCTCGGAAGGATATCTGCTCAAGGTTCAGGGCAAGGGCACATTTGTCACCGGTGTCCTGCCGGAGGGCTGTCTTGCCATGAGGACGAGGTTTACGGAGGAAATGTTCGGGAAAGAGGTGAAGGTACGGAAAGAGATACTCTACAAAGGGAAAAAGACCCCGCCCCCTGATGCAAGCGGGTACTTGAGAACCACTGACAAAACATACTCTATCCTGAGTAAGCGGGTGGTCAACGGAAAACCGGTGTATCTTGAAGAATCATTTGTTCCCTATCGGATGGCGCCCGGCATAGAAGAGGTTGATTTTTCCCGTCACTCCCTCTATTCAGCGCTTCAGGAAATGGGAATAAAGAAGATATTTAAAGTTATTCAGACCGTCGAAATCTCACCGGTTCGGGGCGAGAACGCAAAGCAGCTCGATGTTCGAAGCGGCGTCCCTGTCCTTGTAGTTCACAGGCTTCTTCTCAGTTCCGATAATACTCCGGTAGCTTATACCAGATTCCTCGGCAGAAGCGATCGGTATAAATTCCAGACTGAATTTGAAAGGATACGCTAATAACTTTTGGGGAGAAAGGATTATGGACATGGTATCGAGAACATCAAGAATCAGTAATCGGAATGCAATGCTGCAGAACCTTATGGTTTTCATCTCCATAGTGTGTGTCTTGTTTTTATTCTGCAGTTTTGCATTTGCGTCAACCGGAACAACCACAGTTCCCGCGCCCTCCGGGTCGTCTGCGCCCTGGTGGGTCTGGCCCCTCGTCTTATTTGTGGTTACCTTTGCACTCGGCATCGTAGCGGTCCTGGGGGGGGGGTAGGCGGCGGGGTGCTCTTCGTCCCCATCATCGGAGGCTTTTTTCCGTTCCACATCGACTTTGTGAGGGGAGCGGGGCTTCTCGTCGCCCTTTCGGGCGCCCTTGCTGCAGGTCCTGGTCTCCTTAAGAAAGGCATGGCGGATTTACGGTTGGCCCTGCCCGTGGCGCTTATCGCCTCTGCATGCGCCATCGTAGGCGCCATGCTTGGACTCGCTCTTCCTGCCAAGGTTGTCAACACGGCCTTAGGCGCCACCATACTCGGCATTGTCGCAATCATGTTTATGGCAAAGAAATCTGAGTATCCCGAAGTAAAACAGGCGGATGCCCTTTCCACGGCCCTCAGGATAAACGGTATCTATCACGAGGTATCCACCGGGCACGAAGTCAACTGGAAAATACACAGGACCCCCCAGGGGCTCGCGACCTTCATCCTCATTGGCGTCATGGCCGGCATGTTCGGTCTCGGCGCCGGATGGGCAAATGTGCCGGTGCTGAATCTCATGATGGGTGCTCCCCTGAAGGTGTCTGTTGCCACGTCCAAATTTTTGCTCTCCATAACCGATACCTCGGCCGCATGGATTTACGTTAACAACGGCGCGGTATTGCCGATGATGGTTGTCCCGTCCATTATCGGCATCATGATGGGATCCATCGTAGGGGTGAAAATCCTGGCAAAGACAAAACCTGCAGCGGTGCGTTACATTGTGATCGTCATGCTTCTCTTTGCGGGTCTGAGGGCGCTGCTGAAAGGTCTCGGGATTTGGAATTAAAAAGGCAGTGTCAGTTTTTAGTGTGAGTGTCAGTTATTGTATATAATTTAAATATTAGATAGCCTTTTACTGACACCAATCACTGACACTAATCACTAAATAATGGAGGAATGAAATGGGAAAAGAGGTAAAGGCAACAGAAGAACAGGTCGCTTACGCAAAGCTCCTTGACGTGGGCATGAAAGCCGGCTTGCTTGCTCTCATCGCTACTTTTGTCATTTACGTCATGGGGATCCTTACCCCCCATGTGCCGGTGAACGATCTTCCGAAGTACTGGGCCATGCCGGTGAAGGAATACCTGGAAGCGACCAATATACATCCCGGCTGGTCATGGCTCGGCATGGTCGGCAGGGGGGATTTCCTTAACTTCATCGGAATAGCCTTTCTCGCGGGGGTAACAATCCTCTGCTATATGAGGATTATACCGATTCTCTTCAGGAAGAAGGATTCGGTATACGGTATTATTGCGGCGCTTGAAGTTCTGGTCCTGGCGCTCGCGGCCTCAGGGATCCTCAGAGCAGGAGGGCACTAAAATGAACGGTCAAACATGTCCCACAAAAAAAATTGAGAATCTGCTTTTGTCCACAGACGGCTCGGAATTCAGCGAAGGAGCCGTGAGAGAGGCCATCAACCTTGCGAAGACATGTTCAAGCAGGCTCTTTGCTCTGTCGGTCGTGGAGACAAATCCTGAATACGAGACGCTTGCGCCTCAGCTGGTGGAAAAGGAGATCGAAAAGGCAAGAGCATATCTTGAGGCGGTCAGGGAGCGGGCGGCGAAGGAAAATGTGAACTGCGAAATCGTCATCCATCAAGGGGAGGATTCCTACCGGTACATCGTTGACGAAGCGGCGAAAAGGCATGCCGAGATGATCATCATGGGGAGGCGGGGACGCACCGGCCTCAAGCGGCTCATGATGGGAAGTGTGACTGCCAAGGTCATCGGGCATGCTCCGTGTAACGTACTGGTGGTGCCAAGGGCTGCGAAGATTGAACTCAAGAAAATCCTCGTGGCTACCGATGGTTCACGATACAGTGATGCCGCAGCCATGGAAGCCATCGGTATTGCAAAACGCTGCGGGGCAAAGCTCACGGTGATTTCCGTTGTCCCTTCTGAGCTTATCGCTGAGAAAGAGCAGAAGGCAGCGGAGTGCAACATAAAGAATATAAAAGACCTTGCTGAAAAAGAGGGAATAAGCGTTGAGGGGCTCATTGCCGAGGGAAAACCCTACGAGGCCATAGTGAATACCGCAACTGAAAAAAATATCGATCTCATTGTGGTGGGAAGCCATGGCCGGACGGGACTGGAAAAACTCCTCATGGGAAGTGTGACAGAAAGGGTAATCGGCCTCGCACCCTGCGCTGTGCTGGTGGTGAAAACAAAATAGTCAAGAATAACCGCGGTTAGGCCGGGGACCTTCCCCGTCCTTAACCGCACCTTCCCGACAGGCCGAGAGTCCGAAAATTTTTTATCTTTTTGTTTCATTCTGCTTCAAGCTCTCGGCTCTTACGCGCCGGATTCCAGCCCGTACCTTTTTAACTTCCTCCAGAGGGAGACCCTGTCTATTCCCAGTATCTGGGCGGTCAGGGTCTTGTTGCCGCCCACCTCATTCAATACCCACTGGATATACGCCATTTCCTGCTCTTCCAGGGAAGGGATCTTGCCCTCTCTCTTCCTGAATGTCCGAATGCTGAGCTCCCTCAGATCTTCGGGGAGATGCGCCGCCTCGATGGTGGCCCCGTTGGAAAGGGCAACACCCCGCTCTATGATATTCTCCAATTCCCTCACATTCCCCGGGAAACCGTAGTTCGTGAGGAGCGTGATCACCTCGGGGGATATCTCCGTGACATTCTTCTTCATCAGGGATGAATATTTTTTCAGGAAATAGTAGCTTAACAGGGGTATGTCCTCTTTCCGTTCCGACAGGGGCGGTATATGCAGCGACACCACATTCAGTCTGAAATAGAGGTCCTGTCTGAAATGCCCGGTTTTTGTCGCATCCTGCAAGTCTCTATTGGTTGCAGCGATAAATCTCACATCCACGCTCACCGGCTCTGTTCCCCCAAGCCTCAGGACCTCCCTCTCCTGGATCACCCTCAGCAGTTTCACCTGCATGGAAGGGGGCATCTCCGTGATTTCATCAAGAAAAAGAGTGCCTCCTGAGGCCATCTCTATCAATCCCTTCTTCATTGTCGCGGCGCCGGTAAAAGCGCCTTTTTCATGGCCGAAGAGTTCGTTCCCCAGCAGTTCTTCAGTAAAAGCCCCACAATTTATTGCAGAAAAGGGCCCCTGGGAACGTTTACTGTTGAAATGAATGTATCGGGCAAGCAGCTCCTTCCCTGTGCCGCTTTCTCCGGTGATGATGATATTGCAGTCAGTGGGAGCGACCTGCCGCGCCGAGTCCAGGAGCCTCTCCATATGAGAGTCCTGGGTGATGATCTTCACCTTTCCCTGGTAGTTCTCAAGCTGCTCCCTCAGGTGTCTGTTTTCGGTCTTTAATCTCACTTTTTCCACAGCCTCCCTTACCACTTTCCTCACCTCGTCCAGCTTGAAAGGCTTTGCAATATAGTAGAAGGCTCCGTGTTTCATCGTATTGACCGCCGACTCCAGCGTGGCAAAGCCTGTTATCATGATCACCTCGGTATCAGGAGAGAGTTCGCGGCATCTCTTCAATATCTGCATACCGTCAACCTTTTCCATCTTAAGGTCAGTGAGGACAACGTCGAACTGCTGCTCTTCCAGCAGTTTAAGGGCATTCTGGCCACTTTGCGTGGCTGCTACTGCATAGCCTTCCTTTTGCATTACATGTTCGAGGTTTCTGAGGGCGATCTTTTCATCATCCACAATTAATATTTTTGCGCCGTTTTGCATTCGTATCACTCCTTATTTCCCCTCTCTACAGGATATTTTTTTCATTATTTCCACACCACGTTCATTATTACACACATCTCTGTTCATTCACTCTTCAGCGGAAGGCTTATAAAGAAGGTCGTTCCCTTTCCCCTTTCGCTTTCCACTGCAATGCAACCATCATGCTCTTCGATGATCTCGTGGACAATGAAGAGCCCGAGACCGGAGCCTTTCCCCACATCCTTCGTGGTAAAGAACGGATCAAAGACCCTGTGGAGAATCTCAGGGGGTATCCCTAAACCGGTATCTCTTATTTCGATATCAACGGTATCCCCCTCGAGGGTGCATTTGCCGCGATATTTCATATGATTGAATATCTCCGCCGTTTCCTCGGTCTTGTCCACTGCCCTGTGTTTCTTCGCCCTGATGATTACTTCTCCCTCGTCAGCAACCGCCTCTATGGCATTCTTTACTAGATTGAGAAACGCTTGCTGAATCCTCTGTTTGTCCGCAAATATGGCGATATCCTCGGGAATATCGAGAGTGACCGAAATCTTCGTCGGAACCTGTCCTTTCACAAACCGGAGGGTTTCTTCAAAAAGACTTTTGAGAGGCAGTGTCTCTTTCTTGAATTCCTTCTCCCGCGAGAACTCCAGCAGGGAACGGACAATGTTCCTGGCCCTGTCCGTCTGCTCATCGATCTGTGAGAGCAATTCCCTCTTATATTCCCTGTCAGCCTCTTCGAGCTCTTCCATAAGTATCTGACACGATGAGGAGATGTTGGACAGGGGGTTGTTTAATTCATGGGCCACCCCTGAAAGGAGCGTCCCCAGGGAAGCAAGTTTCTCGGACTGGACAAGATGTCTCTGCCTCACCTCCAGCTCCTTGAGCATTTTATTAAAGGCAGTGGTAAGGGAAACAATCTCCCTGTCATGAGAATTTATGGATACCTTCTCAAATCTTCCCTCCGCTATCTGCCGCATACTCCCTTCCAGGGACTTGAGGGGCCGCACCACCATCCTCGAAAGCACCTGGCCGATGAGTAAGGCCAGAAGGGAAAGGGAGAAAATGGAAAGAACGAGCATTCTCTGGGACTTGTAGAGAATCGACTGGAGGCTTTTTCGCTCGGTCTTCGATATCTCTTCTGCGACCGTTATGATATGTTTGCCCGCTTCCCTTATTTTCCCCTCCAGAATCGTTTTCTCGATTCTGCGCTGCGCAGAACCGGCGCCCGGCGTGGGTCTTTCCTCATCAGGGTAAGCAATTGCATATTCCCTCATGAGGTCCGAATAGCGTGCGAGAGCGTTGCTCAGGGAACTGATCCGCTCCGGCTGGACAATAGTGCAGAGACCCTCCAGATTTTTCTCGAGTAATTCCCGGGCCTTTTCCACATAGCGAGCATTTTCCCGGTAGTCGTCCTGCTTTGCGTAGAGGAAAAAGTTCTTCTCAAATCTTCTGACCTCCAAGGTCGTATCAAAGAATTCCGAAATGACCTCGCCGAACATTATCTTTTTTTCCAGGAACCTCAGTTCGAGAAAGGTAAAGAGGGAGAGACCGACAACAATGGCCACTGTGCCGTAATATACGAAAGTAATCTTCTGCCTGATACTGGACTGATACCCGCGCATATTTTATTGTAACAGGTGATATTGCAATAAGCAACACCAGGCAAAAGTCCTGCAACAGTGATTGCGAGC
Organism: Nitrospirota bacterium; assembly: GCA_023382175.1. Classification (GTDB taxonomy): domain Bacteria; phylum Nitrospirota; class Thermodesulfovibrionia; order Thermodesulfovibrionales; family UBA9159; genus JAMCQB01. The sequence goes on along the minus strand of JAMCQB010000069.1, from coordinate 14,382 downwards.
GCTCATTTCACGCACGAGCCTGAAACCTTCTCGCTGGAATACAGGAGGAAACAATGCTATTCTTATAGAGGGTATGCAGCGAATGATGATGAAATTCGGTGAAGGATGAGCTTCTTTAAAAAAACCGCGGAAAAACTCCCGACATCAACCATCGATGGGCTGAGAGAGATGATCACCTCATCAGCAATGCCCGACCGTGTCCTGCAGATCGCACATAGGGAACTGGACACGCTGTCGAAGATAAGTCCCTCTGCGGCAGAGTATGCCATAGGACTCACCTATCTCGAGTATCTCCTGAGCCTTCCCTGGAACAAAAAGACGGAAGACAATCTGGACATCGGTAGGGCTGAGAGGATCCTGGATGAGCGGCATTACGGTCTGGACCGGATCAAGGAGAGAATTCTGGACCATCTCGCAGTGAAGATATTGATTGCGAACAAGAAACCCCGGATATTGGTGGTTGATGACGAGGAAATCACGAGAAAAAATCTGGAACATATCCTAAAAAAAGAGGACTACGTTGTCGTCACTGCAGCCAATGGCATGGAAGCCCTGGAGAAAATGGGCGCCTCTGATTTCGATGTTATCATGACCGACCTGAAAATGGAAAAGGTGAACGGGCTCGACCTTCTCGAAAAAGCAAGGGTCCGATACCCTGATTCCAGGGTCATCATGATCACTGCGTATGCCACCGTGGCTTCTGCGGTGGAGGCCATGAAGAAAGGCGCATTCCACTACATCACGAAGCCCTTTAAACTGGACGAGGTGAGAGGTACCGTCAGGGAGGCGGTGAGCAGCCGAACATCGACCATATCCTCACGGGGTTCCGTCCTCTGCTTTGCGGGACCTCCGGGGACAGGGAAGACCTCCCTGGGAAGGGCTGTGGCCGATGCCCTGGGAAGAAAATTCACCCGTATTTCCCTTGGCGGGATAAAAGACGAAGCTGAGATTCGGGGGCACCGGAGAACCTATGCCGGCGCCATGCCGGGACGCATCATTGAAGAGATACGCCGGTCGCAGGTTATCAATCCGCTCATCATGCTGGATGAAGTGGACAAGATAGGACAGGATTTCAGGGGTGATTCTGCCTCTGCCCTTCTGGAGGTGCTTGACCCTGAGCAGAACCGCAGTTTTATCGACCATTATCTGGACGTTCCCTTTGACCTCTCAAACGTGCTGTTCATTGTAACCGCGAATATCCCTGACGTTATTCAGGACCCTCTCAGAGACCGCATGGAAATTATGGAGTTCACGGGTTATACCGAGGATGAAAAGGTAAAGATCGCTTTGGGGTATCTTGTGCCAAGGCAGATAAATGAGCAGGGCCTGTCGGATTACCCTCCTCGGTTCACCCCTGAATCTCTCCTGAGAATCATCCAGGAATATACACGCGAAGCAGGCATCAGAGACCTTGAAAGACAGATCGCCGCGGTCTGCCGCAAGATCGCCGCTCAATTCGTCCATCACAAAGAGACAGGAAATATCACGGTTACGGCAGAGGGGGTGGAGAAATTCCTCGGCCCGAGAAAATATTATTTTGAGGTTGCGGATGGAACGGGCAGGACCGGAGTTGCCACAGGTCTTGTAAGGACAGATGTAGGGGGGGACATTATTTTTGTGGAAGCAGCGCAGATGAAGGGGAACAAGGAGCTCATCCTGACCGGCTCCCTGGGAACCGTAATGCGTGAGTCAGCCCAGGCAGCACTGAGCTACATACGGAGCAATGCCTCCTTTTTCCATATCCAGGATGATTTCTTTGATACCCGCGATATCCATGTCCATGTCCCTGCCGGAGCAATCCCCAAGGACGGTCCCTCTGCAGGGGCCACCATCGCCATCGCCCTTTTATCCCTTTTTATGGGTAAACCGGCGAGAAGGGACGTGGCCATCTCAGGCGAACTGACGTTGAGCGGAAATATACTCCCCGTGGGAGGAGTTAAAGAAAAGATCCTGGCGGCGCGTCGCGCGGGTGTGAAGACAGTGGTATTCCCGTTGAGGAACAGGGCCGATATGGACAATCTCAGCGAGGACGTCAAAAAGGATCTCTCAATCCACCTGGTGGATAGGATTGAGGAAGCTGTTGACCTGGTCCTGGGGAGTAGCTGATTCTGGCTGCCGCCGAAACTCCCGGCATCCTCAAAACGTTGAAGAATCCCCTGTCTAATTCTTGAAGTTTTACTATTTCAATTCTACCATACTGTATGCCTTGAACAAGTTTTAGTCCTTTTTCCCATAGCGTTTCATATTATCTATTTCCATTGCAAATAGCAACAAGACATTCTTTAGGCCCTGCTGATAGGTAAAGCGCACTTTGGAAGCACGGCTCCAAACACTGCGAGCCTTTTCATGTTGCATTGTGCATCATTACGGATTTTTTAATCAAAAGTGTCTGGAGTAAATAACTTCGCAATTTCAAATGGTTAGCACTCTAAAGGGTTTTGGCATGGAACATGTAATAAGAAAGATAAACAGTGAAAGGAGGAACAAAACAATGAAAGGATTCACAAAGAAATTTGAACAGATATTCACAGCGATCACCTTTGCTGAGGCAGGAGAATTTGAAACAGCAAGAGAGATTATGAGGGAGCAGACGAGGGAGCAGAAGCGCGATACGCCGGTAGCACGGAAAACAGCCCGGATTTCCGCACCCGGCGCCAAGAGGTAACGCCTCTACTATGAGCAGCATGAAAAAGAAAATAGAAGACCTGATGGCTGCCGTCTCCTTTGCTGAGGAAGGGGATTTTGAAACGGCCAGGGAATTTCTGAAGGAAGAAAGAAGGGTTCTTTTGGCGGCGAGGAAAGGGCAGATGGACAGGAAAACGTTCAGATATGCCATCAATACCTGCAAGAGAATCGGAGCGGGTCTGGATATCTTGTATATCTCATCTTCCGATGTTTCAGACCAGGCGCTTGATGAGTGTATCTCATCATTGACAAAAGAAGGGATCAGCTACCGGCTGATTCAGAGAAGCGGGTGCCTGAAGCAGGCGATCATTGATTACACCACTTCTAAGAAGGAGATCCTTTTTGCAGTCACCGAGTCAACAGAAACCCTGGAGGTTGACTGCAAGGGGAAAGGCAAAGGGCTTTCCGAAGCGTGGCGGAATCTCCAGTGCCCGCTGGTAGTTGTTGCAGAAAGCGTTTAATCACATATTCAAAGAGGCACACGAACTGTGCCATCGAAAAAGGAGGCAGGGAATGGCAGGGACTTATGGAAGGAGCAGAAAAAAGCCCGTGGGGAAGCTGATTGTCATGGGGATCATCTCCATAGCGCTTTACGTAATACTGTTGTCGAACCAGGGCGTTGTGAATGATTATTTCAGCCGGGGCGGATTGGTTGCGTTTCTGCCCATAGCGGTGGCATTCATCTTTTCCATCGTACACGGTTCTTTCACCGCGAATTTCTGGACTGTGCTGGGCATTGAGGCTGCAAAGCGGAAAAAGGAGGTGAAGTAACATGCACGATATCGTGAGGGAAGCGGCAAATTTTATCAACCTCGATGCGATGAATATCACGTATCTTTTTATTGTGGGATTTGTGGGTGGCCTGGTGAGCGGTTTCATCGGCTCCGGAGGCGCCTTTGTTCTGACCCCTGCCATGATGAGCCTGGGAGTGCCCGGTCTTGTGGCAGTGGCAAGCAATATGTGCCATAAGTTCCCCAAGGCGCTGGTAGGAGCGCTGAAGCGCGCAAAGTACGGCCAGGTGGACGTTAAGCTCGGCATTATCCTCGGGATCTCTGCTGAGGCGGGAGTTCTTTACGGGGCCCATATCCAGGAGAGCATAAAAAAGAGCTTCGGAGATGCGGGCTCGAACCTTTATGTAAGCGTGGCATTTGTAATAATCCTCGCGGTCGTAGGCGGGTTCGTACTCAGGGACGCCTGGAAGACGTACAGGTCCGGAACTACGCATGGAGAAGAAAAGGTTACCAAACTTGCACGCTGGGTGCAATCCATCAATATTCCGGGAACCATGGTCTATTTCAAGAGCCTGAATGCCAGGATTTCGGTGCTCTTCACCATTCCCCTCGGTTTTGCAACAGGCATGCTTGCCGCAACCATTGCCGTAGGCGGTTTTGTCGGTGTGCCCTCCATGATCTACGTTTTGGGTGCGCCGAGTTTGATGGCCTCTGCCACTGAACTGGTCATCGCCTTTGTCATGGGTCTCGGCGGATCCTTTAAGTACGCTATGCACGGGTTGGTGGACATTCGCCTTGCCATGATTATCCTTGCCGGCTCTCTCTTCGGCATCCAGCTGGGCGCAATCGGCACCACTTATGTAAAGCCTTTTATGATTAAAGTGGTGATGGGGATTATCATGGTCATCGTCCTTTTCAGCCGCGGTCTCATGGTGCCTGTCTACCTGTCACAACTGGGGTTGATACAGACCCTGGGTGATACCACCGTAAAGATACTCAAAAATACCAGCTTTGCGATCATGGCCCTTGCCCTGATCCTGGGCGCTTCCATAGTACTGGGCGCCATGTGGAAGGGACACAGGGCTGAACGCGAGGCGGCCCGGGAAGTTCTGGAGCATGGTAAGATATAGGCATGGGGAGATACCGGAAAATGCTGGTTGCCGTGGACGGCTCAGAATCAAGCCTTCACGCGCTGAGGGAGTCATTTAAACTTGCCAACAACGAAAAAAGCTGGATTACCGTGGTTTCAGTGATACCTTCTTTTGAAGGAGACCTGGAACTGGTAGGAGTTCGCGATATTACATCGGCACTGAGACAGCCCTTTGAAAAGGCCCTTGCGGTTTCGAAGGAGATCGCAAGTGCTGAAAGGGCATTAATAAAAACCGTGTCCGAAGAGGGCGTGCCCTATGAGAGGATCGTTGACCTTGCTGAATCAGAAAACTGTGACCTGATCATCATGGGAAGAAAAGGAACCCGTCATATTGAAAAGTCGCTGATGGGCAGCGTCACGGCAAGGGTCATCGGTCATAGCCAGAGGGACGTCCTCGTCGTTCCCGAAGGTTCTCAGATAGGATGGGAAAAAATTCTCATCGCAACCGACGGTTCACGGTACAGCAGGATTGCGGCGGAAAGGGCTATTGACTTTGCAAAATCTTATGGAGGGGAGCTGAGGGTTGTGTCAGTGGTAGATGTGCCTTCCGAGTTCTACGCGGAAGCCCCCAATGCAGTGGATGACATGATCAGCAAAGCAAAGGGGTATGTGAAGGATATCAGGCTGCAGGCAGAATCAAAGGGAGTAAAGGCAGAAAGCTTTGTGGGAGAAGGTGAGGCGTATCGGATCATCACTGACCTTGCAAAGAAAGAGGATGTGGATGTTATTGTCATGAGCTCTCACGGCAGGACCGGGCTGAAGAGACTTCTCATGGGAAGCGTTGCTGAAAAGGTCATCGGTCACGCGCCATGTCCTGTACTCGTGGTAAGGTCGTAGACGACAGGTAGAGGCATAGGGAGAGGTGAAGGCTACATGACGAAGTCTCCCCTCGCCGCCTTCAGAATCCCGAGACACATTGAGCATGACGGCATTGTGCTGAGGCCTCTGAGGATCTTTGACGTTCCTCTCATCCGAAAGGGGCTTCGCGACAAAGACGTTTTAAGGACCACCGGACCGGGAAAGCCGGTGTCAGGAGGGTGTCTTTTGGTCTGGTGGTGGCTGAAAAAGACCTATCCCATTCTCTTCTGCATAGAAGTTGCATCAAAGTGCATAGGCTTTATCGGACTGTACAATCTGATCGGGGAATCTGCCGAGGTTACCCTCGTCCTTCTTGACAACGGTAACAGACGCCTTGGATACGGCTCCAGGGCTTACCGTGCATTTGTCACAAACCTTCCCCGTTCCTCGTTCATAAAAAAATTCATCGTCACGGTCAAAGCCGACAATTATCCGTCCATCTCATTCTGGAAAAAACTCGGGTTTGAGGAACTGGACAGCATGAACGGCATAAAGACCATGGCACTGGGCCTGGATGAGAACTCCCCGTGAACGGTGCATTTTGCAGGAGTCTCTGTTTGTGATACAGTGATTAAAGGAGGAAGGGTGTTTCCGCAGCGAAAGGAGGATTTATGATTTCCAGAATACTCGTGGCAACAGATGGTTCAGAAACCGCGTGGAAAGCGGTCAAATATGCGGCGGGGCTTGCGAAGCAAACGGGCGCAGCAGTCACAGTGCTCAGCGTAATCGACAAGAGTCCTTTGTTGGCCCAGTCGATCCCTGCGGTTGCCGCGCCGACCCGTCTCATCGAGCCGGTGGAAGATTATATGAGGCAGGCGGCAGAAGCGTACCTGGCAAGGGCAGAAACATTGTGCAGAAAGAGCGGCATAAAGTTCAAGAAGGTCGTCAGGACAGGACATCCGGTGGATGAGATTGTGAAGGAGGCAACGAAATTAAAGGCTGCCCTCATTGTCATAGGCTCCCATGGCAGAGGTGCCATGAGGGCAGCAGTCCTCGGCAGCATCGCCTACGGAGTGATTCATAGGGAGGCGGAGATCCCTGTGCTCATAGTGCGATGAGGCTGACAGCAGGGCGTTTCTCTGTTTTAGCAGCCCCTTGAGGAAAGAGGAGAAAGAAAGAAGATGCACTGGCGAATTTATGAACAGGGGATGGAGTTTGGATGGTTGTTCGTGATTATCTTCGCTGCATTGGTGATATTGGGAATAATCCATCTTATTAGCTTGATATCGGGAGGGAAAGGAACAGAGCCGCTGGAAGCCTCACCGATTGACATTATCAAGAGACGGTACGCGAAGGGTGAGATAACGAGAGAAGATTTTCAGAGAATGAAGAGCGACCTTTTGAAGGACTGAGCGGAACCACGCACTGAAAGAGCAGTATGTTGATTTTCCTTTCCGGAAGCCCCTATACTCTACGGTGAGAATTCATAAATGATGACCAAGCGAAAAGAATAACCCATGGCACGCTTTTCTTTATATAGCCTTCGCACTCGATTAATCATTGTCCTACTTCTGGTTGCGATTCCGGCTTTAGGGTTGACATTGTATACAGCTTCGGAAGAGCGCGGTCGAGACATCGCCGAGGTTCAGGATAATGCCATGCGTCTTGCCAATATCATAGCCGTCCAAGAAGATCAATTGGTCAGTACAACGCGCCAGCTTCTGATCTCTCTCTCGCATTTCCCGTGCGTAATTGATGGCGCCCCGGCTGCATGCAATGAACTGTTTTCTCACATCAGGGAAGAGCATTACCAGCGTTATGCCAACATCGGAGCAGCCAGGCCTAATGGCGATGTGTTCTGCAGCGCCTTCCCCCTGAGCCGCCCCGTCAATATTGCCGATCGCGAATACTTCAAAAACGCCATCAAAACACGGAATTTCTCGATAGGCGATTACCAGATTGGCCGTATCACCGGCAAGCCTTCTCCTTCAGGTCTGCCACGAACTTCTCCATATTTGTGATTACCAGATTGGCCGTATCACCGGCAAGCCTTCTCTTAATTTCGGTTACCCTGTCGTTGATGAGGCTGGAAATATAAAAGGCGTGTTTTTTGGGGCACTGGATTTGGAATGGCTGAACAGATTTGAATTCGATGTGGAATCACATCTGCCGAAGGATTCGACCCTCACAAAGATTGACAGCAAAGGCATTGTATTAGCCCATCATTACGACAAGGAGGAACTTATTGGAAAGCCTTTCCCTATGAAGTCTCTTCTGGAGACAGTCAAGACTCAAGAGAAAGGTGTTGTTGAGGCCATTGACATTGATGGTAAACCGCGCATCTATGCATTCAGGACGCTGCCTAGTAAGATGTACGATGATAAAGTATATGTGATTGTGGGCATCCCGGGAGAAGTCGCTTTTGCCGAGGTTAACCGTATCCTCATCCGAAACCTGTTCCTCATAGGATTGGTGGCTCTCTTCGTGCTCGCTGCGGTTTGGATAGGCGGTAACAGTCTCATTCTGCGTCCGGTGAATGCGCTGGTGAACGTGACCAGACGTTTGCGCGACGGTGACTTAAGCGCACGCAGCAGCTTTCCGTACACGCGGGGAGAACTCGGCCAGCTATCCCGTTCCTTTGACGAAATGGCTGAGAACCTGCAGAGGCGGGAGGAAGAACGAAAGCAGGCGGAGAAGGCATTGGAGCAGAGCGAAAAACAGCTCCGTCTCATAACAGATTCCCTGCCGGTGCTTATTGCCTATGTTGATTCTGAACAGCGCTACCGCTTCAATAATAAGGCATACGAAGAATGGTTCGGTCGTCCCCGCGCTGAAATCTACGGGCATCACATCAGGGAGCTTATAGGGGAAGAGGCTTATCTCCCAATTCAACATTCTGTGAGAGCTGCGCTGACCGGACAGGAAGTGGGATATGAAAGCGAGTTGCTTTTTAAAGACGGCGTACGTTATGTCAGCGCTATTTATGTCCCCCATTTCGGAGAGGATGGTAAGGTAATTGGTTTTTTTGCATTAACCACCGATATAACCGAGCGTAGGAGAGCCGAAGAACAGATCTCCCGTCAACTCAAACGGTTGGCGGCCCTCCGGACCATTGACATGGCAATAACTGCCACCCTCGACCTGCGTGTCACGCTGAACATCCTCCTTGAGCAGGTAACCGCCATTCTGGGTGTGGATGCTGCCTCAGTCCTGCTCCTTAATCCATACACTCAAGTGCTCGAATACGCTGCAAGCCGGGGCTTCTTCACTCCTGCCCTGCACCATACGGAGCTGCGAATTGGAGAGGGTCATGCAGGCCGCGCAGCGTTGGAATGTCATATCGTCAACATACCAAACCTCAAAGAGCACCCGGGCTCTCTCGCACGTGCCCATCTTTTGGCCAAAGAGGGATTCATAACTTATCACGGCGTGCCGCTCATCGCCAAGGGGAAAGTGAGGGGCGTGCTTGAGATATTCCATCGCACTGCGCTTGTCCGCGATCAGGAATGGCTGGGCTTTCTTGAAGCGCTTGCGGCCCAGACGGCTATTGCAATAGACAACGCTACGCTCTTCAACGATTTGCAGCGTTCGAATATTGAACTCACCCTGGCCTATGACACCACACTCGAGGGATGGTCACGAGCCCTGGATTATAGGGACAAGGAAACAGAGGGCCATTCCCAGCGCGTCACGGAAATGGCGGTCAAAATATGCCGCGCATTGGGAATGAGCGAAGAGGAACTTGTGCATGTGCGCAGGGGCGCACTCCTGCACGATATCGGCAAGCTCGGCGTTCCGGACAGCATCCTCCTTAAGCCGGGGAAGCTGACAGAAGAGGAGTGGGAGATTATGAAGAAGCACCCTGTGATTGCATATGAATTGCTTTCGCCCATAGCTTTTTTGCGGCTGGCCCTTGATATTCCATACTGCCATCATGAAAAGTGGAATGGAACGGGTTATCCAAGAGGGCTTAAGGGAGAACAAATACCGCTTGCGGCGCGTATATTTTCCGTGGTGGATGTTTGGGATGCCCTCTGCTCCGACCGCCCTTACCGCCCTGCGTGGCCCAAAGAGAAGGCGCTTGAACACATCCTCTCTCTTGCGAACGTAGAGTTTGACTCGAAGGTAGTCGAAGTTTTCTCACAGACAATAAACGAGAAATGATATGATGCCCGAAACTCCATAAGGCGCTCGTTATTTTATTAAACTTCACCCTTTGGGGCTTATCAGCCAGGTGGACGTTCATCTATGGCAGCCCGTTTGAAGACTCCAGCCCTATCCGCTATAATCCAACTATACCATGCTACAGCTCTCTTCGCTGTTAGAACACTTCCCCTACGCGGGACTTTTTATCCTCCTCATCCTCGGAGGCATCGGGTTGCCCTTTCCAGAGGATACCACCCTTATCCTCTGCGGATTTCTTATCTCCCATACCATCGTAAAGCCCGTCCCTGCTCTGCTCGCCGTTTACTCCGGGTTGCTGGTTGCGGATCTCTTTCTCTTCTATGTGGGGAGAAAATACGGGCGCATGATCGTCACCCACAAAAGGTTTCACAAGATACTGTCGCCTGAAAGACTTTCGATGCTCGAAGACAAATTCAACAAAAGGGGCGTCCTTGTAATACTCTTCGGAAGGCATCTCCTCGGCTTAAGGGCCCAGATCTTTCTTGTGGCGGGGGTGATGAGGATGTCCGCCCTGAAATTCCTTCTGACGGATGCATTCACTTCGCTGTTCACCATTGCCATGATGGTAGGGGCAGGGTATATCGGCGGCAATAGCCTTCAGATCATAAAAAAGGACATCAGTCGGATTGAACATGTGGCGATCTTCCTCATCGTTATTTTCCTTGCCCTCTTCTTTTTTTTCAGATATATCAGGTCGGGACGCAAACAGTCCCTGTGAGCCGTCTTTATACTTTCCGGACCAAATGTTATACAATATTCTTAGAGATTTTCGATTATGTCACTAAAGAAGAAGATAGCCCTCAGTTTTTTTATCAGCGCGTTCATCATCGCCATTCTTTCCGCATTTGAATACGTCAATTTCATCGAGATAAGGAAAGAGATACGGTTTCTGGAACTTACCGATACCATAAGGAGCAAGTCCCTCCAGTTGAGGAGACATGAGAAGAACTTCTTCCTCAACGGGTCCCGGGCATCGGGTACGGAGTCAGAGGCTATCTATGCATACCTCAGAGAGCTCGATGCCCTCTTGACCGGTAACAGCGCGCTGGACAAGACAGGAAAACTATCTATGCTCAAAAATGATATAGGAGAATACAGGCAGAGGTTTCAGAAAATTGAGACCTCCATTAACAGTCTTCTCACCGGACTGGGAAAATCGGGTCGCTTTTATGACAGGTATGCAAAATTCTTTCCGTTAATTGAACTCGCCATCTTCGAACGGCCCCTCCAGGCAGCTGACTATCTCGAAAAAGTATTTCTGTTCCCTCCCGATCACAGGGTCATTGCAGAATTAAAGGAACTGCACGGAGAAATAAACGCCCTGAGAAAGACCGGTGAAGAGATTCTCATCGTCTCGAAGGAATTAGACGGGATCGCGAGACAGAATGCTGAGAAGGTTACGAACATTTCAAAGGTTGCGATCCTCATTTTCTTCCCGCTCTTTCTCGTTAGCGGGATAGGGATGCTGTTCTTTATCAGCAGAAATGTGGTGAACCGTTTGCAGCAGCTTATCACGGTCGTGGAGAAGACAGGAAAGGGAGATTTTCCCCGAATGCCTGCACCGTCCCAGAAGGATGAGGTGGGTGTGCTGATACAGAAGTTCAATGAAATGGAGGAACAACTTGCTCTGAGAGAGGCAGAAATAAAAAGGAAAAACCAGGAACTCCTCCAGTCAAAGAAACTTGCTGCCATTGGAACCCTTGCGTCGGGAGTCGCCCATGAACTGAACAATCCCCTCAACAACATCTATATCTCTGCTCAGATGCTGGAGAGAGAAACAGCGGAGACCTCCTCTCCCATGGTCAAAGAGACGGTGAATGACATAGTGGGCCAGACCATACGGGTGAAAGGCATCGTGGCTGACCTCCTTGAATTCGCCAGGGGAAGGGAACCCCGTCTTCGGGAAGTTGAATTGAACGAGCTTATCATGGGGGCGTATAAGCTGGCAAGCACTTCTATGGACACCGGTCAAATAACCTTTTCCATGGAGACTGATCCGAACGGGATAAAAGTGGATGCTGACCCGGAACAGATGGAGAGGGTTTTCATCAATCTCTTCACCAACGCTGTTTCAGCAATGTCCGGGGCTGGGGAATTGAAGATAACAGTTCAGCGGGAGGGAAATGCGGTAAGAATCAGGGTATCCGACACCGGGAGGGGGATCACGGCTGATGCGGCAGAAAAGATATTCGAGCCGTTCTATACTACAAGGGATAAAGGCACGGGCCTTGGTCTTGCCATTGTGTTCAATATCATAAAGAAGCACGGCGGCGACATCAATGTGGAGAGTGTTGAGGGCAAGGGAACGAGTTTTATCATAAAACTGCCGGTGAGGGAAAGACAGCCATGAATTTCAAGATTCTTATTGCAGAGGACGAAGAGATAACCCTGAAACACCTCGTGAATACCCTCAAAAAAGAAGGGTATCTGGTGACCGGCACGAAAAACGGTCGAGAAGCCCTTGAACAGATAACACAGGACCATTTCGACGTCCTCATCACGGACATAAAGATGCCCGAGATGAACGGCATCGAACTCCTGGAAAAGGCGAAAGAGAAAGACCCTGAAATAGAAGTTATGATCATTACCGGCTTCGGAACTATCGGCTCGGCTGTGGAGGCAATGAAAAAGGGGGCATATGAATATGTCACCAAACCCTTTGATCTCGATGAACTGACCCTCAAGGTCAAGAACATCCGCGAGCGAAAAGTTCTGAGGAAAGAAAACGTTGCATTAAAGGCTTACTTTGGAATGAACAAGAAGATCTCCATCATCGCGAAAAGTGAGAGCATGAAAAAGATATTGGACGTCATTGAAGGGATAAAGGATTCCGACTGCAATGTGTTGCTCACGGGTGAAACAGGGGTCGGGAAGAGCCTTCTGGCAAAGATCATACATTTCACGAGCAGAAGGCAGAACATGCCCTTCCTCTCCATCAATTGCGCGACGCTTACTGAGGAACTCCTGGCCAGCGAACTCTTCGGTCACGAGAAAGGCGCCTTTACGGGAGCGATAAGGACGAAGCAGGGACTGGTGGAGATTGCTGATTCCGGGACCCTTTTCCTTGATGAGATTTCCGAGATGGCCCCGAACCTCCAGGCAAAACTGCTGAAGGTCATTGAAGAAGGGGAATTCTACCGGGTCGGGGGGACCAGGGCGATTAGGGTAGATGTGAGGTTCATCGCCGCCACCAACCAGCCGGTGAGGAGCCTCATCTCCGAGGGGCGGTTCAGGGAAGACCTGTATTACCGGCTGAATGTCATGGAGATATTCATTCCACCGCTGAGAGAAAGGAAAGATGATATCGAGCCTCTCTCCGCGTACTTTCTCCAGAAACACCTTCCCAAATCCAGCAAGAAGATAACAGGCTTTTCTAAAGAAGCAATGAATATTCTCAGTCATTACAGCTTCCCGGGAAATGTGAGGGAGCTCGAAAACATTATCGAAAGGGCATTAATTCTCGAAAAAGGGCCGGTCATCACCCCTGAAAGCCTCCCTCAAACCATCACTATGTTCCAGATTGAAACAATAGAGCCAGGCAAAACCAAGACCATGAATGAACTGAACAAAGAATATGCTGAAAAGATCCTGGATATGGTTGGTGGCAACAAATCCAGGGCAGCCGAGCTTCTGGGCATATCAAGGACAACTCTCTGGAGAGTGCTCAAAGAAGAGTAGTGTTCACAACTGTTCATTTCTGAAACATTCTCAAGCCTTCCTTGTGTAGTATTTCCCTTCTATTTCAATAACTTACCTCCGGGCATCCATCTTGCTCTACTTCTACTGGAAGCACAGAACGGAGGCAAGGATGAAAAAAAGACAGCTCTTGTTAGTTACCTACCATGACGAACAGTTCGATGAGGGCCTTTCTTACGCAGTTGATCTTGCCCGGATGATGAATGACAGTATCGCAGTCCTGGTGATCTACAAAAGGAAGGTCATGGAAAGGTTCGAAGACATCATGACGGTGGTTACCTTTGCAGAGGCCAATGAGCACAAAACAGCGAGGGAGTTGATCCGGGAAGACTGCGAAAAAAAGAACGAAAACTATGATGAGAAGATAGCCCTTCTCATCGGGCGGTGCCGAAAGTCCGGCGTTGTTGTTGATGTAAGCACCGCTGCCATGGATGTGGTTTCAGCCATAAAGAATTTCCTCAGGCAGAATGCAAGTATTGACATGGTCCTCTTAAGTCCGAATATCACCACCAACGGAAACGTGAGTGCCCGAGAACTCAATAAGCTGGTGAGGACAGCGTCCCGCCCTGTGGTGACCATGGCAAGGAACACACGTGTTGCCTGATAACAATAAAGAAAAGGAGAGTATTTGATGTATCTTTATCTGCCGGTTGCATTAACAAGCATTAACATCTTCATCCCTGTGGGCCTTGGCCTGGCCGTGGGTCTGCTTTCAGGACTTTTCGGCGTGGGAGGAGGGTTTCTCATGACACCTCTGCTGATAATGTTCGGTATTCCCTCGACAGTGGCTGCTGCCACGGATTCGAACCAGATAGTTGCCGCATCCACCTCAGGCACCTACGCGCACTGGAAGGTCGGTAACGTGGATTTCAAAATGGGATTGTATCTCCTTGGCGGAGGTTTCATAGGAGGACTTGTGGGGGTCCAGGGCATAAGAATTCTGAACGCCATGGGCAATGCAGACTTTGTGATTAAAATGACCTACGTCCTTATGCTCGGCATAGTCGGCACCTACATGTTGATCGAAAGCCTCGCCGGCATGAAGAAAAAGAAGATCGAAGAAGTAAAGGCAGAGAAAGAATCAAGCCTGGGGAGGGTTCTCAGGTCTCTGCCTTTACAGACCCGTTTCGAAAAGTC
>JAMCQB010000169.1 GCA_023382175.1 Nitrospirota bacterium | reverse complement strand
CAGACAAGGGAATCCTTTGATGAGGGACTTGTATGAAGACATCGCCGGAAGGATTCCGGACAAGCCGGAATGACAAAAAGGAACAGAATGTACCCACAGGAATCCCGGAAGAACCAAATAACAAAAGATGTCAAGATTTTGGGGGATGAACCTGATAACCGGATTCTTGAATGTGCTGTGTGTGGAAATGCTGGGATTATAGTTACAGGAGACAAAGAGATGCTAAATTTGGGGAAATATGAAAAGGTGAGGATAATTACACTTAAAGAATACTTGATCCTGTGATGAAATCAGCACGGTAAATCATTTTTTGCTCTTTGATGACGATTTCAAATCAGACAGGATTTAAAGCATTGTCTTAGGAAACACTTTTGATTCGACATATAAAACGTTTTTTCCTCTCAAGAAAGACCATCCTTGCACTGATACTGCTTATCCTCGGAGCTGTAGTCCTTGCATACATTTTTCCTCAGAGGTTCATTACTGCTCCCCCGGAGATGGAAAAATGGCAGGAGGCTCATCCTTTCTGGATTCCCTGGGTCGAGAGATTCGGTCTTGACCATGTCTACTCAACACCCTGGTTTGCACTCCTTCTCTGCCTCTTTATGCTCTCCCTTTCGATCTCAACGTATGAGCAGATCAGGATCACAATGAAAAAAACCTTTGGTATCGGGATTCAGTCCGAGGGGAAGGACCTTAAAATTGCCGCGCCCCAGGAAAAACTGATAGCAGCCATTAAAAAACAGGGGTATTTGCGGACTGCAGAGAACCCTGATTTGATCAGGTTTGTAAAGCACCCCTGGGGATACTGGGGCAATGTCCTTTTGCATCTGGGAATTCTCGTTGCCATCGCGTCATCCCTCGTCATTGTTCTCACTCAAAAAAGAGGACTGCTCAATCTTATAGAAGGAGAAGTTTATTTGCCCGGATCACCCTGGCTTGTTGAAGAAAACGGGATATTTGCTAATAACTTCATTCTGCCTGAGGCTGTGAGGCTCGACAGTGTCATCCCCGAGTTCTGGGAAACAGAAGATTTAAAGCAGCTGACCACAGTTATCAGTTTTGTTGACACTGAGGGAAGATTCAGACGCTATACCCTGGCTATTAATCAAACGGTTAATTACAGGGGAATTCGTGCTTACCAGAAGAATATCTTCGGCAGTGCATTTTTCGTAGAGGTTATTGATAGAGAGGGTAGAAAGAATGGCGTTATACTCCAAATGCAGAGTCCACCCGGCAGGGATAAGGCGAGTTATGAGAATTTCCGGTTAGAGGGGGTGCCTTATCTTTTGAAGGCCAAATATTTTGCAGACGCAGATAAGAAGTCTATTACCAGTGCGAATCCTTTATTGATATTGAGGCTGGTTGATAAAGAAAGAGTTATCGGAGAAATTCCCTTGAAGATAGGAGAGAGCGGACAGCTTGGACTGTATTCTGTAAAGCTTGTGAATGTTTCGAGATGGGCCGGGATTATATTTGTGGACATCACCGGCATGCCAGGGATTTTTCTCGGATTTTTCATTATAATCTTAGGCGGCGGGCTCACCTACTTCATGCCTCCGAGGGAAGTTTATCTGAGGAGTGAAGACGGTGGCTTTTATGTCACATGGAAGGCAACAAGGTTTGAGGATTTTTATAAGGAAGAGTATGAAAGAGTAATTACCCAAATACAGCGATAAGAAATTGTCATTGCGAGCGAAGAGAAGCAATCGCGTATTTTGGACAAAAGTGTTCGGCTGTGCCTCGCAATGACATCAGAGGAGAGCTATGACAGAAAATCCCCTTATCATTGATACCAGCCTTCACTGGACAGCAGTAGTTGTCTATGTGCTCGCTGCAGTATTGAATACCTATGGGGTGATATTTAAGAAGGATAAAGCCGAAAGGCTAAGTTATTTTATAGTTATAGCAGGACTTATCATCCACGGCATAGCCCTCATTTACCGATGGAGTGTAGCAGGCCATGGGCCGTACATGGTGAGATACGAGGTCCTCTCATCAAATGCATGGATCGCCCTTTTTCTGTTCCTTATCTTTGCGAGGGCCTTTCCAAAGATAAAACCTGCGAGTATTGTTATGTTCCCCGCAACTTTCCTCCTCATCGCCATAGGCCTTTTCTTTAATCCCGAAGTGAGGAAGCTCCCTCCGAGCCTCAAAAGCATCTGGCTCGTGCTCCATGTGATCTTCTACAAGATTGCCCTCGGCACAATCCTTATTGCTCTTGCGTTTTCTGTTTTCTATATTCTGAAAAAAAGGACTGGAATGATCTGGCTCCAGAGACTTCCTGATATCGATACCCTGGACACCTATGCCTACCGCTTTGCCGGCTTTGGGTTCACCTTCTGGGCCATTGCCATGCTCGCGGGATCCATATGGGCGTATCAGTCATGGGGAAGGTTCTGGGCATGGGACCCTGTGGAGACGTGGTCGCTCATAACCTGGATATCCTTCGGGATCTATCTTCACCTCAGGCGTTTCTTCGGCTGGAAAGGAGAAAAGGCAGCCTACTTCTACATCCTTTGCTTTTCCCTGTCCCTGATTTCCATATTCTTTATTCCCCTCATAGAATCCTCAATTCATTCTGAGTATTTCAGATGAAGCGGTTCTCACTTGTCATAATAGCGGTCCTTCTGCTCGCTGGGTGCAGTCAGAATAAGGATGAGGGAGAAGCGAGGGAGGTTGTCAGGAAATATACTGCTCTGCTTGCCGAGGGTTACAGAAACCTCAATATGAATCCCCTTGTCCAGGTCGCGACAGAAGAGCGCGCAACAAAAGCCTACCACCACATGGCTGCACTGGGCGAGGCGAGAACCAAGATGGACGCGCAGATCAGGGAGATTAAATTTTTGAACGTCAAGTTTGTCCAGGGTGACAAAGCAGAGGTGAAAACAGAGGAGAAGTGGGACTACACCTATATCAATATGGATTCCGGGAAATCCGAGTTCGACAACTCGGTCGCCTACGCGTTGACGTATTTTCTCACAAAGAAGTCAGGAAAGTGGCTTGTGGCCGATATAACCATCGAGAAGGCAAAAGAGCAGAAAAGCTCGGAGAACATATTCAACAGGCCGAAAGACAAGCAGCTTCCGGAGCAGAAGGGTAATGACCAAAACAGGAAATGAAGAAGATATTCTCCATCCTCGCCGGTTTTATCCATGACTTTGCCGCGGGCATTTGCGTATCTTGTCATCAGAGAGGCGCATAGATCGACGAAGAAGATGCAAATTACAGGCAATAATGGCAGGAATTTTGCTATAATAAAGCTGGAGTTTTTATGGAAAAACATAAGAAAGTGCTACTTATAACACCTCCCTACCATTCAGGGGTGGTTGAGGCAGCAGGCACCTGGCTGAATCTCGGCTTTGTCTATATCGCAGGAAGCCTGAGGAAGGCAGGGTATGATGTTGAGTACTATGATGCCATGTCCTATTTCCACGGCTATGACGAGATCAGGAAGAGGATCGAGACGAGCAAGCCCCATGTGGTTGCGACAACGGCAATCACCGCCACTATCAACGATTGCATCGAAGTGTGTAAGTTATCAAAGAAAATTAACCCTGCAATAATAACCATCCTCGGGAATGTCCATTCCACTTTTTGCTGGGAAGAGGTCCTGAAGGAACATCGCCAGTCCGTGGATTACGTTGTGAGAGGCGAGGGGGAACTGACCCTCCCCGAACTCCTTGACTGCCATTTTTCCGGCGGCGATTCCTCAAAGGTGAAGGGTATCGCGTTCTGGAAAGAGGGAGCGCCTGTGGCCACCGTGCCAAGGGAATATATACAGGATCTGGACACTCTTGCAGGGGCCTGGGACTTGGTGGATTGGGGCATTTATACCTATCGTCCAAAACCCGGTTCTGTCCTTGCCATTGTGAATTCTTCCAGGGGATGCAACCAGTACTGCAGTTTTTGTTCCCAGCAGCTCTTCTGGGACAGGAAGTGGAGAGCGAAATCACCTGAAAAATTCGTCGCTGAACTGGAGCATATCCATACCAGGTATGGAGTGAACGCAGCGATGATAGCGGATGAAACCCCCACGCTGGACAGAGACCGCTGGGAAAAGATACTGGACCTGCTCATTGAGAGGTCCATGGATATCGAGCTTTTTATGGAGACAAGGGTGAAGGACATTGTGAGGGACAAGGATATCCTCTGGAGATACAGGAAGGCCGGGGTCGTCCATATCTATGTGGGCGTAGAATCCACGAACCCTGAGACCCTGGAAAAGTATGGAAAGGATGTGAGCGTAGAAGAGTCAAGGCAGGCGATTGAACTGATCAATGGCGAGGATATCATTTCCGAGACCTCTTTTGTCCTCGGGATGCCATACGAGACAAAGGAGTCCATCGCTCATACCCTGGAACTTGCCAAGTACTACAGCCCTGACATGGCCTTCTTCCTCGCTATCACTCCCTGGCCATACGCCACTATCTATAAGGAACTCGAACCCTACATCGTAACAAAAGATTACAGCAAATATAATCTCATTGAGCCGGTGGTGAAACCCGAGAAGATGACCATAGACGAACTGAGGGATGAGCTTAACAAGGCAACGAGGTTGTTCTATATGGATAAATTTTCAAAGCTGAAGGGCATGACCTCCTTCAAGAGGGACTACATGATATCCGTAATGAAGCTCCTCATGGAGCACTCCTATATCGCATCGCAGATCAGGTCTGTTCAGGGCGCGATGCCCGAAGAGATTAGGCAGTTCATTGCAAACCATGCCGAGTCTTTCTCGCCTGTGCCTTAGGTCCTTTTGTG
>JAMCQB010000111.1 GCA_023382175.1 Nitrospirota bacterium | reverse complement strand
TGTGCTCTTCCGATCTAATCATTTTTTTCTATTTTACCTCACAGAAATCTTAAATGCAAAAAAACGGTTTTTATCTTCTTCACTCTCCCTACAGGGAGAGCATGAAAGGGGGAAGATGTTTTGCTGGTAATTAACACTGCGCTCGGTTACAATGGGAACAGGGGATAGCTTCAGGATGCATAACGATGAAGAATGGGTTGAGGTCCTCGTGACGTACGATTCCCTCGAGGCAGAGATGATAAAAGATCTTCTGGAGAGCGGGGGGATACCTGTGGTGCTCAGGTCATCAAAGGTGAGTCCCTATCCCGTCAATATAGGGAAAATGGGAGAGATAAAGATACTGGTGAAAAAAGAAGATAAAGAGTCAGCGGAGAGGGTCATCTCCGGTGAAGGGGAAGAAGGTTCCGGCTTACCGGAGTGAGGGCCTGTGGTGATCATTCCCTTGACTCCCGTTTCATCTTGAGCATAAGAAGCGTGATTGTTCCGGTCATAAACAAAATACCTCCGATCAATGCCGGGAAAGCACCCGGTTCCCTGCTCAGTTCTCAGAGACCTCCGGCCCTGAAAGAGTAAATGCCGCTGCTGCCAAAAAGGCACGGAGATGTTCTCCGACATTGAGAAGGTCCAGGGGTCTTGCCCGGAGATTGTAGGCTGTAAAATCGTATATCCAGGGGTTGACGAGGAGTATCCTCAGCTTCATAACAAACTATTTGAAGTTCTCCGTTACAAAAGGTATATTACTCTACCATGACCGGCAGCATCTATTCACAGATTTATACCAAGTTTGTCCGCACCGGCATATTCCTGGCTGTGGTGCTGTCTGCGGGGACAGCGGGTTACTGGTTTATCGGAGGGAGACACTATTCCCTAGTGGATTGCCTCTATATGACCTTCATTACCATCACTACCATCGGGTACGGCGAGATCATCGATATGTCCGGCAATCCTGCAGGGAGGATATTCACCATATTCATCGCCGTTTCCGGTATAAGCATTGCAACGTACATTCTCTCAAACCTCACCGCCTTCATGGTGGAAGGGGAACTGAGTAAAGCCTTTCGGAGGAGAAAGATGGAGAAGATGATCAAGAAACTCAGGGACCATTATATTTTGTGCGGAGTTGACGGCGTCGGTTTTTATATCCTGAGTGAACTCGCCGGGACGAAGAGACCCCATGTGATGGTGGACATTGACAGGGAAGCCATAGGAAAAGTCCTCGAAACCTTTCCGGACGGTATTTTCATAGAAGGGGATGCCACTGACAGCGACACGCTCTCGGTCGCCGGGATCGCAGAGGCAAAGGGATTGTTCGCAATAACAGGAGACGACAACCAGAATCTGGTCATTAGCCTTACAGCGAAGCAGCTCAACCCCAATGTGAGAGTAGTCGCCAGCTGCAAGGACCTGAAGAACACCGATAAGTTGAAAAAGGCAGGGGCAGATGCTGTTGTCTCCCCTACTTCCATAGGCGGTCTCAGGATGGCCTCGGAGATGGTGAGGTCAACAGTGGTCTCGTTCCTCGACACCATGCTCAGGGACAAGGAAAAGAACCTGAGGATTGAGGAGATGGCTGTTCCCGCTACCTTTGCCGGAAAAGCGATCTCAGAATTAGGTCTCGGGAAATATCCTCACATCCTGCTCCTTGCCATCAGAACGGAAGGGGGTTGGGTTTACAACCCTCCCGACAGCCATATGATTAAACTTGACGATACCCTCATATTCATGACCACCCCTGAAGAGCGGACTGAACTGGAAAAGATTCTTCAGAGCTGACAGGGGAAGGGTTCAAGGGGTCAAGGATTCCAGTGGCCAAGGGAAAGCACTCTAACCCTTGATTCCCCGAACCCTTTTTTGCATCTTAACATATGGGCTATTACGAATTTACGATAACCGTGTCGGATAAATCCAAAGACGCCCTTTTGGACAGGATGTCTGAGATGGGCTGTCTCGGTGTGACTGATTACGGCAATAAAGTCATCGCGTATTTCAAGGACGGCAGTGACGTTACAACGCTGAGAGATGAATTGAACTCCTTTAAGAAAGTCCTGAAGGAATCCAGCCTTGATCATGATTTTACCTTCGATTATTTCTACCTCGCAGAAAGGGACTGGAACGAGTCATGGAAAAAACGGTTCATCCCCATCGATGCGGGAGAGCGTTTTTCCATCCTTCCCCCATGGGAAGTCCCGAACAATAACCGCACACCTCTGATCATTGATCCCGGGATGGCCTTCGGCACCGGCCACCATGAGACCACAAAGACATGTCTCATGCTTATGGAAAGGTATTCGAAGGAATCGCGCAGGGAATCATTTCTTGACGTGGGCACGGGCACCGGGATACTCGCCATCGCCGCCTCCATGCTGGGTTTTACCCATGTGATTGGTGTGGACATTGACCCCCTTGCGGTGGACGCTGCAAAAAGAAATGCCGAACTTAATCACCTCGCCAACATTGAAGTGAGGAAAGGCAGCATATCCCACATTCATGGCACCTTTGACATGATCGCAGCAAATCTCATGTCGGAAATATTGATCAGGATGGCTGCGGAAATCGCTTCGCATCTGAAGAAGCCGGGAATTGCCATCCTCTCCGGCATGCTCGTCGGTCAGGAAGATGATGTGATAAGGGCAGTGGAAAATGTGGGTCTGAGGGTGGCGGAAAAATACTATGACGGCAGATGGGTATCGGTTATTGTTAAGCATAAAATCGAGGATAGCAATTCCGGAAACTGTCACTCCTGTAATCTTTATGAACGCTGTGCTTACAGCAAGGATTATCAACAGGGTCATACATGCGGCAAAGGAAACGATCGCTATTGATAGAAAACCAGGGCTTTTTTTAACGCATCGATCCCTTTTATCTCATCCTGCATTAACGGAAACTGAAGGATGGGGAGGTTGAACACATCCTTTATCTCTTCCAGGTATTTTATCTGCATCTTTCTCCTGTTTCTGAAAAAGTCATTCGTGCATACTTCTACAGGCAAGACCATATTTGCGACCACAAGTTGCGTTTCGATCCCTGCCTCTTTTAAATCGCCCATTGCCCTGTAGGATTCCATAATCGGGGTTAACTCCGGGTAAAGGACAAGGCTGAAGACGGTCTTTTCTTTGTCTCTGAGCATCTCAATAATATGTTTGAATCTATTCTGCGTCACCTCTTTAACCTCTGCCCCTTCACCAGTAGCAATCATCATCTCTACCTGCCTGGCATAATCAAAGGGCAAATCAAGAAGCCTTAACGTGTGGCCTGTTGGGGCAGTATCAAAAATAACAGCCTCGTAATCTCTGCTTTCTATAAACTGGATAAACCGGTCGAATGCAGCCATCTCTTCCGTGCATGGGGAGTTTAACTCCTCTTCCATTGCAGCGAGCATATCATCTGAATACTTTCCCTTTGCATCACTCAATACTCTCTCTCTGTATCGGCTAAATGCCTCTTCCTGATCTATCATCACAGCGTCAAGATTATCTGCAATCTTCGTCGGCTCGCTTCCTACCTCTATATCGAGAACTTCTCCGATATGTGCAGCAGGGTCTGTGGTTACAAGGAGCGTTCTAAAGCCTCTTTGGGATATATAGAGTGCTGCGGTGCAGGAAATGCTTGTCTTACCGACACCGCCCTTCCCGGTAAAGAATATAGCCTTCCTTCCTCTCCCCGGAAGCAGAAGCTGGTTTATGTCCGGTTTTCCTATGGAGAAATCTGATTGATGAACGATTTCATTTTCTACCTTTACAGAGGGCTTTTTGCCATTAAATAATTCACCGGCCACACCTTTTAGAGAATGTATTCCCTTTATCTCGTTATCCCTCAGGAACATGTAACGCCTTGGCCTGTTTATCGACACTTCCGTCTCTTTGATCACCTTTTGCTGATCCTCATATTTTTTTCGAAAAAATCCAACCTCGCATACCTCTTCCGGAAGTATGCCGTTTATAATAATCTCACCGGATTTTATGCCGATGGCTTCAAGCTCCTTTGATGCCCGTAATGTCTCATAGAGGGAGAGTTTTTCGGGTCTCATGACAAAAATAAATTTTGTCCTCCACGGGTCTTTGAGAAGCACTGTGGCCCTATCATATTTGTCCTTTGCTTCCTGAATAGCCTGTACAGGTCCGAGACAGGTCTGTCCGCTCATTTTCGTGCTTTCCTCTATATGCCTTGACCAGTCAACAGGAAGCTCAAGGAGCCTTATGGTATGACCTGTTGGGGCAGTGTCAAAAACAATGATATCGTATTCATCTATGTCCATGAAATCTATGAATCTGTCAAAGGAAGCCATCTCCGTCGTGCATGGGCCGCTTAAGTTTTCCTCAAGGGATGCTATGACATCCTCCGGCATGATCTCCCTGAATGGCTCTATGATGCGCTCCTTGTATTCCCTTGTTGCTTCGTCAGGATCTATCTCCATCGCAAACAGATTATTTATCCCCTTGATCGGCACAATCCTGTGTCCTATCTCCTGTTCAAACACATCGGCAAGATTGGAGGCAGGATCTGTGGTGACAATAAGTGTCCTTTTGCCGCTCAGTGCATAATGAATTGCCGTGGCAGATGCCATTGTGGTTTTACCAACCCCGCCCTTACCTGAAAAAAATATATATTCTGTCATCTTAGTTCCCTAACCCTAATGTTATTGGTTTGCCCTGTTTCAAGGGTTCAATGCCTAAGGCTTTGCATAGCTCCTCATAGGACGGATACACGCCTGTTTTAAGAACCTCTCCATTTACCATAGTAACCGGTAGCATGCTTTTACCATTCTTATATAACAAATCAGCAACCTTCTTGTTCGACATAAATGCCTTTGGCTGCTGTGCAAGGCTGAATCTTTCTACTTCCACTCCCTGCTTCTTCAATGCCAGCAGAGCATCGTTCACCTTCACAAGCACCGGATCAACTGAAGGGCCGCAGAGACCTGATGAACAGCACATTGCCGGGTCATAGATTTCAATTTTCATATCCTTCTTTGTCATAGTATCTCCATCATAGAATTTTTAAACTTTTCTATCTGCTATCCCCTTTATAAAAAAGGAGTAGCGATGAGTTAATGACAACAGAAATGCAGCCTGCCTCCTGAAGGATTGCTGATTTGTTATATAA
>JAMCQB010000071.1 GCA_023382175.1 Nitrospirota bacterium | reverse complement strand
ATTTCCCTAAATTTCCTTTCGTCGACATAATTCACCTCTGCACCTAAAGCAGATGCTGCGGGAGCAATGCCGCTCTGGACGTAGCATCTCCTGGGGTCGTTCACCGGCCGGTCAAAGACCTTCACCTTCCTGGCCCCCGCCTCGAAGCAGAGTTTTACCACAGTTGCCACGACATCAGGATTCGTATTCGCCGCCTGCTCAGGGAGCCTGTCCCACGCGATGTTCGGTTTTATCACCACCACATCGCCCCTTGAGATGAATCGCTTTATGCCGCCCATGGTATCAATGGCAGCCCTGGTGATCATTGCAGGAGAAGCGCCATGAGCAACAGCGAGGTCGATCTTCTCAGATGCGTCTGCGGAAGGAACTATCCCGTCCATCCCTGTCACGGAAAGCCCGATGCCGCTCATCGCGGTCAATTTCAAGAACTCTCTTCGGTCCATATCAACTCCTTCCCTGCTATTCCTGATGATCTGCCGGGTCGCGTTCCACAACTTCCACGGTAACCATTCCCTCAGTATCCGCACAGTACCAATACCTTTTATATTAAGAAATAAAAGAGGAATACTTGTCAATTCGGAATTTGGCAGCTGCTTTCTCTCATCTGTCATATCCCGGAAAAATGTTTGAGTGCGAGACGCGGCCTTCTTATCCTCTGGACGAGTATAATTAGCTTGCAGAAGTCAGAGTGCGTGAGAATCTGGTAAAATAACAATAAGAAGAAAAGCGGCATTGGATACGGCTAAAGAATGAGCAGGAATGGAGCGAAGACAGGGGAAGAGCTTGAGGTAAGGACACGGCGGGAAGTGAAGAGCCCTGCGTTGTATCGGGTTCTTCTCCTGAACGATGATTACACGACTATGGATTTTGTAGTCCGGATTCTGGAGACGGTTTTTCACAAGCCGCCTGCAGAGGCAACGCAGATCATGCTCAATGTCCACAAGAAGGGCATGGCGGTGTGCGGAGTTTTTACCCGGGATATTGCAGAGACCAAAGTTTCAACGGTGCATGAGCTTGCCCGCGGGAAGGGATACCCCCTCATGTGCATAATGGAGAAAGAATGATCGGCAAGGAGTTGGAATTAACATTAGAGGCCACGGTTCGGGATGCAAGGGCGCGCAACCATGAGTATCTCACGGTGGAACATATTCTCTTCGCCGTTGTCCATGACGAACTGGGGGTGGAGATTATTACCCGGTGCGGGGGAAGCGTCTCACGGGTCAAATCTTCCCTCGAGGAATTTTTTGCGCAGAATGTTCCAAAGGTGAATGCTGATCCTGGCACGTACCCGCAGCCGACCATCGGGTTTCATCGCGTCCTTCAGAGAGCTCTGCACCATGTTCAGTCGGCGGAGAAGGAAGAGGTGGATGCCGGAGATGTTCTGGCCGCCATCTTTTATGAAGAAGATTCCCATGCTGTGCATGCGCTCCGTGCAGAAGGCATCACGCGCCTGGATGTCTTGAACTATATCTCCCACGGTATGGCAAAAATATCAGACGAACCAGAGGCGGAAGAACAGGATGAGGGGGAAGCCCTCCATCCTGACAGGGAAGAGAAACCGACGGGTGATGCCCTCAAGACTTTTGCCGTGGATTTGACGGAGAAGGCGGCACAAGGGGGGATCGATCCTCTGGTGGGCCGGGAAGGGGAGCTGAAGAGGACCATCCAGGTTCTCAGCAGAAGGAGAAAGAACAATATCGTATTTGTCGGGGAACCGGGGGTGGGAAAAACCGCTGTTGTGGAGGGGCTTGCCTTAAAGATCCATAAGGGCCTTGTCCCCGAGGCGCTGAAAGGGACCAGGATTTTTGCCCTTGACATGGGCGGGTTGCTGGCAGGGACCAAGTACAGGGGAGACTTTGAAGCACGCCTGAAGGCCACCATAAAGAGCATCGAAAAGATCCCCGGAGCCATTCTTTTCATCGATGAAATTCACACCATTGTGGGAGCGGGCGCAACCAGCGGCGGCTCCCTTGACGCGTCCAATATCTTAAAGCCTGCGCTTATTTCGGGGAGATTGAGATGTATCGGCGCTACGACGTACGAGGAGTATAAGAATTATTTTGAAAAAGACCGGGCTCTTTCGCGTCGTTTTCAGAAGATCGAGATCCAGGAGCCCGGCATAGAGGAGACCATCGCTATCCTGAAAGGGTTAAAGGAATATTATGAAGACTTCCACAGGGTGAGATACACTGACGCCGCTTTGAAGTCTGCGGCAGAGCTCTCTGCAAAATATATCAACGACAAGTATTTGCCTGATAAGGCCATCGACGTTGTTGACGAGGCGGGCGCATCATTGAAACTCTCTCCCTCTTACACAAGGAAGAGAGTGATCGGTCCCCGGGAGATCGAAAAGGTGGTTGCGCGGATGGCAAAGATCCCGTCAAGAACCATCTCCACGTCCGACATGGACAAGCTCAGGATTCTGGAAGATGAACTGAAACGGGTGGTGTTCGGCCAGGACGACGCCATCACGTCCCTTGTCTCTTCCATCAAAAGGGCACGGTCCGGGCTCGGCTCACCGGACAAACCCATAGGCTCTTTTCTTTTCACCGGACCCACGGGAGTGGGGAAGACCGAGATAGCGAAACAGATGGCTGCTGTTCTCGGCATCCAGTTCACCCGCTTTGATATGAGTGAGTACATGGAGAAACACGCTGTTGCACGATTGATAGGAGCGCCTCCCGGGTATGTGGGGTTTGATCAGGGGGGATTATTGACCGATGCTATCCGGAAATATCCATACAGCATCCTCCTGCTGGATGAGATTGAAAAGGCGCACCCTGATATCTTCAGCATTCTCCTCCAGGTGATGGATTATGCCACCCTTACCGACAATAACGGAAAAAAGGCGGATTTCCGCAACGTGATTCTCATCATGACGTCCAATGCCGCTTCACAGGAGATGGACAGGGATGTCATCGGGTTCGGGGACAGGAGCATGGATGCCCAGGCAAAGGGGAGAACGGAGATTAATAAGCTCTTCAGCCCTGAGTTCAGGAACCGCCTCGATGCCATTATCACCTTCAGGCCGTTGACGCCGGAGATCATGAAGAGGATAGTGGACAAGTTCATCTCAGAACTGGAAAGCCAACTTCACGGGAGAAAAGTCAGGATTGTCATCTCTGGTGATGCAAGGAGCTGGCTTGCGGAGAAGGGTTTCGATCACCGTTACGGAGCGCGGCCTCTGGGAAGGCTCATCCAGACGGAGCTCAAGGATGCTCTGTCTGAGGAGATTCTCTTCGGGAAACTGGCGAAAGGCGGGGAAGTCTGCATCGACCTCAACAAGGACCGGTTGAAGTTTGAGTATAGATGATTGTAACAGTCCGAGACGGGAACAAGGCGGAATGCTTCATAAACACAATTCATCGATCCTCCCCAGCGGATTCGCCGCGGCGAACAAGATTTTTAAATGTCAGACATTAGGTTGAGCTGCAGGGTTCTTCATTAATCCTGCAGCACGCAGTATAATTTTTCATGCCTATCTACAGATTGACCGATGAAATTATTTTCCCTCCCCCTGAATATGCTGAAGAAAATGGTCTTCTGGCAGTGGGAGGGGATCTCAGTGAAGAACGTCTCTTGCTTGCCTATGCCATGGGCATCTTCCCGTGGTATTCAGAGGATTCCCCGATCCTGTGGTGGTCTCCTGACCCCCGGCTTATTCTCATTCCGGAGGAGCTCAAGATATCCAGAAGCCTGAAGCAGACCATCAAGAAAGGGATCTATGAGGTGACCATGGACAAGGCCTTTGCTCAGGTCGTCATAAACTGTGCTGAGGTACACAGGAAAAAGGACGGAGATACATGGATTACGCAGGATATGCTTGACGCTTACCGCAGACTTCATGATTCTGGGGTTGCCCATTCAGTGGAAAGTTGGTACAGGGGAGAACTGTCCGGGGGGCTTTATGGGGTTGCCCTGGGAGGAGCATTTTTCGGGGAGTCCATGTTTACAAGGAGGACTGACGCGTCAAAGGTCGCCTTTGTGAACCTTGTCCAATATCTCGTTCAGCGGGATTTCGAACTCATTGACTGCCAGGTCACCACGGAACACCTCATGAGTTTCGGCGCAAAAAAGGTCCCCCGGTCAAAATTTCTCGAAATACTGAGGCGTGCCCTGCGAAGACCGACCCGACGGGGTATTTGGGGGATCCCCCCCTCTACCTATGGGGTATATGAGAGGTAGAGGAGGGGATGGGGGAAGAAGCTCTTAATAAACTCTTCTCTGCATTGAACACCCGCTCATGCTGTAATAAACCCGTTCAACCACATGCACGTTGCAGGATATTTCAGCTTTTTGATGGCCTTGACCTCAATCTGTCTGATCCTCTCCCGTGTAACATCAAACTCTTCTCCCAGCTCTTCGAGGGTATGGGGGGCGTCTTTCCCTATTCCGTACCTCATGCGTATAATTCTCTGCTCTTTGGCACTGAGCGTGCAAAGAATCTGCTCAATGTGATGTTTCAGGTCGTCGTTCATGACGATATCAATGGGGGAGAGGGTTGTCTTGTCCTCGATAAAATCCCTCAGGTGGATTTCCTCATCCTCACCTGCGGGCGCTTCCAGGGACAAAGGTTCCTTTGATATTCTCAGGATAGCCCTGACCTTCTCCTCGGGGATATTCACCCGAACAGCGATCTCCTCTGCGCAGGGCTCATATCCCAGTTCCTGCAAAAGCTCCCGCGAGGCTTTAACGATACGACTCCTCAGATCGATTAAATGCACCGGAATCCGGATGGTCCGCGACTGATCGGCAAGGGCCCTGGTAATGGACTGCCTGATCCACCACGTGGCATAGGTGCTGAACTTGTATCCTCTCCGGTACTCGAACTTGTCCACCGCCTTCA
>JAMCQB010000135.1 GCA_023382175.1 Nitrospirota bacterium | reverse complement strand
TTTCACTATCAGTGGCCTCCTGGTTTGGTTGATTTTGCATGTCGTGATGTTAATTTTAACCAATCAGGAGGCCGTTTTGCACGAGGTTTCGCATAGGTTTTCTATAATTTTTATGCAACTGTAAGGTAATACTGAGACATGAATGAGCGTTTGAAGAGGATAAGGCAGGAGATCATAGGAGTGGCATCGGTTTTTGCCGGTATCTTTATCGGCTTAAGCCTTGTGACCTATTCCGAGTGGGACTCTTCCCTGTTTGTGTTTACCACTCTTCCCACCAGGAACTATGGCGGCATTATCGGGTCATATATCGCTGATTTTCTGATCTCCTCTATCGGCCTGGTCACGTATATTCTCCCCATCGTCCTTTTCGTTTATGGCATCAGGAGATTACTGGGCAGGGAGTTCCACAGAATTTATCTCCTGGGTCTCTTTCTCCTCATCCTTTCTGCTTCAATGCTTGCTTCCCTGATGACCGCAACCTTTCACCTTGGTCTTGTGAGCAAGTCAGGGGGCATTGTCGGTCTGTACCTTTCAGACCTTCTCAAGGGCCTGGTTTCCATCCCCGGCGCGTATATATTCTCATTGGCTGTTTTTCTCATTTCTCTCGTCATCTTCAGCCCTGTCTCCATCGAATCTCTCGTGGCAAAAAAGCCTGAGGAAAAAACAGATGAGATCGTCGCATCTCCCGCTGAAGAACCTATCATACTGGGTGAGCCTTCGCCGGCACTGGAGATGCTGAAGGGCGAGACCGAGACAGAGGATCTCCCTATCATCGTGCACGACAGGGAGATAATCCGGGAAAAAGTTTTCCCGAAGGAAGACAGGCCGTTATTCCGTAAGGAGGCGACTGCCCCCAAGGGAGAATATGAACTTCCCCGCATCGAATTCCTGAATCTTCCCACCTTCACTTCGACGAGACCCTCGAGGGAAGAGATCCTTTCCAGTTCGACCCTCCTTGAGAAAAAGCTCAAGGACTTTGATGTGGAGGGAAAGGTGATCCAGGTGCATTCAGGCCCTGTGGTGACGATGTATGAATTTGAGCCGGCTCCGGGGGTGAAGATAAACCGTGTGGTCTCCCTCTCCGATGACCTCGCCCTTTCCCTCAAGGCCCAGAGCGTGAGGGTATCCACCATGCCTGGGAAGGCGGTCCTGGGGATCGAGGTTCCCAACAAGAATCGTGAAACCGTCAGTATCCGGGAGATCATTTCGTCTGAGATTTTCCAGAAGAGCTATTCCAAACTTACCCTTGCCCTTGGCAAGGACATCTTCGGCAACCCCGTTGTGGAGGACCTCCTGAAGATGCCTCACCTTCTTGTGGCAGGGGCCACAGGCGCGGGAAAGAGCGTCTCCATCAACTCCATGATCATGAGCATGCTCTACAAGGCAACGCCCAGGGAAGTGAAGATGCTGATGATAGACCCGAAACTGCTGGAGTTGTCTTCATATGAAAATATCCCCCATCTCATCTCGCCGGTGATAACAGGGGCAAAGGAAGCGGCAGAGGCCCTGAGAAAGATGGTCTTCGAGATGGAGAGGAGGTACAGGCTCCTTGCGGAAAAGGGGGTCAGGAATATAGAAGCCTTCAACAGGATGGTCCGTGACGAGGAACAGATTCCCTATATTGTGGTGTTCATCGATGAACTGGCTGATCTCATGTTCGCGTCTGCCAACGAGGTTGAGGATTCCATTGCGCGGCTTGCCCAGATGGCACGGGCCTCGGGCATACACCTCATCCTCGCAACCCAGAGGCCGTCGGTGGATGTCATTACCGGGGTGATCAAGGCGAACTTCCCTGCGAGGATATCTTTCCATGTCACTTCAAGGATCGATTCACGTACCATCATCGATACCCAGGGCGCGGAACAGCTTCTGGGCAAGGGGGATATGCTCCTTATGCTTCCGGGAAAGAGGATAGTCAGGATTCACGGCGCCCTTGTGACCGAGGATGAGATACGGGCGGTCACTGAATTCATCACTGCCCGGGGAGCGCCTGACTATGCTCTCTTCGAGTCCATTGCTGTTGAAGAGCCCGACCACGATGATATCTCCGCCGAGAGGGATGACGTGTACCAGAAGGTCGTGGAATTCGCTGACTCCATGGGGGAGGTGTCCATATCCTCCATTCAGCGGAGGTTCCGGATCGGATATAACAGAGCGGCGAGGATCATGGAGCTGTTGGAAGAGGACGGCCTTGTAGGTCCGCACAAGGGGGCGGGAAAGCCCAGGGATTTTCTGAGGAGAAGGAGATGAGGCGAATTGAGAAGTTACGATAAAATGTATAGATTACTTCCAACGTGCGGTTAGGATTCAAACGGGGGAAGATGCCGATAAATGCTGATAAGCCGCATCTGTGGAAAGCGGATGTTGAAATATCAATCGACTTCTATAACGAGAATACGCTTCAATTTGTCGAATTCTGGTACAAAAACTGTGGGGAAAATATTCACCGGAAGTAATTGCCTGGGGGGGGTCGCCCACCGTGTTGTGCAGTGGCTGCTTTCCGAGGGGCATGACGCAGTGCACCTCAGAGATGAAGGGCTACAGCGCCTGCCGAATGGAGCAATTTTCGAGAAGGCCACAGCGGAACGACGCGCAATTTTGACGTTCGACCTTGATTTCGGCGAAGTTTTGGCATTGTCAGGGAAGACATTGGAAGAAGGCGCTGTTATCGTTGTGGAAGAATCCCGTCATCGCACACGCCGCTTGCCATTTTGATACGCCCCCCACCCACACCGACCATGAAGAGACCGCCCTCCAGCCCCAAATGGATGCCACGGACCTTAGACTGGCTTGAAGACCAGGAGAATCCGTATAATACCGGTTAAGGAGATATGGAGAGAAACGAACTCTGTGAACTTCTGGATAAAGGATATGACGGAAGGCAGTTGACCTCCCTCTACACAGACAGGATAGATTCCATCGTCAAGGATGTTTTCAATTCCGCCACCCGGTCCCGTCCTGAGGCGTCGAAGATCTGCCTTATTGCCGTCGGGGGGTATGGCAGGGGGGAACTGGCGCCGTTTTCCGACGTTGACATCATGCTCTTTGCCAGAGACAGGTCTGCTTCCGAAGAGGCGAGGGAATTGCTCTACTGTCTCTGGAATACGAACCTCAATATAAGCCATTCTTTCAGGACCCCGGACGACTGTATCACCGAGGCGAAAAAGGACGTCCGGACAAGAACGTCCCTGCTTGAGCACCGGCATATCGCAGGGGATACGGCCCTCTACCACTATTTCAGAGAGAGCGTCTATCCTGAGGTGGCGTTCCGGAACCAGAAAAATTATGTCACCGAAAAACTCCGGGAGGTGGAGGACCGCTACAGGAAGTTCGGAGACTCCGTATTCATGCTCGAACCCAACGTGAAGGAAGGGAAGGGAGGACTGCGGGATGCCCACGCGGTTTTCTGGCTCGCCAGCGTTGCCTTCCGGATACGGCATTTTGACGAACTCACCAGTATCCTCACGTCCTATGACGTGCACCGTCTCCGCAAGGCATACGATTTTCTGCTGAAGGTCAGGTTCTGTCTTCATCTCCTCAGCGGGCGGAAAAACGAGACCCTTTCCTTTGAATTCCATGAACCCGTTGCGGAAATGCTCCGTTTCAAGGCCTCCAGGAGGTTCTTCGCTTCTGAGAGGTTCATGAGGTATCTCTACCTGAAGACTTCCCTTATTCATGATATTGCATCCTATGCCCTGGATATATGCAGCCTGCCCTACGTCCATTTACCCCTGTCCGTCACAAAGAAGGCGGTAACGCCGGATTTCTCGATCTCCAAAGACAGGATCGTCTCGACCCGCGACATCTCAACGAATACCGATGCTCTTATGGAGGCGTTTTCCGTGATGTCAAAGGCAGGGAAGAGGCTCAGCCCCCGGCTGAGGGCGGACATCAAGAAAAACCTCTTCCGCATTACAAGGAAAGCGCGGAATTCGCCGAAGGCCATTGAACGGTTTATGGATATCATCAGAGGGAACAGGGTCTACGAGACACTGAACGAGATGCATCGATGCGGCGTCCTCGCAAGGTTCATCCCTGAGTTCGGCGCGCTGAGTTTCCTCGTGGTGTATGAACCGTACCACCGGTATACTGTTGACGAGCACAGTCTGCGTGCAGTCAAACGGCTGGAACAACTGGGAGGCACCAAGTACAAGAACCTGGAACATCTTTCCGCCGTATACCGGAAGATAAGGCATAAGGAAGCCCTTTTCCTTTCCCTCCTTCTCCATGACATCGGGAAAAGGGGAATTACCAGGGACAGCAGGTTTCCCGACGACGATGCAGAACGGTTTCACGAGGGAGAAGGCTACATGGAGATGAAGAACATCATGGAGCGGTTCAACATCGATATAAAGATGAGGAACAGGATAGAGTTTCTCGTGAAAAACCATACTCTGATATCCACCGTGGCATTTAAAAGGGAGACCGAGGACCCGGAGGTCATTGCGCAACTGGCTGACGAGGTCGCGGACAGGGAAAACCTCGATTCCCTTTATCTCCTCACCTATGCGGATATGGCAGCGGTGAGCCCCGACTTCTGGACCGACTGGAAGGGGTATCTTCTCAGGGAACTCTATGAGACCGCTTCGCGGTATCTTGAAGGGTTTTCGGAAAAGGGGCATGAGCACATAAGCAGGATGCTTTCCCTTTCCGACAAAGACAAGGAAGAAGTGAGACGCTTTCTCTCGATCATGCCGGAGCGGTATCTCCTCTCCACGCCGCCTGAAAAGATATTCGCCGATTACCGGCTTTCACGGGAAGTGACCGGAAGGAACTTCGGGCTGAAGGTGGATGAGACTGCCGGAGGGACTGCGGAGATTACGGTGGGAGCCTGGGACAGCCCCGGACTTTTTTCGAAGATCGTAGGCGTGCTCTCTTCCATGGACATGAGCATCTACAGGGCAAGGGTATACACCGGCACGAACGGCCTGGTCATCGACAGGGTCCATATCTCGAATTGGGAGGAACTCTGGTGGGAGGGGATTGCGGAGCGTCTTGAGGGGAATCTCAGAGGGGCCCTGGTGGAAGGACGCGCTGCGAAGATAAGGGGCGGCAGGGGGATGCGGACGGAATCTGCGGGAATTCCCGGGTTCTACGGGAGGTATGTCCCTTTTGTCGAACTGGACAACGAGACCTCGGGAGAGTGCAGCATCCTTGAGTTCTTTGCCGGTGACAGGCTGGGACTCCTGTATGACGCCACGAGCCTCATGCACGATATGGGTATTGATATAATATCAGCAAGGATAAATACCGAGTCAGGTCTGGCCCATGACATCTTCTCCATCCAGAAGGACGGAGGCAAGATGGAGGGAGAAGGCGTGACCGAACTGCTCATGGCATTATGGGAAAGATTACGATAAAGAAAATACTGGTCCTTGCTGCGGTGGTGACGGCGGTGGTCTCTGTCTTCATTTTTTTCAGGGGACCCCACGTATCCAACATGCTCAAGAAACTCATTCTCCCTGAACTCTCTGTTGCCACCGGGAAAGAGATAATGGCGGAGAAGATATACGTGAACATCTTTCCCCTTTTTATCGAGGCCAAGGAGATTAAGGTCTTTGACAAGGGCGCCGAGATTGCGCACATTCCCCGGGTGAAGGGGTACGTAGAGCTCTCAGGGCTCTTGAGGAAGGAACTTGTCCTGAGGAGGCTCGTAGTGAGGGAGCCTCACATAAGCGCTGATGCTTTCCAGATGGAAGAGATCGCGGCAAACGTTAAGAAATATCTCGATATGGAAAGAAAGGCGCCGATAAAGGTTGTGGTAAGGGCCATTGCACTGGATAACGGCGCGTTTGCCTTTGGCTACAAGGGCATGTCTTTTCAGGGAAGGGGATTCGGTGTTGAGGCCGTCCTGAACCCAAAGGAGATTGTTGTCAGGAAACGCCCGGTTCCGCGGATTAATTTCATTATGAAGGAGCTCTCCGCATCCATCAAGGGTTGGCCCGAATTAAAGGGCGAGATCAAGGGCGCACTTGCCATAAGGAGTGATGCCGTAGAGGTGAAAGGGCTGCAGATCGGGTTTTCTGGTTCGAAAATAACCGCCAGCGGACTTTTTCCCACGAGGGAGAAGGCACAGGCAAAGACGTCCCGCGGTCTGTACGGAGACCTGCAACTGGGCTTCTCGCTGCTGGTGGATTCCTTCAAAAAAATATTCTCTCTGAAACAGCGGGGTGAAGGGGAGATCTCTGCAAAGGGCACTATTCATCTCCTCACCGATGACCCCCTCCGGTCCGCTGTGGACGTGAAGCTTAAAGGAGACTTTTATATCGAGACGCTGATGGAACTGCTTGAGGTGAAGGAACGGGTGGAGGGCCTCGTTGATTTTACGGGATCCATAAAAGGGCCGTTAAGCGGGATCACCGGCGCTGCGAAGGCCAGGCTGCAGAAGGGGAACCTCTTTGACATTGCTGTGGATGATCTCAGGTGCAATGTTGATTACAGGGAGGGGAGGTTATATTTCACAGAGGGGAAAGGCGTCTTGTATAACGGACGTGCCGATGCCGAAGCAACACTCTCAGTGACCAGAGAAGAATATTACTCCCTGAAGGTGGCTTTTTCTGATGTGGACAGCCCTGCTGCTTTTAAGCTGATAGGATGGGATCCCGGGATTTCCAGGGGAAAGGTGAGGGGTGAGCTGAGTACTGAAGGGGCGAGATTTGATCCTTCAGGATGGTATTCCTATGAGAGCGCCGGCAGGGGCGCCGATATTCTGGGAAGGATAAGAAAAGTGAAGGGGTCCTTTGGCGTCCGGAACGACGTGATCACCCTCTCGGAATCCGTGGCCAGTACCGACAAGTCGGTTATGAACTTCGGAGGCACGGTTGACCTGAAGGCATCAGACCTGTCTCTCACCCTCCAGGGCAAGACGGCAGACCTGACGGATGTCACGCTGCCTTACCTTCACGAACTGACCGGGTCCGGAGAGTTCTCCGGGACGTTAACAGGGAAATTTGACAATCCCGTGATCACCGGCAAGGTGAAGCTTCACTCCGCGTCCTACGGGGAATATGTGCTCGGGGATGTAATGAGTGACCTGCGCTACAGGAAAGACCTTTTGGAGTTGAAAGAACTTTTCGCAGTGGCTGGTTCCCAAGCCGGAAATGGAATGCAGTCTGACCATCGTGCAACCATCGTGATGAAAGGCAGCGTCAAATTTCCGGAGGGCAAAGAACTTTTTGATTTGAAGAAGCCCCTTTACGGCCTTTCTGTCTCGATGAAGAATGCTGATTTGGAAAGAGCGTTAAAAGTAATTTATAAGAAGCCCCTGAAACCCCAGCCCGGGGGAAAGTTCGATACAGTCCTCAGCATCACCGGTCACGGTCCGCAGCCTTTGTTCAAGGGAACTGCCCGAATGGAAAACGGCGCTCTGGGCAGGATTCCACTGGATTCGGCTGCTCTCTCCTATTCATACGATTACGATACCCTCATTGTTGAGGATGTCCTTCTGAAGAAAGGCGATTCTCTCCTGACAGGAAAGGGGAGCGTGACCCATGACGACCGGTTCAGTTTTTCCGCATCAGGGAGCAGGCTTTTTCTCAAGGATATCCCGCTGAGGGGATCACCGTCAGATGCCTATGTAAGCGTGAAGGCAGAGGGAAAGGGAACCCTTGATGACCCCAGGATGGAGCTTGACGCAACGGTGCACGGGGGAAAATTCAGGGACTCCTCTCTGGGAGACGGGAAAATAAGGGCATCAGTTAAGGACAGAGTGCTGCTCCTTGATGCCGCGCTTCTTGATGGCAGGACGACTTTGAGCGGGAAGGCGAACCTCGGGGGTGATATCCCGTGGACGGCCCGGCTGGATATGAAATCCGGAAGATACGATTTCCTCGTTGCCGCTTTCCTCAGGGAGATTCCTGAAGACCTGCTCATCAACATGAAGGGATATGCGGAGATGACAGGGGACAGAAACCATTTCTCCGCTGAAGCAGCCATTAACCAGTTGAACGTGACCCTTTACGGGTACAGTTTCTCCAACGATTCTGACATACGGTTTGAGGTGAAGGACAGAAAAATCGCTCTTTCGACCGTGAAGATGAGGAGCGGGACGACTTCCTTTAAGGTTGAAGGAGATGTCGAGGTAGGAAGGGGGTATAACCTTGTCATGGAAGGCAGTACAGCGCTTTCCCCCCTGAAGGGTCTTTGGAAGAGGATCGACATTGTCAGAGGAGAGGCGGGACTGGTTTTTTCCCTCACCGGGAAGTGGGATAATCCGAAGCTCAATGGCGGTGTGACCGTTTCGAACGCAGTGTTCGGCGTGAAAGATATCCCCTACCGCATCAGCGCCATTAACGGCTATGTTTACATGGATGAGGACAGGATCGTCATACAGAAGCTCTCGGGAAAGGCAGGGGGAGGAGATGTGAACATATCGGGTGTTGCCTACCTCCAGAGATTTAAGATGAAGAGGTTCTATCTCGATTCCTCATTGACCGGCGTGGGAGGCAATGTGTCAAGGGAGTTTCCTGTAAACTTTGATGGGAATATTCTTTACAGCGGCACCCTCGATGCCCAGACCATAAGCGGCGATGTGAAGATAAACAGGGCCAAATACCGGGAACGGGTTGAATGGAAAAGCCTGATGCTCAAGGCAAAGCCGAAGGAAAAACCGAGGGGTGAATTAGGGGCGCTGGAGAAGGCCGCGTTAAATGTCAGGGTGCATGGATCCGAGAATATCGTGGTGGACAATAACATTGCCAGGGCGGCATTGAAAGTTGATCTGGTACTGAGGGGAACCGTCTCCCATCCCGTCCTTCTTGGGCGGGTGGAATCAAAGACGGGGACCGTGTATTTCAGGAATAACGAGTTCAGACTGATCAATGCCAGCGCTGATTTTTCCGACCCGAGAAGGATAAATCCTGTGCTGCAGGTGGTGGCAGAAACCAATGTTAAGGGATACAACATAAGGCTGAATCTGGAAGGCCAGAAAGAACATTTCAACCTGGCCCTTGTCTCGGACCCTCCCCTTGATGAGATGGACATCCTCAGTCTTCTCACTGTGGGAAGATTCGGCAAGGAATTGAAAGGGATAGAAGGGGGAATCGGCGCGGGAGCAGCAACATCGTTCCTCGCCGGCAGGGTGCAGGACGTCCTTGAAGAGAGACTGAGGACCATCGCCGGTCTCGACAGGCTGGAAGTGGACAGCTATGTGTCGAAGAGCACGGGAACCATTACCCCCCGGGTGACGGCTTCGAAGAGGCTCCTGGGCGACAGGCTGTTTGTGACTTACTCCTCTGCAGTCGGCACAGCGGAGAGCAATGTGCTGAAGCTGGAGTATCTCCTGAGCAGAAACGTATCTCTCATAGGTGTGAGGGATGAAGTAGGCAGCATCGGCGGCGACATTAAATTCAGGTTCGAGTTCAAGTGAGGAAACCTATGTTCTGCCACGCCGAGACCCTTTCAGAAAAATTTAAAAAAGCCGTTTTATTCCCGAATATGGATAAGTTTGTTGTGAATACTCTCAACATCATTCACGGCTGGTTAACCCTGACCCCGATTAAATTTTTCTTCAAGGGCCTCCGCTCTTCCGTCCTTCTGATGATACAGCTCACATTGATATTTCTTGTGAACTCCCCGCCGACAGATGCAATGACCCCCGATAGAATAATAAAGGATATCACCATTGACGGCCTCTCTTCCATAAGTAAAGCCGAGTTCCTCTACCTTCTCGATCTTAAGGCCGGGGACACGGTCAATCCCGCAAAGGTGACCGATGGAATAAAGCGTGCCTTTCTCAAGGGGATATTCGAGGATATCGAGGTGTACGCAGAAGACCCGGGGGGAGAAGGCAACGGGAGAGAGGCATCGTTGAAGATCATAGTGAGGGAAAGGGACGTGATAAAGAAGGTCCGTATCTCGGGCAACACAGCCCTTTCAGCCCGGGAGATAAGGCATTTTTTCTCCTTCAAGGAAGGTCAGGTGATGAGATATGACCTCCTGGAAGAGGCGATAAAGGGGCTCAGACACGATCTTTCGGAAAGGGGTTTCCCCCGGGCAGAGGCAGCCATAGAGATCGAGAGAGCAAAAGAGCCCTACAGGGTGGACCTCCTTGTCACTGTGAATGAAGGACAGCCCGAACTGATCCGGAGGATCAAAATACAGGGACCTGAAGAAGAGGTAAAGTCCGTCATGAAGATTTCCGAGGGAGACGTGTACGATCAATTCCAGCTCAAGTCAGACGTGGAGAGGATAAAAAAATATTATAAAGACCAGGGGTATTTTAACCCCGTGGTGGGGCCGTACCGGTTTCATAACAGCACGCTTGACCTTACGGTCAACCCCGGCAGAAAGCTCAGCATATCCTTTGAAGGCAACAGCGCCATAGGGAGTAAGGACCTCATGAAAGAGATGCCTTTTTTTGATGCCGGCGATTTCAGGGACGACCTTGTGGAGGAGGCGTCGGCAAAGATTTCAGCGCTGTATCATGCTGCGGGATATCCCTTTGTCCAGATTGCTCCGGTGGTGACGACGGAGAAGGATACCATTAACATTCATTTTTTTGTCTATGAAGGAGAAATGGTGAAGGTGGGTTCGGTAAGGTTTTCCGGCGTTACCCTCCCTGAGAAGAACCTCAAGGAGATCATGTCTTTGAAGGAGGGTGGTGCTTACAACCCTGATTCACTCTTCTTTGACAGAGAGACGCTGGGAGAATTCTACAATGCCCTGGGCTACCTGACAGCAGAGGTGCAGGAACCTGAGGTAAAGATAAAAGATTCCGTAGCAAATATCCATATTGTCATAGCTGAGGGGAACAAGACAACGGTGAGCGCCGTAGAGATCACCGGAGCGCAGTCTGTCCCTTTGGAGGAACTCCGGAAGGCGGCAGGGATAAAAGTGGGCGATCCGTATAACGAGGTCGATGTCTATGAGGCCCGGTACCGGATAATCGACCTCTACCTGGAGCGGGGTTTTGTTTCGATTAATGTGGATACGAAAAGGGAGCTGGAACCACAGGGCGCAAAGATAACCTTTGAGATCAATGAAGGGAAGCCGGAATTTTTCGGAAAGACCATCATTCTGGGCAATCAAAGGACAAAAACAGTGGTGGTGGAGCGGGAACTTCTCCACAGGGAGGGCAAGCCGTTTAATCAAAGCCAGTTGATGAAGGAGAGGCAGAAGTTATACAAGCTCGGTCTGTTTGCAGATGTCACGGTGGAACCCCTGGATAAATACGACTCCCGGAGGGACGTTCTCGTTACGGTGAAGGAAGGCAACGCAGGGGCGGTGGAGTTTGGAGTGGGGTACGGTGACTTCGAGAAGTATAGGGGATTCCTCGACATCGGCTACCGGAATCTCTTCGGGATGAACCGGCAGGGGTCCTTTAGAATAGAGCTCAGCTCCCTTGAGCGGCGTTACATCCTCAATTATTATGACCCGTGGTTTTTGAACAGGCCCACGCCCTTCAGAGCGCTCCTCTTATATGAGAACAGGAAGGAGAGGAATATCGATACGGGCGAAATACTCTACAAATTGAAGCGGCATACCGCTACGGCCGGATTCGAAAAGAAGCTGAGCGAAACCGTTAAAGGTGAACTCTACTACGAGTTCTCCCTTGTGAATACCGTTGATGTGCAGCCGGATGTCGTGCTTACAAAGGGGGATACCGGGACCCTTGCCATAAGCGGCATCAGGGCGGGAATCATCTATGACACCAGGGACAATCCCTTCGATCCCAGGCAGGGTATTCTTGCAGGGGTAGCAGTGAAGGCGGCAACAAAGTACCTCTTATCCGAGACCGATTTTGCCAAGGCGTCGTTTAACGTTAACCACTATAGGTCACTCTCGGAGCGGTTTGTTCTGGCGATTTCCTTAAGGGGCGGGGCTGCCAAGGGTTTTGGCGCCACTGATGAATTGCCCCTTGTGGAGAGGTTCTTCCTGGGGGGAAGAAATACGGTGAGAGGCTACAATCAGGATATGCTGGGACCAAAGGGCGTAGCCGGCAATCCCACCGGAGGCAATGCCTTTTTGCTGGCCGACCTTGAGCTGAGAACGTCCCTGGGAAAGGGCATAGGCATTGTCACGTTTCTCGACGGAGGCAACGTCTGGCAGAAGACAAGCGAAATGAACCCGTCCCTGAAATATGCAGCGGGGCTGGGGCTGAGATACAGCACACCTGTGGGGCCCCTTCGGGTGGATTACGGATACAAACTTAACAGAGCGCTGGGGGAAAGCCATAGTGAGATACACTTCAGCATCGGACAGGCATTCTAATAAAAAGTGATGAGTGTGATAAGTTATGAGTTATGAGTGAAATGCCATCCATTATGAAACGGAGAAACGGGGACGCGGAGGCGCGGAGAGTGCGTCGCGTTACAATTTCAGGTAAGAAACGTATCCTTATCTTTTGTTTTTTACTGTTCACTCTTCACGCTTCACTCCTGACGGTTTCTCGCGCCGAGCTCATCGACAGGGTTGTTGCCTTTGTAGATGACCGGGCGATTACTCTGAGGGAATTCGAGGAGCTATATGAAAAGAACAGAAAGGTGAAGCCCGACATTTCGAGGGCAGAGGTCCTGAATACCTATATAAACAGGATCGTCCTTTTGAAGGAGGCGCGGAAACTGAAGGTTGAGGCAAAGACAGACGACGAACTGATCAATGAATATATAGAACTGAAGGTGAGGTCCCTCATAAGGATCAAAGAGGACGCGGTGAAGGAATTTTACAACAGCCACCTGTCGGAGTTCAAAGGCGCTGTCTATGAAGAGGTGAGGGAAAAGATCGAGGAATACCTCACCGAGCAGGAGATCAACAACCAGCTCAAGATGCACATTGAAGAGTTAAGGGCAAGGGCATACATAAAGATCGTGATGAAGGAACTGTGACCCGTCAGGCTGTTTTTCCCCCCATTACCCGTATGACCGCGGTTTCATCACATTCAGGGAATTTCGGACATCTCAGACACTCGCCCCATATCTTCTGGGGAAGCTCTGATTTATCAATTTCTGAGAATCCTATCTTTTTGAAGAAGTCGGCGTGATAGGTGAGGGCGAAGATCTTCCTGATGCCGAGCTTTTCCGCCTCTTTCACGCAGGCGCTCACCAGCCGCCTGCCGATGCCGGTTCCCTGGGAGGCGAGCTTGACAGAGAGGGACCGTATCTCTGCCAGGTCCTCCCACAATATATGGAGGGCGCAGACCCCCTTTATCTCTCCCCGGTCTTCACAGACAAAGATGTCCCGTATATTCTCGTAGAGGTCATTCAGGGAACGGGGTATCATCTCCCCTTTTTTTGCGAACTCGTTGATCAGCCGGTGAATGGATTTTATATCAGCGATCTTTGCTTTTCTTATCTTCAATGTGCTGTATCCCCCTCCTGATGGCCTCTTTGTTGCCATCCAGGGTTTTTTTGCTCTTTGCCGACGTTAACCTCTCCAGGGCGTTCATCACGCTCTCCATCTTCAGTATCCCCGTCTCGGCCAGGAGGGCGCCGAGCATAACCATATTGGCAGACCTCACCTGAGTGGCGGAAAGCGCAGCTTTATGGGACGGTTCTTTCCCCCCTATGGATGCGGCGATCACGGTTGCAGGTATATCGACGGCGGATATGTCGTGTCTTATCTCCGGTGACTTTATCAGGGAAGAATCAAATATCAGCAGCCCATTCATCCTGATCTTCGACTGGAACCGTTTCAGGGACGCCTCGTTCATGGCGATGAAAATATCGGGGTTTCCCACAATGGGGGAGCCTATCATCTCATCCGAAACAATTACCGTTGAGTTGGCAGTTCCTCCGCGCATCTCTGCGCCGTAGGAAGGGAAGCAGGTGACCTCTTTGCCCTCCAGCATTCCACCGTAGGCGATGAGTCTTCCCAGGAGGAGAACCCCCTGCCCTCCGAACCCCGCCACCAGTATCCTGACTTCTTTCAACCTTCCTCCGAAAATTTGTCTTTCAGGATGCCCAGTTTGTAAACTGACATCATATCCGACTGTATCCATTTCATCGAATCCTCCGGGGACAGACCCCAGTCTGTGGGGCAGGGCGACAGTATCTCCACCAGACTGAACCCCTTGCCGTCCATCTGATATCTGAAAGCCTTCTCGATGAGCATCCTCGTCTTCAGCAGATTCTTTGTGGAATCCACCGAGGTTCGAGCGATAAGTGATGCGCCGTCGATGGTGGCGAGCATCTCCGACACGCGAAGAGGATATCCTGCATGAACCGCCTCTCTCCCCATGGGGGTCGTGGTGGTCCTCTGTCCAAGGAGCGTTGTGGGCGCCATCTGGCCGCCGGTCATACCGTAGGTCGCGTTATTGACAAAGAACACGGTAATGTTCTCCCCCCTTGCCGCTGCGTGTACGATCTCGCCTGTCCCAATGGCCGCCAGATCGCCGTCACCCTGGTAGGAAAAGATAATCCTGTCCTGTAAAACCCGTTTCATTGCCGTAGCCGCTGCCGGCGGTCTTCCATGGGCGACCTCGAGGATATCGAAATTGAAATAATCGTAGGCAAAGACCGCGCACCCAACCGGCGCTATCCCCATCACCCTTTCCCGTATCCCGAGGGCGTCTATGCTCTCCGCGATAAGCCTGTGGATGAGGCTGTGTCCGCACCCCGGACAGTACCTGAATGGCGCAGGCTTCAGGCTCTTCGGTCTATCAAACACTGTTTTCATCGTTCATCTCCTTTATAAGCCCTTCAAGCAGTCCGTAATCACTCACGAAGACTTCAGGGAACCCGCCAAGATCCATGAGTTTAATTGTAAGCAGAATGCCCGGGATAATCAAGTCAGCCCTTTCCGGTTCGAGGCCCCTGACTTCCCGTCTTC
Source organism: Nitrospirota bacterium (assembly GCA_023382175.1). Classification (GTDB taxonomy): domain Bacteria; phylum Nitrospirota; class Thermodesulfovibrionia; order Thermodesulfovibrionales; family UBA9159; genus JAMCQB01. Next base: position 7,847 of record JAMCQB010000135.1, on the reverse strand, counting down.
TGTGCAGAGGCAGCGATACGAGTATGTCCCTTATCAGGGAAAGTCTCGGGAGGGGAATTTTATGCATATGCACTTTTTCGTGGGCGTACTCTTTTAACTGGAGGTCCATGGATGCCAGGGTGGTGATTGTGCCCCCTGTCCCCATAAAGTCTTTCACGGAAAGGGCTTGTTCCGTGATCTTGCGCTTCAGGGGCAGGAGGTGTGCATCGATCTCCCTGTTGACGGATGAAATATCGCCAGGGGATGGGGGATCTGTTTTTATGAACCTCTCAAAGAGATTCACTACCCCCATGCGCAGGGAACCGCACGCGAAAGATTCACGGTTCTTGCAGAGTATCCATTCCGTGCTCCCCCCACCAATGTCAACAATCAGCGAAACGCTATCCCTCTCTTTTACTCCCATGAGTATTCCCTTGACCGTCAGTTCCGCTTCCCTGGTGCCTGAGATGACCTTAATCCCCATTCCTGTCTCCCGAAAGACCATATCAAGAAACTCACGGCTGTTTCGGGCGTCCCTGAGGGCGCTGGTACCCACCGCTTTCACCCTCGTCACGCCATATTTGGCGATGGAACGGGAAAAGTCTTTCACAACGGACAAGGATTTCTTCATATTCTCTTGCCTCAGGATACCCGTATCCCTGATTCCCTCAGCAAGCCTGGTGATTGCCCGGTCAGCGTGTATACGGGATAAGGCATTGCCATGAACATCACCGATGAGCAGCCTGAGAGTGTTTGAACCTACATCAATGGCAGCGGCTCGCATAGTGTCATTTATTGTAACACAGGCCGGCGACGTTGCCGGTCAAAAATCGCAAAAAACTTCTTGCAACCCTTACACTTTAACAATTCAGTCGCTCAAATATTTATGCTGGATGCAGGGATTACTTCATCGGCGCTGGGGATTTTCAGAATATGCTCCTTGCCTCTGCCGATGCACATATAGAGACAAGTCCGGGAAGGGTTGACCATTCAACAGCAGGGGGGAGGGTAAAGTGAATGGTTTGAACGGTTAAAATACATCCCCGCAGAAGTTGAGGAATTCACAGTCTAAACATTTGTTCTTTGACTCTACAGGCGGCGGAAGTTGTTGCGATGATACCATATTTCGAATTTCCTCAAGCAGATTTTTAGTATACGTCTTTAAGTCATCCGTTAAATCAAAAACAACCGCATCTTCCTGAGGAATTAAATATATAAAGCCCCTATCAACAGGAAAATTGAATATGTCCTCAAGAATTATGGCATAACCCAAAAGTTGGTAAAGGTGGTTTTTATGTGGTTTGGAGGTTGTGTATTTGAAATCCACAGGGTAATAAGCGTCAGCAGTTTTAATCAGTAAATCCACTTTGCCTGATAGACCAAGATTTTTAGAATACAATTGTTTATGAAACTCTTTTACACCGGTTGATATGCCATATTTTTTGAGTTTTCTTCTGCCTTCCAGTTTGTCTATCTTATCTTCTGCTATTTTCCCATATTCCATCTTGAAGGTTGTAACTTTTTCGACAGGCATGACATAGTTATAGAAGACAACTCTCGGACAATAGATATATTGCTTGAGGTCGCTAACCCTGAGCCGAATCACTTGCTCTCTCTTGTATTATTTCTTTCTTAGCTTTGATGTCCCTTTCGCAGACAGGTAGCATGAGGAGTTTTCCAGCTTTATTGCTGATTAAAGAGGACAGTTTAAGGAAAAGTTCCTCTCTTTTATTTTTAGCCAAAATACCGGAGAAGCCGCTAAATTGAATTCTCTCAAGTCCGTAGTCTTTGCAGGTTTCTGCTATTTTGTTACGAATACCATCATTTTCTATATCATAAAAAAGATAAACGGTATATTCTTCCATCGCTTACCATTTAAATCTGAATGTTTTGTATTCTCTCTTGCCGCTCAAAAAAGCTGATAGGTTTCTGGCTTGCATCTGAATAATTGACCTGATTTTATATCTTTTGCCTTCAAAAGCTTCTTGTGCTTCTAATCGCTCGATAATTTTATTTCCAATTATTTTTCTTGTTTCAGCTTCAAGGAGGCCGTTTTTAATCTCGACGGACTCTCCAAGATTGATATGCGCAATTACTATCTTATCAACCATAGGTTGACGAAATTCCTCAATCAAATCTAAAACAAGAGAAGGTTTGCCCGGTCTATCCACATGAAGGAAACCGGCAAAAGGCTCAAGGCCGGCATTTATAACCGCACCCCAAATATGCGAATACAGAATCCCATAGCCGTAATTTAATAGGGAGTTCACTGCATCTATCGCCCCTCTTGTTTCACGTCCAAAAAACTCAACTTTTCCGCCGATGATTTCTTTGACAGCATCCCAATATAGTCTGCCGGAAATACCCTCGACAGCCAATAAATTGCCTCTTCCTTCCTCAATGTTTTCTCCGTGGATGTCTTTCACTTGGTCGTTGATACCTTTAAGCCTTTCAGCAATTTTTTCAATTCTATCAAATCTGTCATTATCTGTTGATTTAATATATTTCCCAAAATACCTCAGAAGTTTCTCCTGGTTTCTGATTTTTCCCTCTACAACAACTTTTGAAAATTCAAGCCCTCTTTTATCATTAAAGGCAAGAATTTGTTCCCTTCTCGATAGAACTGTTGCGGAAAGCATTGGAGATGAAAGCATTGCATAAGGTTTACCGCTATTGGTCAAGAAATTCAGCCTTATTCCTCTTTCGCATAATTCTTCGATAAGGTCAGAAGATAAGGAGATTCCATGAGACGCTACAATAACCTCATTAAGTCGGAAGAAAGGGAATTCATAAATCACTTTATTGCTTTTCTTTACAATAAGGCGTTCGCTTTTTTTGCTTAAGAAGATACCGAAGCCCGATAACACTATTTGTGAGGAATCGCCGCTTTTTATGAGTGAAATTCCTTCATCGATAAATGTTTCGTCAACGATATTCTTGTCGATTAAAAGAGGAACAGGTTCTGCTTCTCTGGTAAAAAGATTGAATTGAGCAAGAGGTAATTTTGTAGATTCTTCTGGTTGATACTCAGGATGGATACGAGAAATTTCTAAAGCATTTTTATTCATATCCCCTCCCTAAAATTCTCTTGATTTTTAGCTCATATAGTGTAATCATATTACAGGTAGAGGTCTTTTACAACTTTTTCTTAGTCATATTTATTTAGGTCTTTGAAAATTCGGATTAGAAAGAGCGAAGAGCCCTGTACTTGTTACTACTTGTTACAGTTAAGGCTCTTTGAAAATATGGACTGAAACGCATCAAAGAGTGGCTGATCACGAACCGGGAGCCAAAGTTACAGTTAAGGCTCTTTGAAAATATGGACTGAAACGGTGCCAGGGCAAGGTGTTCTTGATGCCGATGGTGGTTACAGTTAAGGCTCTTTGAAAATATGGACTGAAACTGCCGATTGCATAGTTTTTCAGTTCCGCTTTCTTGCGTTACAGTTAAGGCTCTTTGAAAATATGGACTGAAACGTAAGGCACATGATACCTGATCACCTAGCCCTGTTACCGTTACAGTTAAGGCTCTTTGAAAATATGGACTGAAACCTTTGCAACTGGCGGATATGTTACGAAGCCAACCCTGGCATGTTACAGTTAAGGCTCTTTGAAAATATGGACTGAAACTGAGCGACCGGAGGATTATCGACCTGGACGAGCAGGTTACAGTTAAGGCTCTTTGAAAATATGGACTGAAACGAGAGAGAGGATCCCGGTTTGTGAGCATGGAACGAAAGGTTACAGTTAAGGCTCTTTGAAAATATGGACTGAAACAAGAGCGCGATGCAATGTTGGGTAAGTTGATGTTGGGTTACAGTTAAGGCTCTTTGAAAATATGGACTGAAACCTTATAATGTCCTTTGCCGCCCGATGATCGGCCCTGACAAGTTACAGTTAAGGCTCTTTGAAAATATGGACTGAAACCGCTTTTATTGTGCTGTAAATTCAAAGAGTTCGAAAAGGTTAAATAGTAAAATTATCGCAAAGCTATTTTTTGAGATAAACCCTAAAGGGTTTGCGAAAATAAAAATAAGAGAGCCTTAATTGTAAAACGCCTATACGGTGAAGTGATGTACGTTCGGGTATATATCGCCAGCCTGAACCTCTACGCCAGCAATGGCAGCTTCATCGTGGGTTAGGACGATATTTAAAAAACTTGCTGCGGCTTGCTTACTTTCGTAAGCTTTGTGGCTGAGGCAGAATTCCTTATTCTGCCAATACTGCCTTTAACAACAGCCTCCAAAACAGGAGAAGTTCCAAGTTTCTTGATCCTATAAACTGAATCTTCACCCTCGTGTGTAACGTAGTCTCCACGTTTGAGTGTATACAGTTTTTTGCCTTCGATTTCAGGTGGTTGTTCAAGGAAGTGCTTCAATAACCGAGGATTTTTAATTTCGTAAGCTTTTTTCTTGCCTTTCTGATCAAGACAAACAGCAACGCCTATATTGTGAACATTTGTTTTAAAGGCATTATTATTAATCTTTACCATTTGTCCCCATCCTAAACCTTTTTCTCTGCATCGCAAGCTCATAAAGTTTCCATTCTTTTTCTGATAAAAGCCTGCCTGTCTTGCTTCCTCATCATTTAAGCATTTGCCCTTAGAGGTTCCGAAATGCTTAAATGCTTCTTTTAGTTTTTTGCGATAGTCATCCGAAATAATTGTATCTTCTTTCCCGTGTTCGATTTCAGTAACTATCCACCTGCGAGTTATGAGGCTGTTTTTAATTGACAATGGATTTTTATCGTAAAGCGGAGTGCCCTTATTGCTTTTATCCCTCTTAAATGAAATTGTATCTGGCAAATGTTTTTCGGGATCAAACTCTCTTCCATCCGAGAATTTAGGTTTCAATGTCATATCAATCCCATCATCTATATAATCTTTTCTTGAAGCAAGAATCACAGCATCAAGCGCATGGTGAATGTCGTTACCTCGTTCTTTTCTAAAACCCCACCATCTCCTAAAATAAGCTGTTAAAATACCGCTTTGTCTTTCAATAGGCAATTCTTCATTTCCAGTCAGTTCTCTTAGTCTATCCCGCATGTGTCTCCATCCAATAGATGCGTGGGACATATACTTGATACTGTTCAAGTTAAGATCATTTATGTTTCTTGCGTCTTCAAGAATCTTTTTCTTGAGGTCGTTTTCAATATGAGCAGTTATCTCTGGCTGGGGCAAAACGCCAGATTCTAATGGGGTTCTCCCTTTCTTTTTCTCGTTGCATTCTCGACAGCATGCTACAAGGTTTGCAAAGACATTAATGCCTCCAGCCTTCCTCGGAAATATATGGTCTGTGTTTGCAGTAGTAACAGTAATCACTTTTCCACAGTAAACACACTGGTTCTTAGTTTCTCTTAACAATACTTCAATCAATGATTCTTTCGCCTCTTTATGACCCTTGCCATATTCATCCTTTGCTAATCGTTTTTTCCCTTTTGTTCTTGCAGCTATATCAAAGTTATTACTTTCCATTATTACTTTGTTGATTCCAAACTGAGGCAATATCTCATTTTTAACCACAGCTAAAACATTATTGATTTTAGTTTTTAAAGAAGGAGCAAGCCTGAAAACCTTCCGTTCTTCTTTAGTATGTTGTTCATGCTCTAAGATATGCTTCTTGCAGAAAACTGTTCTGCCTGTAAGATTTTGGTTAAAGGCAATATCGTAAATCTGTTTTCTGAGAAATTCATTTATCCTATGTCGCCTGAAGAAAGTTTTTACCTTCTCTCTACCCTCCTTATCAAGTGCATAAGCTTCGAGTTCTGCCTTTTCCGGTTGGGTGAGCGGTAAAAATCTAACAATATTTTTAATGAGCAGGTCTCTAACGTTTTTCCTTAGAGGTGTATTAACGCCGCAATCTTCAACCTTGCATTTTGTAAGTATTCGGTTATTAAATCTCTTAGGACGGTACTGCCTGTTAAATATCTTTATACCATGACTAATTTGTAGCTCAGTTGCGCCTCTCTCAGACATTACCTTACGAACATCCTTCGTGACCTCATCTCTGTGCCTTGAGTTTCTTTGTGTTTCTTCCCGTTCTTTCTTTTCTTTTTCCCATTGCTTTTTTTCATCAGCGCTCATTGCTTCTATTTCATCATGAGTTTTTTCTTCAGGCATCTCAGCATAATCATAACCCCTTTTATGACATAGCTTATAAACGGTCATGAACGGTTCGTTTTTGAATGTCCCTATTGATTCGTCATATTCACCGCCGATACTTTTTAGGTAGGCTTTTAATTCTCGTAATCGCTTTTTCTTGGTTTGTCCTGTTCTTCTAATTCCTCTTTGTTCTCTCCGACCCTTAAGAATATCGGCAACATCATCCCGCATTTTGAGTGTGCGGGCATATAACACCTGATTATTCCTCTGGTCAACCACCGCAAGGCCGGTGTATTTGCCGCCGTAATCAATGCCCAAGACAAGTTCTTTTTCCATAGGAATCACTCTTAAAAATATAGCTTTCTAGTAAAAATTGCAAGAAAATTTTGAGTTTGTTGAATCCCTCTCCTCAGAGGGTCAAAATGTGGGTTCAGACACAAAAAATGATATTCCAGTAGCAACATCCAGTAACCCCCTTTAGATGACTTCGCCTTTCTAACGGCGTGAATAGATTTTTCGCGCCTGACGTGGGCGCGTCGATTTCCTGAACCCTCTCCTCTGAAAGGAGAATCTGGACACAATACGCAAGGGCATTTAATAATGGTATCGGAGTTGGGCAATAAGGACGTTGTCTTCGGCGGGACGGTAAACGATGCGGTGCTCGTCATTGATGCGCCGAGACCAGTAGCCGGAAAGCCCGTGTTTGAGCGGCTCCGGCTTGCCGGTCCCTGTAAAAGGATCACGCATTATCTCACGGATGAGAAGGTTGATGCGTTTGAGCATCTGCCTGTTGGTATCCTGCCAGTAGAGATAGTCCTCCCATGCATGCTCGGAAAAGATGAGCCTCACTCTGAAAGGGTGTGTTCGGCGCCGCCGCCACGCTCAAGCTCGGCGATGGATTCAAGGAGCCGCCGTGCGTTTTTTGGCACACGCAGAAGATATGCGGTTTCCTCAAGGGCTGTAAAATCTTCAAGCGAAATCATCACCACGGACTCTTCTTTCTGGCGGGTGATGATGACAGGTTCATGGTCTTTGCATACCTTTTTCATTGTTTGTGCCAGTCCGGCGCGGGCGGCTGAATATGTGATAGTGTTCATTAAAACCTCCAATCTACATTGTACAATTAATTGTACATATGGAGTCCATGATTTGTCAAGTAATGAGACAAGTAATGAGACAAGTAATGAGAGAGGTTGCTAATTTGCAGAATGGAATGAGGACAAGAAATGAAAAAACTACTTAACATTCTCTTTGCCACGACCCATGGAGCGTGGATTGAAACAGACGCGCAAACTCACCTGTCTCAGATCACAAGGGAAAGAAATTTAGCCTCAAAGGCTAATAATTCTCCGAATATTATGGTAAAATTCCTATCATGGACCGGCAGAGGGTAATACTAAGATGCCTTGACGGGAGGCTCATACGGGGCTATGTCAATGACTTTTCGACGTCCGATGAATTTGTTGCTCTTGAGGATGAGTCTTCACAGTTGCACCAGTTCAGGGTGGATGAGCTCAAGGCGATCTTTTTCGTCAGGACATTTGAAGGAAAACCGGAGCATTCCGAGAAGAAGACCTTCAGGGACCCCGTTTCCCTGGGCAAAAGGGTCTTTGTGAAGTTCAAGGACGGCGAATCCATGACCGGCTATATCGAAGGAGGCGTGCCCTGGGAAAAGGGATTTTTCCTGGAACCGAAGAAGGGGCCCGGCTTTTTCCTCATCCCTGTGGACCACGACAGTAATAATATAAAAGTGTTCGTGGTGGCTTCCT
>JAMCQB010000044.1 GCA_023382175.1 Nitrospirota bacterium | reverse complement strand
TTATGGGGTTTTCCACACCGTTTACGGAGTTCATGGCAGGCCTGTCCTGGTTCAGAGTTCCGAAGGGTCTTATAGAAATATTGATGTTTGCCTACCGGTACATCTTTGTGCTGCTTGAGGACGCGCTTGTCATTTATAATGCCCAGAAAAACCGTCTCGGCTATTCGAGCATGAGGCGCGGGCTCAATTCTTTCGGCGTTCTTTCGGGCTCGCTCATTCTCAAGGCCTTCGAACACAGCCAGAATACAACGGTTGCGATGGTCCAGAGGGGGTATGACGGGAATATGCCCATGCTCAGACACAGGCATTTTCAAGCGTCTGAAATTGTCATCTCAGCGTTATGCATTATCGCATTGGGATTGGTATGGCGGATACAGTAAGGCTATCAGTCGAGATCGATTCTTTCAAATACCCTGACGGGACCCAGGCCCTTGCCGATATAAGCCTTGCGGTAAGGAAAGGGAGATTCGTAGGGATACTCGGTTCAAACGGTTCCGGAAAGACGACGCTTCTTAAGATAACAGACGGACTCGTGAAGGCTTTCAGGGGCGCTGTTCATCTCGACGGAACCGACATCAGGAAACTCTCTCCCAGGGAGATTTACCGAAAAGTCGGTCTCGTATTTCAGAATCCCGATGACCAGCTTTTTGCTCCGACCGTGTTCGAGGACGTGGCCTTCGGCCCCATCAATATGGGTTTTGCGGAAAAGGAGATCCTCATGAAGGTGACCGGCGCCCTGAGGGACGTTGAGATGGACGGATGTCTCAAAAAAGCGATTCATAACCTGAGCTTTGGACAGAAGAAGCGGGTATGTATCGCGGGGCTCCTCGCAATGGGACACGAGATACTGTTGCTCGATGAGCCGACTGCCGGTTTAGACCCCATGGGAGAGTACAAGATGATGCATCTTCTCACAAGGCTGAACAGGGAAAAAGGGGTGACTATTGTGATGGCTACCCACAGTGTAGACCTTGTGCCCCTTTTCCTTCACGAGCTCCATATCCTGAGCAGGGGTCGCATCATAAGAGGCGGCATCCCTGAGGATGTATTCACGGCGCCCGAAGATATGGCGAACGCGAAGCTCAGGCTTCCCCAGATAGCAGAGCTTATCTACAGGTTGAAACATGAAGACTGCCTGCCGTTTAAGAAAATTCCCCTCACCATTGGAGAGGCGAGGAGGGAGATTCTGAAGCTCTATGCGTAAAACAATATTGCGATCAGGCTATACAACAGGAGCATGCGCAGCCGCGGCAGCTAAGGCAGCGACTATGCTCGTGATGCGTAATGCGTTAGGGGTAATGGGTGAGAATCCGCTGGCCGAGCTCGATCTCATTACTCATCACCCATCACGCCTCACTGAAGTCGATATCCCTTTCCCGGACGGGAGCAGGGTGAGCTTTACGATCCATAGTTCAGGGCTTGAGAATCTCAACTCGCAATTCATGGCGTGGGCTTCGGTCATTAAGGACGCCGGTGACGACCCGGATGTGACGAACGGCGCAGAGATCGTTGCTGAAGTCGTGATGTGTAATGCGTTATGTGATGTGGGTGAAAATATGGGAAAAAGAACGTCGGAAACAGCCGCCGCTGACCCATCACGCATAACTGATTACCCATCACTGGTCATCAAAGGCGGCAGAGGTGTCGGGAGGGTGACCAAGCCCGGCCTCCCCGTGCCTGTGGGCGAGTCAGCCATCAATCCTGTGCCGAGGAAGATGATACGGGAAGCGGTATTAGAAACAGTTCAAGAGTTCAAGAGTTCAAAAGTTGAAAGTTTAAATACAAAACCTTCAACTTTCAACTTTCAACCTTCAACTGTAGAGGTAACCATTTCTGTCCCTGACGGTGAAAAATTGGCAAAAAAGACCCTGAACCCGCGGCTCGGCATAATCGGCGGCATCTCCATATTAGGCACCTCCGGTATCGTCAAGCCCCTCTCCTCCGAGGCCTGGACTGCGTCCATAACTGCCTCGATGGACGTTGCACGGGCTTTGAACCTCGAGGAGATAGTCGTTTCAGCAGGCAGGGTGTCGGAAAAGGCCCATATGGAGAAATATAACCTTCCCGAAGAGGCTTATGTGATGATGGGAGATTACCTCGAATTCTCGCTCCTTGATGCAAAGAAACATGGCTTTACCCGCGTCCATCTCTGTGCCCAGTGGGCGAAGATGCTCAAGATTGCCATGGCGACACCACAGACCCATGTAAGACACGGAGCCATCGATATCGAGAAGGCTGTCGAGCTTCTCAACAGCCTTGGCATCACGATCCCGCAGGATCCGGGCTTTAACACGGCGCGCGAGGTATTCGAGCATATTGTATCAGCGCATGGATGTGAGCCTTTGCTTTTCCGGGAGGTCTGTAATGCTGCGAAAAGGTATACGGAAGGAATTACCGGTGGGATTCCCGTAGTCAACCATCTTGTATCGTATCATGGGGAGGTACTCGTAAGCAGTGAGTAATATCTATGTCATAGGGATAGGCCAAAAACCTCTCGATGAAAGGGCCCGGGAGATTATTCTGAGAGCGGAGGTCATCCTTGCCTCGAACAGGCTTTCTGAAGTCTTCAAGAGGTATGAAGAGTTCGAGATGGTCGGGGATGCTGTCAGGGTGATAAACAACGTTGATGAGACGATCAACTACATGAAGTCCGCAATCTCCGGTCCCCAACCCGGCACGATAGCGCTCCTTGCCTCAGGAGACCCCCTCTTTTTTGGCATCGGCAGAAGGATCATTGAGGAATTCGGGAAAGAGGCAGTAGAGATCCTTCCCGACCTTTCGAGCATCCAGATCGCTTTTGCGAGGATAAAGGAACCATGGGACGATGCATTCCTCATGAGCATACACGGAGGTCCCGATCCGAAGAGAAGGAGAAGACTGCCGTATCGGCTGGAGGACGTTCCGCTTCTTCTCGAGAAGCACGGGAAAGTGGCGATCCTGACCGACCGGACAAATAACCCGCAGGCCATCGCAAAAACGATTCTCCGCCTGCCGGTCAGGATGTACGTCTGCGAAAAGCTCGGGTATGCCGATGAAAAGATTACCGAGGGAAGCCCTGAGGGGATCGCCAATGGGGAATTCTCGGACCCGAACGTAGTCATAATTCATAATACCCCTCCCCCTTACCCCCTCCCACAAGGGGAGGGGGAATCTCTAAAAGCGCCCTCCCCTTTGACGGGGAAGGGTGAGGGTGGGGGTGAACTTCCTGCTCCTGAAACGAGATTCGGACTCACAGAGAAAGAAATTCATCATTCGCGGGGGCTCATTACAAAGGATGAAATCAGGGCGGTGACGCTTCACAAATTAAGGCTCCCTCAAAGAGGGGTATTCTGGGACGTGGGCGCAGGCTCGGGATCAGTATCGATAGAGGCGGCAAGACTCTGCCCGGGATTAGAGGTTTTCGCAATCGAAAAGGATGAAGAACAGGTCGGTAATATCAGGACAAATTGCGAAAGATTTAACGCAAAAAACATTGAGATACTGCATGGGAAAGCCCCGGAGGTCCTGGAAGGGCTGCCATCTCCCGGAAGAGTCTTCATAGGCGGCAGCGGCAGCCGGCTCGATGAGATCATCGCCTTGATAAAGAGAGGTATGCCTTCCGGGATCGTTGTGCTGAATGCCGCTACCCTAGAGACCCTGCAGGAGGCGATTGCATGCCTTGAAAAAAACGGGTTCAAGGTCGGGATCGCCGAGGTCTCGGTATCAAAATCAAAGGTGATTGCCGGGAAAAAACATATGAGCGCCTTGAATCCGGTATTCATCATTACCGGTGAGAAAGGAATATGATGACCGGAACCCTTTACGTCATAGGAGTCGGTCCGGGAGACCCGGAGTTATTGACGCTCAAGGCTGCGAGGATACTCAGGGAAATGTCGTGCATCTGTGTCCCAAAGGGCAGGGAAGAAGGGAGCAGCCTCGCCCTTTCAATTGTCAAAGGGGCGCTGAACCTCGACGGCAAGGAGATTATCGAAGCTCACTTCCCTATGAAAAAAACAAGAAGGCAAGGGGCAAGGGGCAAGGGGCAAGGGATAAATCCATCCGGTCACGCCGTTTTTGACGATGAACTCGATATAAAATGGAATGAGACGGTGGAGGCTGTTCTGAGCAGACTGAACAAGGGCACTGATGTGGCCTTCATCACCCTCGGCGACCCCACTGTCTACAGTACCTTTTTCTATCTGCACGACAGGCTTCTCGAAATTGATCCTGCCCTCACTATCGAGATCATCCCGGGCGTGTCGTCAATCAATGCATCGGCATCGAGGGCGAAGATTTCTCTCGGGCTTGCAGACGAGAAGATCGCCGTGCTTCCCGCGACCTACGTCGAGAACCTGAGAGAGATATTCCAAAATTTCGATACCGTTGTTCTCATGAAAGTCCACAGGGTATTCGAGAAAGTTGTCGAGATACTTGATGCTATGAGCCTCACTGCAAATGCGGTCTATATCTCGAGAGCGGGCATGGAAGACGAAAAGATATTCAGGGATATCAAGGCCCTGAAAGAGGAGGATATGAACTACTTTTCGATGGTGATAGTGAGAAAATGAAGGACAAGGCGATCGTCTATTTCATAGGTGCAGGACCCGGGGACCCCGAACTGATTACGGTGAAGGGAAGAAGGCTTCTCGACAAGGCCGACGTTGTGATCTATGCGGGAAGCCTCGTCAACCCCGAACTTCTTAAAGGGATAAAGGCCGGGATCTTCGATTCTGCGACGATGAATCTCGACGAGATAATGGAAATCATTGATGGCGCGGTAAAGAAGGGTAAGACGGTGGTGAGGCTCCATACGGGAGATACATCCTTTTACAGCGCCATATCGGAACAGATCGAAAGACTCAGGGAGCTCAATATCGACTATGAAGTTGTCCCCGGTGTATCGTCGGCTATGGCAGGCGCTGCGGTCCTCGGGCAGGAACTCACGATACCCGAGATAAGCCAGACGGTGATATTTACACGCCTTGAGGGAAGGACGCCCGTGCCTGAGACAGAAAGGCTCGGTGAACTCGCGAAGCACAGGGCGACCATGGTGATCTTCCTGAGTGTCGGAATGATCGAAAAAGTGAGGGATGAACTCCTGCAAGGATATGACAGGGAGACGCCTTTTGTCGTCGTCGAAAAGGCATCATGGCCTGAACAGAACGTAGTGAGGGGAAGACTGAAGGACATCGTCGAGGTCGTAAAAGACTCAGGCATCAAGAAGACGGCGCTCATCTACATCGGCGAATCCCTGAGGGCCTCCGAGGTCTCTCTCGGAAAGGAATCAAAGCTCTATCACAAGGACTTCACCCATGAGCACCGGAAATAAGATCGCAGCCTTCTATGTGACCGACAAAGGCCGGCTTCTTGCTGAGAGGATCAGGAACCTTTATCCCGGTGTGAAGGTCATAAAGTTCTCGACAAGTGCAGTAAAAGGAGCGTGGGATGAATACAAGAGCTTCATCTTCATCATGGCGGTGGGTATTGTTGTGAGGACAGTGGCGCCTCTGATAAAAGATAAGAAGTCTGACCCGGCAGTCATTGTGCTCGATGAAAACGGCAAGTATGCCATCAGTCTCTTGAGCGGGCATCTCGGCGGCGCGAATGAGAGGGCGGGGGAGATCGCCGATTTTCTCGGGGGCGAGGCGGTCATTACCACGGCATCCAATGTGAACGGACTCACGTCGATCGACCTCTGGGCGCGGGATAATGATCTCGTGATCGAGGACTGGAAGCTTCTCCCTCACATCGGCACGCGTCTCATCAACAAGGGAGTATTGAATGTTTATGCCGACGTCGAGGTCACGCTGCCCGGTGAGTTCCTGAATGTAACCGATCCCGCATCTGCCGATCTGATCATCACGCACATGAAATCGCTTTCAGCCCGCGAAGGTTTTTACCTCAGACCGAAGAATCTTGTCGTCGGCATAGGTTGTAACCGCGGGACTTCGGCAGAAGAGATAGAGGCTGCGGTGAGGAAGGCGCTCGATGAGCATAACCTTTCGTTTTTATCAGTCCGCTCTGTCGCGACAATACATATAAAAGCCGATGAACCCGGGATCAGGATGTTTTGCGAGAGGTATTCTTTTGATGTTCTTTCCTTCCGACCCGAAGAACTGAACGGCGTGGCCGGCGTAGCGAGGTCAGAGGCGGCTTTCAGGGCCACAGGGGCAAAGGCAGTGGCGGAACCCTCTGCACTACTCGCGACAGGAGCAGAAAAGCTCCTTATCCCGAAACAGAAGATCGGAAATGTAACAGTGGCTGCAGCTGAAATAAAAAAAGGGGTCAGGGAAGTGGAGAAAAAAGAATTGAGAACGCCAGGGAAAATTTATGTCGTGGGAACAGGGCCGGGAAATGTCGCACATATCACCCCTTACGCACAGAAGGCGATCAGGGAATCCGATATCATCGTCGGCTACGGCATATATGTGGAGCTCATTAGAGATCTGGTCAAGGACAAAGAGGTCTTCTCGACCGGGATGACACAAGAGATAGACAGATGCAAAAAAGCCGTCGAACTGTCACTCCGCGGCAAAACAGTGTCTGTGATAAGCGGCGGAGACCCAGGGATATACGCGATGGCAGGGCTGGTGTTCGAGCTCCTGCGGCAGCAGAACGGAGACGCCCCATTGCCCGCCGTTGAAGTGATACCCGGCATTTCGGCGCTGAACGCCTGCGCAGCAAAGCTCGGCGCTCCGCTCATGCACGACTTCGCTTCCATAAGCCTGTCCGACAGGCTTACCCCCTGGGATTTGATAGAGAAAAGGCTCGATGCCGCTGCCGTAGCCGATTTCGTAATTGTCCTCTATAATCCGAAGAGCAAGGGCAGAACAGAACAGATCAGCAAGGCGAGGGAGATAATACTAAGGCACAGAGACCCCGCTACCCCTGTCGGCATTGTCAAGGGAGCCATGAGGGAGAAAGAAGTTATTATTATCACAGATCTGAGGAGTATGCTTGACCACGAGATCGACATGCAGACAACCGTCGTAATCGGCAACTCGAATACCCTCGTCTGGAACAACGTGATGATCACACCGAGAGGATATGAGAAGAAAAAACAGTACAAACAATAAACAGAGGAGGGAAGACCTATTATCCACCAAGGGCGTTGCATTCTTATGGGACGAGTCCTTCCTCTGGGGGATCATGTCGTATCATGCATTGAAAAAAGCGTCGCTGCCCTTTGAACTGATTCGCAGTGATGCTATCAGGAGAGGACATCTCAGAAACCATGCCGTGCTTTTTGTGCCTGGAGGCTGGTCATCAAACAAACTGAAATCGCTTGGGGACAAAGGGGTCAGCGAAATAAAAAGATTTGTCCGTTATGGCGGGAACTATCTCGGCTTTTGCGGCGGGGCAGGCCTCGCAACACGTGAAGGCCTCGGTCTTCTTAATATCGGGAGAAAACCGACCAAGGAAAGAGTCCCCAGTTTTAGTGGAAGAATAAGATTGCATACTGTTAAGCATCCTGTATGGGAAGGTATCAACGATCCTGTTTTTTCTGCTTGGTGGCCGCCGCAGTTCGACGGTTGCTCAGATAGCGCGCATGTCCTTGCATTATATCAGAAGGCCATGCCGGCTTCCTTCAGCTCTGACCTGAATGTCGGCGATGTTGAAACAGGGGCTGGCTGGTCAACGTTTGAAGATGCTTACCGGATTAATCTCAACCCGGCGAGACTGTATAACGAGCCGGCTATAATTGAAGGTAATTACGGCATGGGAAAGGTTCTCCTCTCCCTTGTCCATTTTGATACCCCTGACGACCCGAATGCCCAGACAGTTCTGGAAAACCTTTGGAATTACCTGTCTCACACCGGTGCTCAGTCATCGACAACCATCAGCAACCACGACAACAAAGAAGGAAAAAATGTGATAGTTGACCGACACGTGCCGCCCCTTCTGAATGAACTGGATGCAGCTGTCGCTGATCTCATTGATTTTGGTATCAGGAATTTCCTCTGGTTCTGGAGAAATCCTCTTCTTCTTCAGTGGCGAAGAGGGGTGCGGGGTCTCGAATATAACACCCTGTATATCATGATACGGACAATCACAAACATGTTCAGGTGCCGAGAGATGCAGGATGATGGGAAACAATTGCGGGAAGTAAAAAAGCGGCTGGTCCCTTTTATCACAAAGTCAAAACAACTGCTCATACGTGAAAGATTTGCCATTCAGCACGGGTATATTACCTTTGAACAATGTCATGACCCTGAAATACAGAAGATAAGATCAGAGCTTTTTTCGGCGTCAAAAAGCTATGGCGGACTGTTCAAGGAAATAATTGATGAGATTGATAACCTTCTGTATATAGTATTGCGAGACGGGTGATCGAAGAATGTTTGCGGCCTGTAAGGATTTCAGGCAAGACGCAGAACAGACGTATTATCTTGTCTTCTGTTGACAGAGTCCCTATTTCCGCTACAATGAAAACATGTGGGAATACACAAAGAAGGTAAAGGAGTTTTTCCTTCATCCGAAAAACGTGGGGGAGGTGGAGAACCCCGATGCTGTTGGAGAAGTGGGCAGCATGATTTGCGGTGATGCCCTGAAGCTCACCCTGAAGATCGACAAAGAGACCGGGAAGATCATGGATGCAAAATTCCAGACCTTCGGCTGCGCCTCTGCCATAGCAAGTTCATCGGTGCTCACCGAGCTCATCAAGGGCAAGACAGTGGATGAAGCGATGAAGATCTCAAACCAGGACATCGCTGATTATCTCGGAGGACTTCCCAGGGAGAAGATGCATTGCTCGGTTATGGGGAGAGAGGCGCTGGAAGCTGCCATCGTAAACTATCGAGGAGAGAAGGAACTACCCGAGGCTGAAGAAAAAATAATCTGCAAGTGCTTTGAGGTCTCGGAAGAAAAGATACGGAGGGTCGCCAGGGAAAACCACCTTACTACCGTGGAAGAGATCACTAATTATACAAAGGCAGGAGGGGGGTGCGGCTCTTGCATCCCTGACATAGAGGCAATTCTTAAGGATATCTGGTACATAAAGGCCGTGCCTGAAATGCCCAGACCTCCAAAAAAATTGACCAATCTCCAGAAGATAGCACTCATCCAGGACATTATCGAAAAGGAGATAAGGCCGAGGCTACAGGCAGACGGCGGGGACCTGGAACTCATAGACGTGGATGGCAATAGGGTTGTCGTCTCCCTGCGGGCCATGTGTGTGGCATGCCCCATGGGCGGTGTCACTATAGAGGGGATTCAGGAGAAATTGAGAGAACTGGTGAGCGAGGATATTGTTGTGGAGGCTGAATGAACCCGATCTATCTTGACAACAATGCCACCACCGCTGTGGCTCCTGAGGTCCGCGAAGAAATGCTCCCGTATCTCGGAGAGCTCTATGGAAACCCTTCCAGCATGCATACCTTCGGGGGGCAGCTTTACCGCAAGATCGAAGAGGCAAGGGCAAAGGTCGCCAAACTCATCGGCGCGGAGCCTGAAGAGGTCATCTTTACCAGCTGCGGCACCGAGAGCGACAACACTGCCATCATGAGCGCTATCGAGTCGTATCCCCACAAAAGACATTTTGTCACCACGCGGGTGGAGCACCCTGCGGTGCTGAATTTCGGCAAGCATCTTGCGAGGAAAGGCTACCGGGTCACGTTCCTTCCTGTGGATACCCTGGGAAGGCTCGATATGGATGCCTTCATAAAGGCGATTGACGACGATACCGCGGTGGTCTCCGTCATGTATGCCAACAATGAGACCGGCGTGATCTTCCCCATAAGGGAGATGGGGGAAATCCTGAAGGAAAGAAATATCCTTTTCCACACTGATGCAGTGCAGGCGGGGGGAAAGATCCCCATCAACGTGAAAGAACTTCCCGTTGACATGCTCTCCCTTTCCGGGCATAAGCTCCATGCACCCAAAGGCGTGGGTGTCCTTTATGTGAGAAAGGGCACGCGTTTTTATCCGTACATCATAGGGGGACATCAGGAACGGGGAAGGAGGGCCGGCACCGAGAACGTGGCTTCCCTCATCGCCATGGGGAAGGCATGTGAACTGGCAGGGAAAAACCTTCTGAGGGAAGAGGAGTACGTAAGGAAACTGAGGGACAAACTCGAGACAGCGCTTCTTCAGTGTTGTCAGGATGCTCGGGTCAATGGCGATACCGAACACCGTCTGCCCAATACAACGAATATCAGCTTCGAATATGTGGAAGGGGAGGCGATACTCCTGAGGCTGGACGAATACAATATCTGCGCCTCTTCGGGTTCCGCCTGCACTTCCGGCTCCCTTGAGCCGAGCCATGTGCTGAGGACCATGGGAGTGCCCTTCACCGCCATACATGGCTCCATACGGTTCTCCCTCAGCCGGTATAACAATGAAGCGGAGATCGACAGGGTCATCGAGATACTCCCCCTGATCATAAAGGAGCTGAGGACTATCTCTCCCTTTGCCCGGCAGAAGATTGTCCGTCCGAAGTGATCTCTATGACTGTTCCTGTCCCGATTCCAAATCACCCGATAACGTGCCACAGCCCTTTTCGAAACAACTTGCAGCAGTCCTGACAGCTCGATAGTGTCCCAGTGCTGTATCTGTCATTGCGAGCGAAGCGAAGCAAACTAAATTTCGTAACACGTTACGCGTAACGCGTTACGACTTAAGAGATTGCTTCGGCCCTTCGTGCCTCGCAATGACGCCATAGGCGGACGTGATACATGCCGGCTTGCACTGCATTAAACCTGCTCAGTGGGCCTTTGTCCTTGGAAAAATTTCCCCTGTTTATGTTAGATTAAATAGAAAATCGGAGGGTGAATGCTCAAGTCTGTTGAAGATATCACTGCGACAAAAAAACGTCTGAGGATAGAGATCCCGGCGGAGACGATCGAGAAGGAGATCCGGGAATCCTTCGAGAAGCTGAGGCGGAAAACTACCATCCCCGGTTTCCGTACCGGCAAGGCGCCTATGCAACTTATTGAGAAACGGTTCGGAAAGGATGTGGAGCAGGATGTCCTCGACCGGATTGTCCCCCATGGCTATGTGGAAGCGTTGAAGGAGGCGGACATCACCCCTGCTGCGAATCCCGTGCTCGAAGATAAGTTCGATTTCAAGAGGAACCAGCCGCTCTCCATGACGCTGACGGTGGAGATCATGCCGAAGATCGAGAACCTGAACTATGAAAATATCGCAGTGAAGGATATTCCGGTTACCGTAAGCGATGAGGACATCGAGAGCGTTCTCCAGAGACAGCAGGAAGAAAAGGCGACGTACGAGCCCTCTGACGGCCCTGTGGATATGAATGACCTTGTGGTCCTGGATTATTCGGCGCAGGCAGAGGAGATCGAGGCAAAGGATCAGGTGTTCAAGGTGGGGGGGAGCATGTTCCCCGGGGATTTTTCTGAGAAACTGATGGGAAAGCATAAGGGCGATGAGGTTGTCATAGAGACGACCTTCCCCGCGGACCACCCGTCCGGGAAAGTGGCGGGAAAACATCTTTCCCTGAACGTTACAGTGAAGGATATCAAGAAGGTGCATCTTCCGGCCATCGATGATGAACTTGCCAAGGACATCGGGTTTGAGAACCTGGAAGAGATGAAGAAACGTATCGGTGAAGAGATAGAAAAGGCAAAGAAGAACGAAGTGGCAAAGATGCAGAAGGCCGAGCTCCTGAAGAAGCTCATTGAGTCCCATGAATTCCCGGTGCCGGAATCACTTGTGGAGAACGAGGCAGCAGCCCTTGCTTCAGCAGTATTGGCGGACAGGAGACAGCAGTCTGCCGATGAGAAGGATCCGGAGGCCCTGAAACAGGAGCTGGGGCCGAATGCGGTGAGGAACGTGAAGGCTTCGCTCCTCATCGAGGCCATCGGGAAAGCCCAGGGCGTTTCAGTCACGGATGATGAACTGAAAGGCGCCATTGTCTCCCTTGCACAGAGACTTTCGGTATCGCCGGAAAACATCATGAAGTTTTACATATCCCGGGATGGTTCCCTGGACGGCCTGAGAAACACGCTTTTTGAAGACAAGGTCCTCGACCTCATACTGTCAAAGGCCTCCGTAGAGAAAGGAGAATAACGTGAGTTTAATCCCCATTGTGATAGAACAGACAGGACGCTCTGAAAGGGCATACGACATCTATTCGAGACTGCTGAAAGACCGGATCATCTTTATGGGCACAGCAATTGATGATAACGTTGCGAACACGGTGATCGCGCAGCTCCTCTTCCTCCAGACAGAGGATCCCGACAAGGACATACACCTCTATGTCAACTCCCCCGGCGGCATTGTCTCTTCGGGCCTTGCCATATATGATACGATGCAGTATGTGAAATCCGATATCGCCACTTACTGCATCGGCCAGGCAGCGAGTATGGGGGCACTGCTCCTATCCGCGGGAACCAGGGGAAAGAGATTTGCCCTTCCCAATGCACGGGTGATGATCCATCAGCCTATGGGAGGGTTCCAGGGTCAGGCTACTGATATCGAGATCCATGCGCGGGAGATCCTTCGGATCAAGGACACCCTCAACAGCATCTTTGCGTACCACACGGGACAACCCCTGGAGAAGATACAGGCGGACACGGACAGGGACTTTTTCATGTCGGGTGAAGAGGCCAAGGAATACGGCATCGTGGACGAAGTGATTCGCAGCGTCAAAAAGAAGCAATAGGGAGGACCGGGATGGCCAGAAAAGAGAAAGACGAGAACAAACTCAAATGCTCATTCTGCGGCAAAGGCCAGGATGAGGTGAAGAAGCTTATTGCAGGCCCTACCGTCTACATATGTGATGAGTGCGTCGAACTCTGCAACGAGATCATTGCCGAGGAACTGTATTCCGATACATCGCCCCATGCGCTGCCGAAGCTTCCGACCCCAAAGGAAATACACCAGTTCCTCAATGATTTTGTGGTCGGCCAGGAAAAGGCAAAGAAAATACTCTCTGTGGCTGTCCATAACCACTATAAGAGAATTTACAGTCCGGGCACTGCCGAGGTGGAGCTGCAGAAGAGCAACATCCTGCTCATCGGTCCCACCGGCACCGGCAAGACCCTCCTTGCCCAGACCCTGGCAAGACTCCTGGATGTCCCCTTCACCATAGCGGATGCCACTACCCTTACCGAGGCGGGTTACGTGGGCGAAGACGTGGAGAACATCATCCTCAAACTCCTTCAGGCAGCCGATTATGATGTGGAACGGGCGCAGAGAGGCATCGTGTATATCGATGAAATAGACAAGATCAGCAGGAAATCCGAGAATCCTTCCATTACGAGGGATGTCTCCGGTGAGGGAGTGCAGCAGGCGCTCCTCAAAATAGTGGAAGGCACCATGGCGAATATACCGCCCCAGGGCGGGAGGAAGCATCCGCAGCAGGAGTTTATCCAGGTGGATACCACAAACATCCTCTTTATCTGCGGCGGGGCCTTCGTGGCCCTTGACAGTATTGTGGAGCAGAGGACCGGGAAAAAGACCCTCGGTTTCGGCGCAGAGGTTATGGGAGCGAAGGAGAAGAAGATAGGCCATGTCCTGAGCCTTGTGGAACCGGGGGACCTTATACGGTACGGTATGATCCCCGAGTTCGTAGGGAGGCTTCCCGTGGTTGCGATCCTCGATGAACTCGACGAGGGTGCGCTCATAAAGATCCTCACAGAGCCGAAGAATTCGCTGATCAAACAGTATCAGAAACTGCTCTCCTTCGACAACGTGCGGCTCAGATTTACTGACGGCGCGCTTTCCGCCATTGCAAAGCGGGCCATTCAGAGGAAGTCCGGGGCCAGGGGTCTGCGGGCGATCCTTGAGGAGGTCATGCTTGACGTGATGTACGAGATACCTTCCCAGAAGGGGATCAAGGAATGCCTTATCAACGAAGATACCATACTGAAACGCGAGAGGCCCATCCTCGTATACGAGAAGCAGGCCGAATCAGCATAAAAGGCAGGGTTTAGGGAGTAGCATAGGCAAGGAAAGATAGGCTTCCCTACACCCTATCCCCCGTGTCCCGCGTCCTTTTCTTTGAAAAGGACTTTTCCATTGCCCGCCTGACGTTCTCTCGCAGGCCGATGTCTTTCACTTCCGCGACCGTATTATCGATCTCTCGCAAGGCATTCCGGCCGAGAGAGGGCTTTCCGGGCTGCGGGGTTTCTTCCGCCTCCTTTTTTCCTGCCTCAACCCTCCCGATCCGGAACCTTACCTCCTTTACATCAAAGGGTCTCAGGTTCTTCATGATTTCGGCCTTAAAGAGACTGAGCTGCTGAAGCCAGACCGGCGAGTCAACCGCGATGAGCAGTTCGCCGTTTTTCAGGCTGGAAGGAGACATGTGAAGGGACAGGGGCTCGCGAAATATCGTTGCCCACTCTTTTTTTATCCTCTCGAATCTGACCGCCTCTGCGAGCCCCAGCCCTTTGAGAAGGGGGGAAATGAGCGTGTCGACTCTTTTCACACTGCCTTCTTCACCAGTCCGGAACGCAGACATCTCGTGCAGACATACTCGCACCTGATGCCGTTATTGACGACAATGCGCGTTCTCTGCAGGTTAGGAAGGATTACCCGTTTGCTTTTGTTGTTTGCATGACTCACGTTATTCCCTGTTACTCTTCCTTTTCCGCATACGTAACAAGTAGCCATTTTCTTCTCCTCTCTTCAGGCGCTTTTTGTTCCGAAAATACCTTAAATACATTAAATACATTTTTAGCCACAGAGGTCACAGAGGACACCGAGAAAAATAATTTCGTTACACGTTACGGGTTACGGCATCCTCTGTGCTCTCTGTGGCTAAATTTTCATGTTCCTTTGTGAGCCAGAGGCTCATGTGGGTTTCACCTGAAACCTTTACCCTCGTGAATCACCTGTATACTCACAGGAGTTCATTGCATAAAAGAATGGGTTTATGATAACATTTTATGATAAAGGTTACAAGAGCAGAGCGTGTCTGGATATGTGAGTTGCGGCAGCGCCGGACACCTTTTCGTCCCGCTCTGAAAACGGAGGTCTTAACAGGATGTCAAAACTGAGGATTTACGAACTTGCGAAGAAGTTAGGCGTCTCAAACAAAGAGGTGATGGCCGAACTGTCAAAGCTCGACGTTGCTGTGAAGACGCACGCTTCCAGCGTAGAGGTCGACATAGCGAAGAAGATTGAGGCGATTTTCAGGAGCAAGGAGAAACCTCAGCGGAAGCCGGAGCGCGTCCAGCCCGAGGTGAAGAAAGCAGAGCCCGTCAAGAAAGAAAAGGCAGAGCCGGCCAAAATCGAAAAACCGGGAATCAGGGCAGCGGTTAAGGAACCGAAGAAGGAAATAAAAGAGGAAGTAAAGGAAAAAGTAAAAGAAGAGATAAAGGAAGAGGTACGGGAAGAAGCAAGGGAAGAATCGTTCCCCTCTGTTGAGGAGAAGGCGGCTGAAGAGCCTGTCACTCCCCTTGAAGAGGCGGAACTGAAGGTCCCTGACCGTTTCAAAAAGGATATAGAGACAGAGAAGGTCGAAAAATTCAAGGCAAAGCCGGCGATGCAAAGGGCCTTCCAAGCGGTGAGGAAGATAGAGCCGAAGAAGTGGCATGAAGTAAAACCCTTCAAGAAGACAGGGAGGGAAAGACCGGGGCAGAAGGTTGCAGAAAAACCCCAGCCTCCCCAGATAACCGCTCCCCGAAAGAAGACACTAAAGATCCACGAGGGAATAACGGTGAAGGAGTTTGCCGAATTGATCAGCGTCAAGTCCCCCGATGTGATAAAGAAGTTCATGGAACTGGGATACATGCCCACCATTAACCAGCCTGTTGATATGGACGCTGCGCTCCTGGTGGCCGAGGGTTTCGGCGTGAAACTGGAGGTGGCTGCTGCTGAAGAGGAGCCGCTCATGGAAGAGGTTGTTGAGGATGCCTCTGCCCTTGTTCCCCGACCTCCTGTGGTAACCATCATGGGACATGTCGACCACGGGAAAACGTCGCTCCTTGATGCCATAAGGGAGACGAAGGTCACCGAGACAGAGGCGGGGGGGATAACCCAGCATATCGGCGCCTATAAGGTAACGCTCAAGGGCAAAGAGATCGTTTTTCTCGATACCCCGGGTCATGAGGCCTTCACGTCATTGAGGGCGAGGGGCGCAAAGGTGACTGATGTTGTGGTGCTGGTGGTTGCGGCTGATGACGGGGTGATGCCCCAGACCATTGAGGCCATAGACCACGCAAAGGCAGCCAACGTGCCCATTGTTGTGGCAGTGAACAAGATAGACAAACCCGAGGCGAACCCCACCAAGGTAAAAAACGAGCTTGCTGTCCACGGCATTGTTTCCGAGGAATGGGGAGGCCAGGACATATTTGTGGAAGTTTCCGCCAAGAAGCGTATCGGGATCGAAAACCTGCTGGAGATGATCCTCCTTCAGGCCGACATCTTGGAACTTAAGGCAGACCCGCGCAGGATGTCCAGGGGAACCATCATCGAGGCGAGGCTTGACAGGGGAAGGGGCCCAGTGGCTACCGTCCTTGTGCAGAACGGGACCCTCAAGGTCGGCGATGTTTTCCTCTCAGGGACCAATTTCGGAAAGGTCAGGGCCCTCATTGACGACACCGGCAAGCGCATTTACGAGGCGGGTCCGTCCACGCCTGTTGAGGTCATCGGTTTTTCTGATGTCCCCACCGCAGGGGATATCTTCTCTGCAGTGGATGATGAGAAGAAGGCCAGGCAGATAGCCATGGCCCGGCAGCAGAAGCAGAGGCTTGCAGAGATGGCCAGGACGAGGAAACTGACCCTGGATGACCTCTATGCAAAGATCAAGGAAGGGGAGATACGGGAACTCAACATCATTATCAAGGGCGATGTTCAGGGATCCGTGGAAGCCTTGAAGGACGCCTTCGAGCAGATCGTCCATGCTGAGGTGAAGGTGAAGGTAATCCACTCGTCTGTGGGCGGGATCAACGAGTCTGACGTAATGCTCGCCGCTGCTTCCAATGCAATCATCATAGGCTTTAATGTGCGGCCCGAAGCAAAGGCCCATCAGGTTGCGGAAAAGGAAGGCGTGGATATACGCCATTACAATATTATCTATGAGGCCATCGAGGACATCAGAAAGGCCCTGGAAGGCCTCCTGGAGCCGACCCTGAAGGAAAAGATACTGGGCAGGGCCGAGGTGAGGCAGACGTACCAGGTGTCGCGCCTCGGAACCATTGCCGGCTGCTATGTGCAGGACGGCATCATGAGCCGTGCCTGCGAGGGGATAAGGATCATCAGGGATAACATCGTTGTCTACGACGGCAAGATTGCTTCTCTGAAGAGGTTCAAGGAGGATGTGAAAGAAGTTCAGTCAGGGTACGAGTGCGGCATCATGATCGAGAACTATAATGACCTGAAGGTCGGCGACATCCTCGAAAACTATATCATAGAAAAGATAGCCGCCAGACTGTAAACCGTAAAGCGTTATGCGTTATGCGTGATGCGCTATAAGTGAATTCCAAAAGACGCATTACGCTTCACGCTTCACGCATAACGAGATTATGCTTCCCTACAAACGTTCACAAAGAGTGAGCGATCTCCTGCGGCAGGAGATCGCGGATATCATCATGAGGAAGGTGAAAGACCCCCGCATCGGCTTTGTCACCGTAACCGGAGTGGACCTCACCGACGACCTCAAGATAGCCAGGGTCTATATCAGCTGCCTCAAGGAGGAGGAGAAGGCGGAGACGCTGGATATCCTCAACTCCGCAAAGAGCTTCATCCGTTCCGAGGTGGGGAAGCGGGTCAGGATGAAAGTGCTCCCCTCCATTGAATTCAGGTTCGATGAGTCCCTGGGGTACGGGGACAAGATTGACAAACTGCTGAAAGAGATTAAGGGAACCGCCTGACGTGCATGTTCCGGACGAACTCATTCAGTTTATCGCCCGTGAAAAAAAATTCTTTATCGCAACTCATATCAACCCCGAGGGTGATGCCCTCGGTTCTGCCCTGGCCCTGGCCCTGGCCCTTGAATCCCTGGGGAAAGAGACCATAGTGTATGACAGGGACCCCGTTCCCGAGCCCTACCGGTTTCTGCCGGGCCATGAGCGATTCACCACTTCGCTCCTTTCACTGACCCCGGGCGCTCCGCCCCTCATCCTGCTGGACTGCAATGAGCCCGAGAGGGCGGGCATCGATGGCGTACCGACCTCTTTTTCAGCGGTGATAGACCATCACGAGACGGAGAAGGAATTCGGGCAGATCAGATGGATAGAGCCCCGCGCTGCGGCTACGGGTGTTATGGTTTATGCCCTCCTGAAAAAACTCGGGGTGCGCATCACCAGGGATATGGCGACGAACCTCTATACGGCCATCGCCATTGACACGGGAACGTTCCGGTACAGCAATGTTACCTCTGATGTGCTCAGGGCTGCGGCAGAGCTGGTGGACATGGGCGCTGATCCTGCAGCCGTTGCCGAGGGGCTTTACGAAACATGGTCAAAGGGCAGGTTCATGCTCCTCATCGAGGTGCTGAACACCCTGGAGATCACCGGCGGACTTGCGATCACCGTTGCAACGAAGGAGATGTTCATGAGGACCGGGACGTCGGCTGAGGACACGGAGAATTTTTCGAACTTCCCGAGGATGATGAAGGATATTGAGGTTTCGGCATTTTTCAGGGAAACGGAAGACGGCTGGAAGGTCAGTCTCCGCTCCAAGGGAGCGGTCAATGTCGCGCAGCTCGCCGGCGGATTCCGCGGGGGAGGGCACAGGAACGCAGCGGGCTACAAGACACGGAATGATCTGAAAACAGCAAAAGAAGAGCTGATAAAGGCAGTTACAAACATGAATATCTCAAAATCCTAAATTCTAAATCCTGAATCCGAATGCTATGCATTTTATTTATTAAGAATCGCGCAATTTAGGTCAAACTATTTCGGGTTTGAAATTTTGGTTCTTTCGTAAAAAAGTTGAAAATTGCATAAAGAGCAAACCTTCTGGATTCCCGCCTGCGCGGGAATGACGAAAAAACAAGCAGTTCATAAGTATGACCACATACTTGTCATTCCCGTGAAAACGGGAATCCAGTTTGTCTTTTTCAACTTAAACACGAAAAAAGGGAAATTTTTGAATTTTGGATTTGTTTAGAATTTAGGTATTCGAATTTAGGATTTTGATGAATTTTGTCATTAATCTCAACAAGCCGAAGGGGATCACCTCACATCAGGCAGTGGAAAAGGTCAGGAGGATCTCAGGGATCAGGAAGGCGGGCCACGCCGGGACTCTTGATCCCCTTGCCACCGGCGTTCTCCTTGTATGTACGGGCGAGGCCACAAAGATAACACGGTTCCTTTCAGACCTTGACAAGGAATACGTTGTGGTAATGAAACTGGGGGAGAAGACAGACACCTACGACGCCGAAGGCACGGTGATTGAGAAAACCGAAGGCTTTTCCCTGGGACAAGAGGATATCGAGAGAATCCTTCCGGGATTCACGGGGATCATTGAACAGGTCCCTCCCATGTATTCAGCGGTAAAGATGGGAGGCAAGCCGCTGTACAAGCTTGCCCGGAAGGGGGTGACTGTAGAGAGAGGGAAGAGAGTGGTCACTGTCCATGAGATCAGGATAACCGGATTCAGCCTGCCTTTTCTGGAGATGAGAGTTTCCTGTTCCAAGGGGACTTACATCAGGTCTCTCTGCAACGACGTTGGAGAGGTCCTGGGCGTTGGGGCCCATATTACGGGGTTGGAGAGGACGCGGATAGGAGGCTTCAGCGTTGCGGATTCTTTGACCCTGGATGAGGTGGAAGGATTGATCAAGGGTCAGAGGCAGGGAGAGAACCCTCCGCCCGGCCTGTCAAGCATCGATGCTGCCCTGGGGCAGCTCAGGGACCTTTCACTTTCTGAGAATGACTTCAGCAGGGTCAGGAACGGGCTGCCCATGAGATGTCCCGATGACCAGCCCTTATCTGAAGAATTCATCAGACTTAAAGACCCGTCAGGAAAACTCTTCGCCATAGGGAGGGTAACGGACCGCACCATAAAGATTGAAAGAATGCTCCATATTTAGCGTTATTTCGCCAGGAGAATTGGTAATTTCAGTCCCCCTTCTCCTTTTCAGGAGAAGGGGTTTTCTTTTTTCTTCCAATAAATCAATGTGATCCAAAAAAACAGCCCTCTGGCATAAAATCTGCGTTGGATGAGCGAGGAAAATTCAGCCCCAAAACGGACATATTAAAGCATTGTTTTAAGATTTATTTTGAACCTTATGATTTTAAATGTAAAAAAACACTTGACAAGTTTAAAGTTTTCTGGTATTCATAAGACTGATGTTTGGTGCAAAAGGCATAGTAGGGCTTGACATAGGCTCAAGCTATCTGAAGGCTGTGCAGCTCAGGGAAACCCGTTCCGGCTACGAGCTGGAACTTTTCGACACGCTGCCCATCTCTCCTGAACTCATCGTTGAAGGTTCCATCATCGATGCCATCAGGCTCACCGAATCCCTCAGGGAACTCGTGAGGAAGGCAAAGATAAAGGCGAAGGATGCGGTCATTTCCATATCCGGCCACTCGTCGGTGATCATAAAAAGGATCTCTTTGCCGGAAATGTCCGAGGAGGAGCTGAGCGAGTCCATAAAGTTCGAGGCGGAACAGTATGTCCCCTTCGACATAGAGGACGTGAACCTCGATTTTCAGATCCTGGGACCGAAGGAAGAGCCGGGGCAGATGGATGTTATCCTGGTGGCGGTCAAGAAGGATGTCATCAATGATTATGTTTCAGTGGTGAAGGAAGCGGGGCTGAATACGGTTATCGTGGATGTGGACGCCTTTGCCCTGGAAAATATGTACGGCATTAATTATGAGATCGAGGCGGGCAAGAACGTTGCCCTCGTGAATATCGGAGCCAGCACCATGAACATGAATATTCTGAAAGCCGGAGTATCAGTGTTCACGAGGGACAGCGCCATCGGAAGCAACATCCACACCGACGCGCTCCAGAAGGAGCTTAATATTACCTATGAAGAGGCGGAGCGTCTGAAGCGCGGTGAGATGCTGGAGAAGGTAAAGCCTGAGGAGGTGACTTCCCTCATCGTCACTGCATCCAATGAGATCTTCAGTGAAGTGTCGCGTTCCCTGGATTACTTCAAGAGTTCCACCCTGCAGGCTGAAGTACAGGAGGTAATCCTCAGCGGAGGATGCGCCCTCATCAGGGACTTCCCAAGCCTCCTTTCCGAGAAGATCGGCATACCGGTGATGGTCGCTGAACCCTTCAAGAATATCGTCCTTCCCAAGAAGTTCGATGTGAGCCTCATCGAAGAGATGGCGCCCATAGGTGCGGTGGCCGTGGGCCTTGCCATAAGGAGGCCGGGAGACAGATGATAAGGGTTAATCTCTTAGCGGTTAAACGGAAGAAGAAGGCAAAACCGCTTCCGTCCTTTGTGATATCGGCTGTTCTCATCACCGTCGTGGTTGGTTGCGTTCTCGCCTATCTGGCGTTCTATTTCAATTCAAAACTTCGGTCAACAAAGGCACGGTTCGACGCAAACAAGGCAAAAATTGCCGAACTTAAGGAAAAGATAAGGGAAGTGGAGAACTTCGAAAAGCTCAACAAGACCATTGATGACAAGAATAAGATTATTGAGCAGCTCAGGAGAAACCAGAATATCCCGGTCATGATGCTGGATGAGATAAGCAGGAACCTTCCCAAGGGAGTGTGGCTCAGTAACCTGACTGTTTCAGGGAGCGGCGGCAGCCTGGAAGGGTTTGGGTTCACCAACTCCGACGTCGTTGCGTATGTGGACAACCTGAAGGGCTCAAAGATGTTGATCGACATCTACCTTCAGGAGTCAAAACAGGCTGAGGTGGACAAAATTCCCCTTTATCAGTTCAAACTGACCTTCAAGGTGGCGGCATAGATGGCATTGAAACTAAAGATTGATTTCGGCACAATGCCGCCGGCGGCAAAGGCGGTCCTCTCCATCCTGCCGGCCCTTATCATTTCCGTCCTCGTCATCATGTTCGTCATAGTCCCGAAAAACAAGGAGATTAAGCGGCTCAATGCCGAGATAACAAAGCAGGAGAACCAGATCGCTGTGGACCAGGTAAAGGCGGTCCGGCTTGCAGCCCTCAAGGTGGAGAATGAGAAGCTCAAAAAGAGGCTGGAAGAATTGAAACTGCAGCTTCCTGAAGAAAAAGAGGTGTCCAGTCTGCTGAAACAGGTCTCGGACCTGGGGATACGGTCGGGGCTGAAGATTGTTTCCTGGAAACCCGAGGCCAAGAAGGATCATCCCAGCGGGATTATTTACGAAATACCGGTTGCGGTGGAGATGTCGGGAAGTTATCATAACCTCGGGATTTTCTTCAGCGGTCTCACAAAGTTCAACAGGATTGTAAATATTGCGGATATCAAGATCGGCGATCCCAAACCCCAGAGGACCGAGGCAGCGGTCAAGATCACATTCAAGGCGACCACCTTCTCCGGAATACCTGAGAAAGAGGCGATGGAGAAGGACGCAGCAGCTGCCAAAGGCATGAAGAAATGATTAAAGCTACTAACAAATTAAGGCTAAGGTTGAGGGAAATCTTAATTTTAACCTTAAGCTTAACTTTAACCTTGATCTTTGCATGTGCGAAGGAGAAGCCGAAGCCTGCAGTGCAGAAACAGGCCCAGCAGGTCCAGCCTGCTGAACCGGTCAAGAAGGAAGAGGCTGCCCCGCAGAAGGCCGAAGAGAAAAAAGTCCAGGCAGAGGCCTATTCCTATGATCCCAAAGGGAGACGGGACCCCTTCCTTTCCATCATAGAGGCTTCAAAGAAGGAAAGGGAAGTGGAAAAAAAGAAAAAGAGCCTGAAACCGTCGGAAGCATACGACGTACCCGATATAAAGGTGATCGCCATTGCAAAGGACAAGGACAGATATTATGCAATGATTCAGCTTCCGGATAAGAAATACTTCACGATACGGGAGGGCATGTCCCTTGGTCTTTACGGGGGCAAGGTGATCAGGATCGACGCCGCGAGTGTTGTGGTCAGGGAATACCTCAAGGACTACAAAGGCGAGATACAACCGAAGGACACAATATTGAAACTCCGTAAGGAGGAGGGAGAATGAGAAACTATAAATTCATGAGCATCATATCAATTATGGCTTTAAT
>JAMCQB010000074.1 GCA_023382175.1 Nitrospirota bacterium | reverse complement strand
GGCAGCGGGAGCTCTTCAGCAGCCTTGAGGACGAAGCACAGGCAAAGGGGTTTTCCATAAGGAAGACCGTGAGCGGGCTTCTGATCGTGCCGGTAAAGAAAACAGGGGAGCCCCTTACCGAGGAGGAGTTCGAAGGGCTTGATGCCGGAACCAAGAAGAAGATAGAGGAGCTCGGCAAAATCCTGCAGGAGAAACTGGACGATGTGGTAAGGGCGGTGAGGGAAGGAGAGAAGCTGTTGAAGGAACAGCTTCTGAAACTGGAAAGGGATGCGGCCCTGTCTGCAGTGGGGCACCTCATAGAGGATATCAAAAAGAAGCACATAAATAACGAAAAGATCCTCACCTATCTCGAGAATGTCAAAGAGGATATGCTCGAACACCTGGATGACTTTAAGTCCTCGGAAGAGCAGGCCCCGCCGTTGCCCTTCATGAAGATGCCGAAGAGCGAACCTACATTTACGCGCTACATGGTGAATGTTCTTGTGAACAATAAGGACGGGAAGGGCGCGCCCTGTGTCTTCGAGAGCAACCCCGCCTATTACAACCTCTTCGGAAGGGTAGAGCATAAATTTCAGTACGGTGTTGCTGTTACGGACTTCTCGATGATAAAGGCAGGGTCACTGCACAGGGCCAACGGAGGGTTCATCGTCATCAACGTCCTCGATCTGCTCAGGAACCTCTTCGCCTATGACGCCATGAAGCGTGCCATCAGGAACAGGGAGATAAAGATCGAGGACGTCTGGGAACAGTACCGGCTTATCTCGACCACAGCCCTCAAACCCGAGGCGATTCCCTTGGATGTGAAGGTCATCCTCGTGGGAAGCCCGTATCTTTACTACCTCCTTTACAGTCTCGATGAAGAGTACAGGGAGCTCTTCAAGGTGAAGGCGGATTTTGACAGCAGGATGGACAGGACCGTGGAGAATATCCGGAAGTATGCCCTGTTTATTGCAGCTCTGTGCAAAGAGGAAAAACTCCTTCCCTTTGACCGGTCAGGTGTGGCAAAGATCGTTGAACACGGTTCCCGGCTTTCCGAGCATCAGGAGAAACTTTCTTCGCGGTTCAGTGAGATTGCGGATCTTATCCGGGAGTCCGCATACTGGGCAAAGGCTACGGGAAGCAGCATTGTCAAGGCGGAGCATATCGAAAAGGCGATCAATGAGAAGGTTTACCGGAGCAACAGGATAGAGGAGAGGCTCAGGGAGCTGATGGGAGAAGGAACCCTGATCGTGGACACTTCCGGGGAAAAGGTCGGTCAGGTGAACGGCCTTGCGGTTCTGGAACTGGGCGATTACGGTTTCGGGAAACCGTCGAGGATCACTGCGCGGACCTATGCCGGCAAGGCAGGAGTGGTGAATATAGAGCGTGAGACAAAGATGAGCGGAAAGATCCATGAAAAGGCGATCCTGATACTCACGAACTACGTCGGCAGCAGATTTGCCGTCAAAAAGCCCATAAGTCTCTCGGCCTCCATAACTTTTGAGCAGCTTTATGATATGGTGGAGGGAGACAGCGCTACCTGCGCCGAGTATTATGCCCTCATCAGCAGCATCTCAGGAGTTACCCTGAAGCAGAACCTTGCGGTGACAGGGTCCATGGACCAGGCCGGGGCTGTCCAGCCCATCGGAGGGGTGAATGAGAAGATAGAAGGCTTCTTTGAACTTTGCAGGCTCAGGGGCCTGGACGGCACCCATGGGGTGATCATACCGAGGAGGAATATGAAGAACCTCATGCTGAAAAAGGAAGTGGTGGACGCTGTTCGGGATGGCAAATTTTCGATCTATCCCATTGCTATTGTTGATGAAGGGCTCGAGATCCTTACCGGCATGCCGGCAGGTGAATTGAAAGAGGACGGGACTTATCCGGAGGGGAGCATAAATTATCTCGTCATGAAGCGGCTTACGGAGATCTCCGAGGCCCTTAAGGAAAAGAAAGAGGAGAAGGAAGAGGAGCAGAAGAAGGATTCAGGGTCCCAGGAAAAGGAGAAGACTCAGAAACCGAAAAGGAGCCGCAAGACCCTGCGCGGGGTGAGCAATGCGAAACAATGAAGAGATTTCTCTGGGGTGTTCAGGCAGCCGCAATTCTTGTGTTCTCCTTTCCCTTTTCCCTCTTGCCTGTGAAAGGAGGGGAACTCCTCGGTCTTCTTCTGTACTATGTATGGAAAAGCAGGAGGGCAATCGCTATCGATAATCTGAGGAAATGCGTGGATCTCGGGGTATTGTCCCTTGCGCAGTCTCCCGAAGAGGTGATCAGGGAGAATTTCAGGAACCTCGGCCGGTCGTTCATAGAGATCATAAAGATTTATTACGGAACAGGAAGAACCATACTGGAGAAAACGGTCATTAAAGGCATGGAGCATTTCGAGAAGGCAAGAGCAAAGGGGAAGGGTGTCTTCCTGATTACGGGACACTGCGGCAACTGGGAACTCCTGGCCATTCTGGCCTCCTACAGGGTCGCTCCCCTCTCCGTTGTTGTCAGACCGCTGAACAATCCTTATCTCAACACGTTCCTTGTGAAGGCAAGGTCCCGCTTCGGCAACAGGCTCATTGACAAGAAGGGTGCGCTGCGGGCGATTCTGGGAACTCTGAAGGACGGCGGATTTGTGGGAATACTTATGGACCAGGCGGTCCTTCAGGACGAAGGGTATGTGATCGAGTTTCTCGGAAGAGGGGCATGGACGACGAAGATGCCGGCGTTGCTTGCGAGGAAGACCGGCGCTCCTGCGGTGGCCGCATTTATCAGGAGGACAGAAAGCGGGCATGAAATAACGGTTCACCCCGAGATCAGTCTGTCCTCAAACAGCAATCAGGACGAGGCGGTAAGGGAAGACACAAAGCGGTTCTCCAGTTTCATTGAGGACTATATAAAAGAGAATCCTTCCCAGTGGCTCTGGATGCACAGGCGGTGGAAGAGGGCGCCCGAGGAGGCCCAGGCGCTCGAAACCAGTATGGCGGGAGGGAGGAAATGAAGCAAAAGGCTCTTGTGGTAGACGATGAAAAACTTATCAGATGGTCGCTGAAAGAGAACCTGGGAAAGTCCGGGTATGAGGTTGTCGAAGCCGAGAAGGGGAGCGATGCCATCAAGGCCTTTTCGGAAGCCCTGCCGGACATTGTCCTGCTGGATGTGAATCTCCCCGATATGTCGGGCATTGATGTGCTGCGGTCCATAAAGGGGATCGACAAGGATGTGCCGGTGATCATTATCACTGCCTTCGGAAATATACAGACCGCGGTGGATGCCATGAAATTCGGAGCATATGATTTCATCGAAAAGCCCTTCGAGATCGAGAAACTGAATATCGTGATGGATAAAGCCCTGGAAAACGCCTTCCTGCGGCGTGAAGTCTCCCGGTATAAGGCGCTGACCGGTGACTACGGGTTCGAACATATCATCGGCAACTCGCCCAAGATGCAGGAGATGAAGAGAGTGATCAAGAAAATCTCCCAGAGCAATGCCACCACAGTTCTCCTTGAAGGTGAAACAGGGACAGGGAAGGACCTCATTGCCAGGGTAATCCATAACCAGAGCAACAGGGCGCACAAGTCCTTTGTGGATGTGAACTGCGCCGCCCTCCCCGAGAATCTCATTGAGTCGGAACTCTTCGGATACGAGCGGGGGGCATTTACGGGCGCCAGCAATGGGAAGAAGGGTCTTTTTGAACTTTCCAATGGCGGCACTATCTATCTTGACGAGATAGGAGATATGAATTATGACCTCCAGGCGAAATTGCTCAAGGTCATTGACAGCAAGACCTTCAGGAGGTTAGGCGGCACCACTGAGATCATGACCGATGTAAGGATCATTGCCGCGACCAACAGGGACCTCCAGGCAAAAATAAAGGCGGGGACCTTCAGGGAAGACCTCTACTGGAGGCTGAAGGTCATTCCCCTCACTATGCCGCCGCTGAGGGAGAGGGGGGAGGATATCCTCCTCATTTCACAGAAGTTCATAGAGCGCTTTGACCTGGAATTCAAGAAGCAGGCAAAGGGCCTGTCCCCCGAAACCAGAAAGCTGTTCCTGGCGTATAGATGGCCGGGGAACGTACGGGAATTGAAAAACGTTATTGAGCGGGCGATGATACTGGAGAATGAGGAATACATAACCCCGGATTATCTCCCCGTCGAGATCGTCCAGGCCGCTGAGGCCAAGGCATCCCAGCCCAAACCCTGCGAAGAACTGGGGATCACTATTCCTGAAGGCGGGGTGGACATCGAGAATATAGAAAAGGAATTGCTCAAGAAGGCATTGATGATGGCGAAGGGGAACCAGTCAAAAGCGGCAAGGCTTTTAAACCTGGGCAGGGACGCCTTCAGATACCGGATACAGAAGTTCGGACTGGACAGCGAATCTCAGGGCGAAGCCTGATCCAGGCACTCCTTCAGCGCTTCCTTCCATTGCACGGGGCTAAATCCGGTTACCGCTGAAAAAAGCGATATATCGAGAACCGAGTTGGACGGTCTTTTCGCCGGCCGCGGAAAGCGGTCGCTTGTGGTGGGAACTACGCCGGTCTTGCATCCTGACAGCCTTACGATCTCTTTTGCAAAGTCGTACCAGCTGATCCCCCCATCGGTATCATCAGTGAAGTGGTAAATTCCGAAGGCCCCTGAATCGATAAGTTCATTAATGCCGCGGGAAAGGGAGAGCGTAGACGTGGGAGAACCCTTCTGGTCTTCAACGACCTCTAACTCCTGCCTTTCCTTTGCAAGTTTCAGGATGGTGGAGACAAAGTTGTTTCCTGCCCTGCCGTAGAGCCAGCTCGTCCTTACGATGTAAAATTTGTTCGTTATCCACTCAATATATTTTTCCCCGGCAAGCTTGGATTCGCCATAAGCATTGATCGGGTTCGTATTGTCAAAGGGCGTGTAGGCCGCGGCCTTTGTCCCGTCAAAGACATAATCGGTGCTTATGTGGCAGAGGGGAATGCCCCTGTCCTGGCTTACCAATGCGAGATTCTGGACGCCGATGCCGTTCACCAGGAACGCCTTCTCCCGCTCCTCTTCCGCTTTATCAACCTGAGTATATGCTGCACAGTTGACTATCAAGTCAGGAAGCGTCTTTTTCACGACCTCATATATAGAGGCTCTCTTGGTGATATCGAGGTCTTCTTTTGCCGGTGCAATGACCTCATGCTCTTCCCTGAGGATTGGGATGAGATCGTGGGCGAGCATCCCTCTTGCACCGGTGACGAGGATCTTCATTCAGTTCTCCTGAAAGTTACGGTTTTCAAGGTACTTTCATTATAATGCTTATGATGTGCAAAGGGAAGGGCTGGACCTTGGCCTGCTATATGGAGATAACGCTGGTTGAGAGGGGATGGAAATGGATTAGCGGCATCGCTTAAATGCGGCAATAGAGGTTAAGAATCCAGGACTATTTATTTTTTTCCCAGAATCCTTTGCTCTCAGAAGATAACCGCTCTTTCAACGGCCTCCACCACCACTCATTATCCCTATACCACTGGACGGTTTTTATAAGTCCGTTGTCTATATCCACTGATGGCTTCCAGCCCAGTTCCCGCTCTATCTTTGAGGTATCAAGGGCGTAGCGATAATCGTGCCCCGGCCTGTCTTTCACAAAGGTGATGAGGGATTCGTCCTTCCCCATGATCTCCATGACCTTTCTCACGATATCGATATTTCTTCTCTCGGCATTGCCGCCCACATTATATGCCTCGCCGATTTTCCCTTCATGCAGGATCAGGTCGATGGCCCTGCAGTTGTCCTCCACAAAGAGCCAGTCCCTCACGTTCTTTCCCTCTCCGTAGACCGGGACCGGTCTGCCCTCGAAGAGGTTCGTGATCATGAGGGGGATGAATTTCTCCGGATACTGGTACGGCCCGTAGTTGTTGGAGGGCCTGACAATGAGAGAGGGAAATCCAAAGGTCTCATGGTAGGCCCTCACGAGCATATCCGCCGATGCCTTTGATGCCGAATAGGGAGAATTGGGCCTGAGGGGGGTATCCTCAGTGAACTTGCCCTTTTCACCCAGGGCGCCGTAGACCTCATCCGTGGAGATATGGACAAATTTCTTTACCCCGGCATCTTTCGCCGCTTCCATGAGAATGTATGTCCCTATCACATTTGTACTGAGGAAGGGCTGGGCATCCGTGATGGACCTGTCCACATGGCTTTCAGCTGCAAAATGGACCACGGCGTCCACGTCCCGGGCGAGCTCCTTCAGAAGGGCCGCATCTTCGATCTTCCCTTTCACAAAGGTATAGCTCTTCTTACCCTCAATATCTTTCAGGTTTTCCCGGTTCCCCGCATAGGTGAGGGCATCGAGGTTGATAAGGGAATAGGCAGGGTACTTATTGAGGAGATGCCGGATGAAATGCGAGCCGATAAAGCCGCAGCCGCCGGTGACAAGAATTCTCATAAAGACCTCGGGCGATGAAAACAAGGATGCACGATGCACGGTGCACGATGCATGTCGTTATGCGTTACGCGTGACGCGTTACGGGTTAATGTATCCTGCATCATGTATCCTGCATCATGTATCATGTATCATATTTTAAAGGGGCTTTGCGGGTCGCTTTCGTATCTTACCTCGTCCACCTTCTCTTTTTTCCCCCAGCCGGCATAGAGCCTGTCGGGGAAATTCAGGACGATCCCCTCGGTTTCCCCTGAATTCTTGTAGGCATGAACAACGCCGGGCGGCACGACTGCAATCATCCTGTCGGCGTTTTCTATTACCATCTTCTTTCCATAAGTTGAAGAGCCTTTCCTGTTATCCCAGAGGTAGAGAGTAAAGGTGCCCATGAAGCAGAAATAATCGGTCTGGTCGATGTGTTCATGGGGTCCCCTGGTGAGTCCGGGATTGGTCACGGACAGATATGTCATTGCTGCCCGGTACTCTCCCGTTTCATCGATCCGGTACAATTCAGAGAGCCAGCCGCGCTGGTCGTGGAACTCGCTGAACTTCCGGATCAGAACCCCGGCGATCTCTCCCTCAGTGAACACCTCAGACCTCTATTGTCGAGTCGTCTCCCACCATGAGACGGAGGGCTTTATGTTGTGAAGCATTTTTCATGACCTTTGTACTCTTCCCTATGAGGCTGTCCTCGAGCCTCTCTATCCCCGAAAGGAAGGCATTATTCAAAACCACTGAATGCTCGATGACGGAATTCCGGATGGTCACCCCGTCGCCGATGCTGGTAAAGGGCCCGATAAAGGAGTCTGTGATCTCAGTCTGCTTTCCGATGACAGCAGGACCTCTGATGATGCTGTTTCTCACGACCGCGCCTTTCTCAATGGTCACCCTGCCGGTTATCTGGCTTTTCCTGTCCACAGAACCCTGAATATCCCTCTTTACGTATTCGTCAAGGACAACGGTGTTTGCCTGGAGGATGCTGTCCTTTTTCCCGGTATCGAGCCACCAGCCATGGAGAATCTCGCTCTTCACTTCATAGCCCATGTGGATCAATTCCTGTATGGCATCGGTGATCTCCAGCTCTCCCCTGAAGGACGGTTTGATCCGTGCTATGGCATCATGGATCTCCCTGGAGAAAATATAGACGCCCACGAGCGCGAGGTTTGAGGGGGGCCTCTTCGGTTTTTCGATCAACTGAACGATATGGCCTTTACGGTCAAGCTTTGCAACGCCGAACTGCTTCGGGCTGTCCACCTCCTTCAGGAAGATCAATGCCTGGGGAGACTCCCTTCTGAATTTTCTTAGCGCGTCCTTTACCCCGTGGCTCAGGAGATTGTCCCCGAGGTACATTACAAAATCGTCATCCTTGAGAAACTCCCGTGCGGTGATAACCGCGTGGGCAAGGCCGAGGGGTTCGCCCTGGGGAATGAAGGTCACCCGTATCCCCCATCTCCTCCCCCCGTCAATATATTTCTTTACCTCGTCTCCGGTATCAGGGGATATGATCACCCCCAGGTCCTTTATCCCGGCATCTTTTATGTGATCGATGACATAGCCGAGGATCGGTTTGTTTGCAACGGGAACGAGCTGCTTTGCAGTGGTGTAGGTGAGGGGCCTCAGACGTGTCCCTTTCCCTCCGCTTAAGATTAAAGCCTTCATGTGCTCTCCTGTCTTCCCAAAAACTGCTGTATTATAGCAAAAAAACTCAAAGGAAACCTTGAAATGGCGGAGGACCGCCCAGACCGATTATTCCCGAGAGGGCTTGACATGGTTCAAGTAATTTGTAATAATTGTACTAAGATTACAAATTATAGAAAGGAGGATTGCAGATATGGCTGACGACTATAAATCCTTTGGGGATTTTTTCAAGAGCCTTCGGAAAAAAAAGAGAATTACGCTGAGAGAATTTTGCATCAAGGCGTCGGCTGATCCTGCGAATATCAGCCGTCTTGAACGCGGCGCAATGCCGCCGCCGCAGGATACTGAGATACTTGAACGGTACGCAAAAGCTCTTGGTGTCAAGGCCGGTAACGATGACTGGTATGTTTTTTTCGATCTTGCCGCCGCAGACAGGGGAATCATCCCCAAAGACCTGATGGCTGATCATGAAGTCGTGAAATTGCTTCCGGCATTCTTCAGAACCTTGCGAGGGCAGAAGCCGACAGAGGAAGAGATGACCAAGCTGGCGGACAAGATACGGAGGAGTTAACGCCGTAATTATGGACCCAAGGGAATTTAAGGCCCCATTTGTAACGATTGCAGATATAAGAAAGGCCGTAGCCGACTTTCGCACCCGGTATTGGCCGGAAGATACAATCCCGGTCGATATTTTTGAGGTGGTGGAGTTCGAACTGGGCATAGAAATACGGACGCTATTCAACTTGAGAGAAGCCGGGGATGTTGATGCTCTGTTACTCGGTGACCTAAAAACAATCGTCGTTGATCAGAACGACTTCCTTAATGACCGGGCACAAAACAGGCTGAGATTTTCGATAGCGCACGAGCTCGGCCATCTTGTGCTCCATCACGATACTTTTTCGAAGATTCAATACTCCTCGATCGATGAATGGATAGCCTTTTTCCAACAAATACCGGAGGACCAATATTATTGGATCGAACAACATGCATACGAATTTGCTGGGCGACTGCTTGTGCCGAGAGAAAAACTCATAGAGAAGTTGAATGATGCTGTCGCGTTGGCAAGAAGTTCCGGCTTCGACGCATGGGATTCCTCCGGCGACTCAACGCGGCAATTCATAGCTCATGGCATTGCCAGGCATTTTGGAGTTTCCGATCAGGTGATAGAGAGAAGATTAGTCAGAGAAAATCTCTGGCCGCCGGCCTGAAAGGAGAAGGCAACAATGGATAGGTGCCATGTCCCTTGAGCAGCGTAGCGCGGAATTTGATCACCGAGCATGTGGCGAAGGCTTTTCTGGTATCGCCGGATGTTTTTGAGAAGAGGATTGAGAAGGATGGGATTAAGAAGAAGTAAATGAAGTAAAATAGGGGGATCGCATGGCAGACATTTCATGGCATGAAGCAGTCGAACTTATAAACCCTTATGTGGTCAGAATCTGGACCCCGCAGGGATCGGGAACCGGTTTTGTAGTATCAACAAGCAAGGCTACTCCGCTTTGTGCAATTGCAACTGCAGCGCACGTCATTAATCATGCTCACTATTGGGAGGAACCGCTCCGTATAGAGCACAGCGCTTCCGGTAAGACTGTCCTATTGCGTCCGGCGGAGCGAGCTATCAATGTACAGCCGGGTGATGATACTGCTGCTATCATTTTCGAACGAAGCGAACTTACTTTGCCGGACAATGCGCTTTCACTCACACCAAAGGGCAAATATTTCAAGCCCGGTGTTGAGATAGGCTGGCTCGGCTATCCTGCTATTCCACGTGCAAGCCTCTGCTTCTTTTCTGGACGAATCAGCGCTTGGATAGATGGTGAATCCGCTTATTTAGTCGATGGTGTTGCGATAAATGGTGTCAGCGGAGGCCCTGCCTTTGTTGATGCGTCTATGCTCATTGGCGTGGTATCTGCCTATATTCCCAACCGAGCCACAGGCGAACCGCTGCCTGGCTTGGCTGTTATCCGAAGCGTTAACCAGTTTCACGATATCGTGGAGAGATTCAGTAGCATAGATCAAGCGAAGGCAGAAGAGACGCCGCCCGGTGAAGCACCACCTGTACCGGCCCATGAAGGTGAAAACCCTGCTCAGGGACCACGCATGTCAACATGACGAAAAACTTGCATAAAACTTGTGACATTAATAATATACTTCCAATGGGGTAATAACCATGCCGACTTTGCAATTTAAAGGTAAAAACATAATCTGGAACCATCATCTTTCCATTCCGTATCATACGCTTGACGAAGTCTCGAAGCTGAATTTTCGGGCGGATAAGGGCGATGGGAATCTGATCATCGAAGGGGATAACCTGCTAGCGCTCAAGGCCCTGCTTCCTCAGTACGCGGGAAAGATAAAGTGCATCTATATCGATCCGCCTTACAATACGGGAAACGAAGGCTGGATATATAACGACAAAGTGAATAGCCCGCTCATCAAAGAATGGCTGGGTAAGGAAGTTGGGAAAGATGATTTAACAAGGCATGATAAATGGCTCTGTATGATGCTGCCGAGGCTTAAGCTTCTTCGCGATTTACTTGCTGACGATGGGGTCATCTTTGCCTCAATTGATGATTTTGAAGTCTACAATCTGCGAATGCTCCTGAATGAGGTTTTCGGTGAGGAAAACTTTGTCGCTGAAATAATCATCCATTCTAACCCGAAGGGCCGTGTGTTAGATCGGCACTTTTCTAAATCACATGAGTATGTTATTGCTTTCGCAAAAGATGTTTTTCAGACAGACTTGTCACTTGAGAAGTCGGAAGAAGATATCGAAGTGCAGTATCCTGAAGAGGACAAACATGGGAAGTTCCGGCAGCTGGAACTTAGGAATACTCATCGAGAATTCGGTAAGCACAATAGGCCGAATCTTTACTTCCCATTTTATGTCCATCCGGAGAAGCTGACAGTTTCCTTGGAGGCGTTTCCAAAAGCAGTAAGGGTATATCCGGACTGGGATGATGGCTATGAAGGTTGTTGGACATGGGGTGAATCGAAGTCACGTGAAAAGCTGAAACTGATTATTGCAAAACGAATTGGAAATAGGATCAAAATATTCAGAAAGGCTTATTCGCATGATGAGAGCGGCGCTGTCGCCCGAAAGAAGCTGAAGACAATATGGTACGATAACATTTTCAATACGGAAAAAGGTCAACAAGAAGTCGACGAACTGCTCGGGAAAAGAGCTTTTCCGCAGCCGAAACCTCTTGAACTCATAAAAAACTGTATTCGTGTTGCGAGCGATGCCGATTCGATTATATTGGATTCATTCGCCGGATCCGGTACCACCATGCATGCTGCCTTTGATTTGAACAAAGAAGATGGTGGTAACCGCCAGTGCATTCTAGTTCAGATGACAGAGGCCACAGAAAAGGAATCCAAAAAGAATATCTGTCGAGATGCTACCAGAGCGCGGAATAAGCGCGCGATTGAGAAGTACGGGTACAAGAGTGGCTTCAAATACCTGCGGGTGGGAGATCCGATTGACGCTGAGACGTTGCTGTCAGGCACTCTACCCACATATAGACAATTCGCAAAGTACGTCTTCCACCTCTGCACGGGTGAGTATCTGCAGGACGAAAGTTCGATTGATGAAAAGTCGTATTTCGTTGGGATGCACAAAAAGAAAGCGATTTATCTGATTTACAAGAAGGACTACGACACGCTTACGCGGCTTGCTTTGAATCTGCCTCTCGCTGAAAGCATCCTCAAGGACCAGAAGAACAGAAAGGTTATCGTGTATGCTCCCGCGTGCTTCCTCGACGAGGAATATCTGGAGGCGAAGAACATCGAATTTGTCGGCATTCCCTATAACCTCTTTAGAAGGAATAGACAGTAAGACATGTTCTTAAAGAAGTATCAGATAAAAGTCGTAACTGCCCTGAAGCAGTTCTATCAGGCCGCGCGGGAAACGAAGACCGGCTTTTCCGCTGCGCGGAAGGCGTTGCCTGAAAACCTGCGCTACACTCTGAACTGGGTCGAGCCTGTTTTTGCGAAGATACAGCAGGAGTATAAAGACAAATGCTCGAATGGCTTGAGGGACTGGTATCCCAGGATCGTTCTCAAAGTGCCGACGGGGGGCGGTAAGACGCTGTTGGCGGTCGAGGCAATACGGGAGTATCAGAATCTTTTCGCGCAGAAGCGCACTGGCCTGGTCGTCTGGATCGTCCCGACTGAGACGATATACACGCAGACCGTCAGGCGGTTGCGGGACAAGAGCAACTATCTTCGCCAGCTTCTGGACCAGTGCAGCGGTAACAAGACGCTCATCCTTGAGAAGGGCCAGCGCCTCACTTTACAAGACATTGAAGAAAACCTTGTGGTCCTCTTCGTAATGATCCAGTCAATCAGCCGTGTGAACGGTAAAGAAGCCTTGAAGGTCTTCCAGGACTCGGGTGGTTACGAGAGCTTCTTCCCGGCTGACAATCGCAATGACCTGCACGCCAAGCTGCTTCGTCAGTTCCCGAACCTCGATCATATTTCTCCTGTAGAATCGGCTTTTCCTCTCATCAAAACCAGCCTCGGCAACGCCATCCGGGTA
This sequence comes from Nitrospirota bacterium, assembly GCA_023382175.1. Lineage (GTDB taxonomy): Bacteria > Nitrospirota > Thermodesulfovibrionia > Thermodesulfovibrionales > UBA9159 > JAMCQB01. The sequence continues at coordinate 10,787 of JAMCQB010000074.1, read as the reverse complement.
TCGCGGCCATTTATTATCATCGACGAGATACACAAGGTGTTTTCCGATACCGCACGGCATACTATCGACAATCTGAACCCCGAATGCGTCCTCGGGCTTTCCGCGACGCCGAAGACGGAAATGAATGTGGTCGTCTCCATTACTGGCCTGGAACTCAAGGACGAGGATATGGTGAAGCTCGACATGCATATCCTTCCGCCTGTCGGACGCAAGGAAAACGACTGGAAGGCGATGGTGAAGGAGATCAAGAACCATCGTGAGAACCTCGAAAAAAAGGCAAAGGCTTTCCAGCGGGGAAGCGGTATCTACATCCGGCCGATTGCGCTTCTTCAGGTAGAGGCTACAGGCAAAGACCAGCGCGGAAAGGGCAGGGTCCACAGCCTCGACGTCAAGGATTATCTTGCAGACCTCAAAGTGAATCCCGACGAAATCGCAATCAAAACGAGCGCGCAAAATGACATCGAGGACGTGAATCTCTTCGCTTCAGACTGCCCGTTCCGCTACATAATCACCAAAGAGGCCCTGCGCGAAGGCTGGGACTGCTCGTTCGCGTATGTCCTCGGCATCGTCCCGAACGTGAACTCCGACACGAGCATCACCCAGCTTATCGGCCGCATCCTGCGCCAGCCTAACGCTAAAAAGACCGGCGTTAAGGAACTCGATGAAAGCTACGTCTACTACGCCAAGGGCGACACGCGCCAGATGATCGAGAGGGTGGATGCCGGGTTCAAGAACGAAGGGCTTGAAGACCTCATGAGCAAGGTCAGAATCAAAGACCGCGGGAAGGAAAGCCAGACTAAGGCCGTAAAGATCAGGAAAGAATTCAAAAAGTATCCCGGTGCATTCTATCTCCCTGTCTGGCTCATGACGGGAAACGGCGACGACCCGAAACGCCGCTTCTCCTATGATATGGACATTAAGGCCCATCTCGATTTCTCCGGTTATAAACCGACCGACGAGCAGATAAAGAAGATTATCGATTCTCTGAGCGACGAAACGAGAGAGCGTAAAGGTTTCGCCATAACGCTTGATGAGCAAGGCCGCATGACCCCGCGCGTGGAAACGACCGCTATCAGTGAAGACGGACAGGTCAGCATCGATTATCTGACTCGGCGATATACCGAATTGATCGAAAACCCCTTCTTCGCGAGAATAATTGCTGTTCGACACGTCGAGTTGCTGAGGGCCAAAATCGGATCTGAAAAACTGCGGGAACAATTCAGCTATATTGCTTCGAGGCTCCACGGCTTTTTGTCAGATGAAAAGACGCGGCAGGAAGAAGAGATTTTTATCAAAGCCCTCAAAGACCGGAAGCTTGTACTTGCCGTGTCTGATGATAAGGAAAGCGGCTACCAAGTACCGCAAACCGACATGATCAATGTTGATAGAATGCCGAACATTTTCAGATATTACCTGTTCGATGATGTCGAGTTATCGACTATGAACAGCCTTGAGCGTACTGTAGGCCAGATTCTTGACAATCAAGAAAAAATATTGTGGTGGTTCAGAAATAGAATCGGCAAGCAATGGTACGCGATCCAGGGCTGGCAGCAGTATAAAATCCGGCCTGACTTCGTGGCGGCCAAGAAGACCGATCACGGCAAGCTGGAATTGGTTTACATCGTCGAAAGCAAGGGCGAACATCTTCTTGGAAATGCCAATTCGAAGTATAAGAAGTCCGTGCTTGACCTCATGACGGAACAGCATAAGACGAACCGGATCGAGCGATATCAAACGAAGCAAATGGACCTGTTCCAGGTGAATGAGAAGGTCGAGTGCTACTTCGTTGAGGAGAACAAGGAAGACGAAAGTCTAAGAACGATGTTCAAATAAGCAAGTGCCGATGAGTCAACACGCACACAACGGATGCATATTTCTGGCGACCTTGCCTAATTCATTCTTGAGTTAAAGCACTCTTTGAATCTTACAGACGCGGACTCCCGTATGAACATCTAAGCGTTTATTTCTATCGGAAACGTTTCCACCGATGTGAATGCCACGTAATGTTATCCCCGCCCCATCATAAGAAAAGGGGCGTGGTTGGAGGTGAACAACGGAGGGTCTCTTTTAAGGATCGAGGATATGACCCGCTGCCTCTTGAAATAGTCCTCCAGAAATGACCTTACCTGTCTTCTGTCCCATCCTTCCGGGTGGAGAAAATCGGTGTAGAGGGAGAGGTCCGCATCATAAAAACTGCGGGTTTCAAGCTGCTCGGCTCCAGGCCAGCACACAGGCATGTTGAATATGGCAAGGTTCAGAAAACCGATGGCTTCCCTGTGTCTCACTGTAAATTCGAGGGTCCTCCTTGCCGAGGATAACGTCTCCCACGGGGTGCCGAAAAGAAGATAGACATAGGTGGCGATCCCTGCCTTTTTCAGCGTCTTCAGCGCCAATGATGCGGTTTCAAGGTCAATGCCCTTCTGCATCCGGTCCAGCACTCCCTGGTCTCCGGATTCGAGGCCGAGCTTGAGCATCACGCATCCCGAACGCTTCAGCGCCATGCAGAAATCACTATCGGTGAGTTCCCGGGTTATCCTGGCAAAACCGTACCAGGGCACACCTCCAGCAGTTTCTGAAAGGGCTCTCATGAGAGATATGCTCATGGCGTTATCCAGAAAATGGATCAGAACAGAATTTGTTTTTTTCGTGAGCTCCGGAATATCTGAGATGACCTGGGTCACCGGAACGGGAATATAAGGATTGTCCTCAGCCTTTTCGGGGCAGAATGAGCATCGGCGCCAGAAACATCCCCTTGAAGCGCTGTAGGGGAGGATGCAGCCGGGGGAGAGGTAGTCATTGGTTGGGAGAGAAGAATAGTCCGGCGTAATGTCCTTTTTGACATCATGAATACCAGCCATGGAGAGCAATGGATATTCCCCAGGACCGGCAACGAGATTGTCTACCAGCCCGCCAAAGGGATTTTTCCATTGCGGTCTTTTCATCCACGAGGTGACCAGTCCGCCGCCCAGAACAATCTTCACCCCGGCAAAGCCCTTGCGGATGAAGCCGGCCATGGCAAAGGTGCAAAGAGCCTGGCTCAGATAATTCAATGAGAAACCGACCACTGTCGGCTGCTTCTCTTCCATGAGCGCTGCGAGCCGTTTCTTAAAATACGGGTAAAAGGGATTTTTTTCCGGATCTTCAGCGGCCCTGATAAGGTCTCTGCTCTTTAAAGGAGACAATTCACGATCCTCATAGTTTGTCAGACCAAGGGCTATATCATTGGATGCTGACGATGAGTGAAGGATCCGGTTCACTTCGAGAACGGTCCGCTTATAGCTGTCAAAATTATGGTATGTGCCTTGTTTTCTCAGGGCAGCGAGATTATCTGCACAATTGCGGAAGGAGCGAAGGGTCCACCTGTCAGAGGAACGTTCAGATGCGTGGTGAGGCCGTTGCAGGAGATGAAGGAGACCCTCAAGATTTGCGTCAAGGACGCTATGGGTCACCCCGTGCCAGTTCAGTGCACTGGAGAGGTGCGCGATGCCGCCAGGGGGTTCTGATGGCTTTGCAACAGGGGGGTAGATGAGGATCATCCCATGCCCTCCATCATTCCCCTTAAGCGCTTCCCTGTCCCAAATGATCTTCTATCTCCGCGGGGCTTATCATGCCTTCGCGAACGATCTTTATCCCGGCCCCTGATACATCAACAATAGTGGATGGCCGACTGCCACGCGCTTGACCGCTGTCAATGAGAAGGTCGAGGCGCTCTCCAAAGTATTGCATAACTTCCTCTGCATTCACTGCGGGAGGCATGCCGGAGAGGTTTGCGCTGGTTGCCGTGAAGGGGAAGCCCGCCTTTTTCGCCAGTTGGAGGGCGAAGGATTCTCCCGGCACTCTCACCGCTATCATCCCGGTGCCGGCGGTGAGAAATTCCGAGAGGCCTTCCTTTGCAGGGAAAAGGAGAGTGAGGGGGCCGGGCCAGAACCTGTCCATGAGCGACTGCGCTGCATTCGGAAGATGTGCGAGCCATTCCTTTTGGACTATCTCGGAAAGCAATCCCCTGTGGCTGATGATAACAGGCATGGCCTTTTCGCCGGGCCTCTTCTTCAGTTCATAAAGTCTCTTCAGGGATTCCGGCATATCGTACTTTACCCCGAGCCCGTAGAATGTTTCGGTGGGATAGGCGATGATGCCCCCCCGTAGTAAAACCGCAATGGCCTCATTGATGGCCTCATCTCTTCTTGCTTCATTGAGTTTTATTTTGATCATCTGATTGTTCCCGTTTGCAGGCGGCCGTTGCTATCCCCACATATTTATGATATAAATCATAACAGATGGTCTGCGGTAAAGGCTAATCTGTGGTAGACTTTACCGCTAAGAGAGGAGTCCATTGCCATGGCTGAAAAAGAAAGGGATTTTGGTATTTCTGACGAAGACCTCAGGGCTGCGCTGAAGGAGATAAAGGCCTATGTGGATATCACTGAGGAAGACCTGAAAACCATTTATGCCATTGCGCTCAGACATGCACAAAAGAGGCTTTCCCACAAAATACTCGTCACTGATGTGATGACCAGGGCTGTAGTTGCAGTGAAGAAATACGATGACATTCAGGAGGCGGCAAGGCTCCTCTCGGAAAACAGGATCAGCGGTCTTCCCGTGGTTGATGCGGGAAATCTTGTCATCGGTGTTGTTACCGAGGCGGATATTCTTTCCATGACAGGTATAAAAGACGGGCATAATTTCAGGGATATCCTGCGGCATATCCTTGGGGAGCCATTGCCCGAGCGCAAGTCAGGACATCTTGTGGGTGATATAATGACGTCACCTGCCATAACCACACGGCCCGACGTGGATATAAAAGAAGTGGCAAAAATTCTGGATGAAAAGAGGATCAAGAGGCTCCCTGTGGTGGATGGGAAAAATAAACTGTTGGGGATCATCTCAAGGGCTGACATCGTCAGGGCCATAGGGAAATGATGAAGGATTATATTGCAAAGATGAAGGGCGGCGCAAAGAGCCCGCCCGGTGTCGGATTGGGAGAGGTGCTCTGGTCATGGCTCGGCGCGGTGATCGGTGTCGGCACCTGCGGGTATCTGTCTGCTCATTATTTTGAACCGAGGGACCTGACCCTGATAATAGGCTCCTTTGGAGCATCGGCAGTCCTTGTGTATGCCGCGATCAAAAGCCCCCTGGCACAGCCGAGGAATCTTGTAGGTGGTCATATAATAGCAGGGATTATTGGTGTGGCGTGCTATAAATTATTTGGAGGAACCATCTGGATAGCTGGAGCACTTGCTGCATCTCTTGCGATTGTCGCTATGCTCCTCACAAAGACGCTCCATCCGCCGGCAGGCGCAACCGCATTGATTGCGGTTATCGGCGGTGAAAAGATACATGACCTCGGCTTTCTCTATGCATTTATCCCCGCCGGCCTTGGAGCCTTTATACTCCTCATCATCGCCCTTCTGGTGAATAACCTCTCAAAGAACAGAAGGTATCCCGAGTACTGGCTTTAAATGTAGTCTTTTTTGTTCCGGTGAGAAGGTTTTTATCAGCAGGACTGTCTTTCGCTTCCTATGAGCTTTTTCGACAGTTCTCACCCCGAAATTGTTCGGGGCTGAGTGGGGAGGACAGTCCTTTTTTGCATTTTTGCAAAAGAAAATCCTTTCTTTCTCATTCTTGCAAACGGCAGACCTAGGCTTTCGCTTTAATTTCACCGACTTTCAATTTGGTATGGAATATGCTTAATTGCTTATGAAGACAAAGAAAAAGGACAAGAAAATGGAAACGAGAAAGAAAGCAAAAAAGACGGTATACATAGGGGCAGGAGCAGGATTCCTTAAAGGTCGAAAAGGCTCTAGAAGCTGAGGCGAAAAACAAGTAATAAAAAGTATTGAAGGGAGGAAAATAAAATGAAAGCGAGAAAAGATATGGTGAGGATGGGGACGAAGGTGGGTGCCGTCCTTGGAGCAATAGCGTTTTTGGTGTTCGGTATAATCCCCGGGTTCTACTTTGGGAGCTACGGGACACTTGTTCTCTTGAACCATCTATTTGGGGGGCCTCTTCAGGCTACGGCGTTGGTGAGAATTGCAACTGCTTTTGGGATTTTAATAGGAATTATCTGTGTGGGATCAGTCACCATCATCGTGGGTGCAATATTTGGAACTGTTATCGGCTATGCAATGGAGGCGCTCACGAGTGCTGTGAGAAAGGAGATACCTTCTGAGAAGGCGCCGACAGAGACAAAGGCTAAATAAATTAAATAAATAGAGTGTCACTCAAAAGCGCAAGAGGATATTGGGGAGAACAAGAATCATAATTATTTTGGAGGAGGTGGTTATGAGCAAAAAAGTTATTTTAGTTGCATTAGTGTTCGTGGTAATAATGGGTGGAATATATATTTATGAATTGACCGTCGTGTTCCCTTCTCCAAAGAATTGTAAAGTATGCCATTTCATCACTCCGTACTACAAACAATGGGAGACCTCTACTCATAATAAAGTCCCATGCCTGAAATGCCATGAATATTCGGCAACAAGGGCACTTGTCGGGCAATTCATGTTCTTAGCCGGAGCATACAATCCTCGCCCTCTTACGAATGTTCCTGATAAAAATTGCCTCCAATCCGGATGTCATGATAAAAGGCTTGTGGAGTCAAAAGTTACATTTACAAAACGAGGCATAACCTTTGACCACAAGACTCATTTTACAGAAATGAAACGGGGCATAAAACTTCACTGCAGAAGCTGTCATTCGGACATAGTTCAAGGATCGCATATAAAGGTCTCTATGAATGTATGCTTTCTCTGCCATTTTAAAGGAGTCTCTCATGACCGGGCATTTACCGGTTGTCCTTCGTGTCATTCTTCGCCAAAACAGCCGATAGTGGTTATGGGAAAGACCTTTTCTCACAACGACGCTCTAAAGGCAGGTTACAAATGCAATCAGTGCCATACGGAAGTGACGAAAGGTGATGGCGTTACTCCCAGAGATAAATGTTATTTTTGCCATGTGGAAAGGACGGAAATGTACAATGATGTTAAATTCGTTCATGAAAAGCATGTTGCGCACAAACAGATAGATTGTCTCTGGTGCCATCCAAGGATAGAACACGGAAAAATAGGCATGGTTGAAAAGATACCGATGCTTAAGCAATATCATGACCATGCCAAGTGAAAAAGTGTGGTGAATAAGTAAATCAAAATGGGAGGCACTGCATACGTGCTGATCCCAGGAAGAACTTGGTAGTGCAGACTTTAGTCTGAAAGTTATTTATCAGGTCTTCTCTTGAAGGCGTCCGGAGTCCTCCGAAATGAGTATCGAAACAGGAAGAATCAATGTTCGATGCGACCTAACCACCGATCTTTTTTCTTGCCCGTTCGAAAAGCGCATCGATCTTCTTTGTCTCCGCAGCGATCTCTTTCAGCATCTCCGCGAGGGTTGCATCCCCTGCGGTCCCTGCCTTCTCTGCCCACTGGATATACGTCTCTGCGTGTTCGTGATTATGTTCCATCCAGTGATCGAGCAGTATCCGCAATTTCTCCATCTCCGGTATCCTTTGGGCAGCCTCGGGCGCCCTTTCCGGAGAGCTTTCAGAAGGGATGAGTTCGGGTATATGCTCATGTTCGTGCAGCCCCGTGTGGCTGTGCTCGTGCACGTACCAGGAATGGCGGTGGGGGTGTTTATGCATGAGGTTTGCACGGAGGAGGATATCCGTGTTTTTCAGAACCTCCCAGGGAGTATCTTCAAGAATAATCCGGTGGTCCTCGCCGAACACCACGGTCCTATCAGAGATGTCCTGGATGATCCCGAGGTCATGGGTCGCGGTAATTATGGTCTTTCCCGCCTTCCTGAGACCAACGATGAGGTCTATGAGTTCCACCTGACTTCTCGGGTCCAGACCAGTGGTGGGTTCGTCAAGGAGGATCACGTCCGGGTTGATGCTGAGACAGGTTCCCATGGCGACCTTCTTCATCTCGCCCCCGCTCAGATTCCAGGGCCCCCTGTCCTTGAGATGCCCGATGCCCAGAAGCTCGAGGATATCCGATGCGCGTCTCTCGATCTCTTCCTGGGGCAAGCCAAGCTGCGAAGGGCCGAAACAGAGCTCATCCCATACGCTCAGGGAGAAGAGCTGTACCTGGGGATTCTGGAAAAGGAGGGAGACCTTCTGCCTGAATTCAACGCTCTCATCATTCAAAGGAGCGCCGAAGGCCTTTATTTCGCCTGACTGGGGCTGTAGTATTCCGTCGAGGATATAAAGAAGGGTAGATTTTCCTGACCCATTGGCGCCGATGACGGTAAGACTCTCTCCCGCCCGAACGCGCAAAGCGACGGAATCAAGGGCTTTCTTCCCGTCCTTGTACGTATAAGAGATGTTATCTACACGAAAGATTTCCAAATCATAACCCCGGCAAAGATTACAGTAAAGAGAAACCATGCAATATCTCTTTTGGAAAGGTCTGAAACTTTGAACTTTGTCCCGACTTTATCGGGATGAACTTTTAAACTTTCTCCTTTGTATCCTCTTGATTCCATGGCCATAGCCAGCTCATTGCTGAGTTCCACGCTCATCGAAAACAGAAGCCCGATCCTTGACGTGACCCAGTGTCGTCCTGTGGAGGGATTCACCGAGGTGATCTGTCTCGATCTCAATCCCATGATGAAATGCTCAACCTTCCTCACGAGGAAAAAAATATACCGGTAACTTATGGAGACGAGGGGTTGCAGCGTACCGGGGACAAGGGAAGAAAGGGTCTTTACAAAGGTATTCGGCGGTGTGGTCATGGTAAGAAGAAAGACAATGGACACGGATGTGATAATCCTCAAAAGCAGAGTTATGGCGCTGCCCAGTCCCTGACGTGTCACTGCGATCTCTTGCGGCATGACCAGGGGACCCATGTTCACTGACCTTTCGAAACGGAGAAGGACAAAAAGAGGGTCGCCCTCAACGATCAGGTTCAGGATCACAGGGATCGATATGATGAGGGTGAGCACTGCAGCGGGCATGAGTCTTTTTACAAAAATGGTGAAGGGTATTCTTGAGGCGAATACCAGCAGAATGGCCAAAAGGGAAAAAGCAGCGATCCCTTCCATGGACTTCTGCAGACTCAGGACAACAACAAAGGAGAGAAGGCTCATGATCTTCACCTTCGGTTCGATCATCTGCAGGAGGCCGTTTTGTGCGGAGATGCTCTCATTGAACAGCGTATCTTCAACAAAGGAGATGACGTGGCGGAGGGTTTTGTCAAGGAAGCGTTCGTTTCTTTTACGTAACGCGTAACGCGTGACGCGTGACCCATCACTCGTCGCTGTTTTGAGCCACTGGGGTATTTCCATTGTCTCTAACCGCTCAGATCCAGTGTCTTGATGAAGAGTTCTCTCAGCTGCTTCGGTTCTACGGTGGAGGGGGCGCCGCTCATCATGCATACCGCTTTCTGGGTCTTCGGAAAAGCGATGACATCACGGATGGACGAGGCGCCCACCATGAGCATTAACAGCCTGTCAAGGCCAAGGGCAATCCCGCCATGGGGAGGAGCCCCGAAATCAAGGGCATCAAGGAGAAAGCCGAATTTCATCTTTGCGTCTTCCTCAGTAATGCCCAAAACCTCGAACATCTTTTTCTGAACATCCCTCCTGTGGATCCTGATGCTGCCGCCGCCGATCTCGCAACCATTAAGAACAATGTCGTATGCCTTGGCCCTTAATTCAGTGAACAGTGAACGGTGAACAGTGAACGGTTCAGGGACAGAGGCATCTATTGACAATAATTTCTCCAGATCTTCATCCACCGGAGAAGTGAAGGGATGGTGCATTGCCTGGAATCTGCCTTCTTCTTCATCCCACTCAAGGAGCGGGAAATCGAGGATCCATGCAAATTTAAACACAGGCCTGATGAGATTCAGGCTCTTCCCGAAGTCGAGCCTGAGACGGCTCAGGACGTCATGGACGACCTTTTCCTTGTCAGCGACAAAGACCATGAGGTCCCCGTCATCTGCGCCCAGTCTCTCTGCCATCTGCCTCAGGATCTCCTCAGGGAAGAACTTAGCTATGGGGGATTCAAACCCGTTCTTCACCTTTATCCACGCAAGGCCTTTTGCCCCGAAGGACTTTGCGTCTTCTGTGAGGACATCGATCTCCTTTCTCGAAAGCCCTGCCCTGCCTTTTCCGTTCAGGGCCTTCACCCTTCCCCCTGATTCAATGGCATCCAGGAAGACCTTGAAGGAACCGCTCTTTGCGAGGTCCGCCATCTCTTTCAGCTCGAGGTCAAAGCGCAGGTCAGGCTTGTCGTTGCCGAACCGCTCCATGGACTCCCTGAACGAGAGCCTTCTGAAGGGCGCCTCAATATCCATATTCAGAACATCTTTGAAGAGTCTCTGGATCATCCCTTCAGTAAGGCTGATGATGTCTTCCCTTTCCACAAAAGACATCTCCAGGTCCACCTGGGTGAATTCGGGCTGCCTGTCGGCTCTCAGGTCTTCGTCTCGAAAGCACTTCACTATCTGAAAATACCTCTCCAGGCCCGCCACCATGAGTATCTGCTTGAAGAGCTGCGGTGACTGGGGGAGGGCGTAGAAGTGGCCGGGGTTCAGCCTGCTGGGGACGAGGTAGTCCCTGGCGCCTTCCGGCGTGGATTTCGTGAGCACGGGAGTCTCTATTTCGAGGAATTTTTCCTCATCGAGATAATCCCTTATGACCTTCGTGACCCTGTGGCGGGTGATGAGGTTGTGCTGCAACTCCGGTCTTCTCAAATCGAGGTACCGGTACTTCAGCCTCAGGGACTCCGACGCTTCCCCAGCTTCCTCCATGGGGAAAGGAAGGGGAGAAGATTCATTCGGCTTTCTCCT
>JAMCQB010000156.1 GCA_023382175.1 Nitrospirota bacterium | reverse complement strand
TAGTTGTTTTCTTCTCATCCGAAGCCTTGCCCTGGGGATTTGCGACCCATACGTATATTGACGATCATATCGGCAAAAGGAAGGGGGTACATAACGGAGATGAAATGTATGGCGGCAAAACTCCTGACATCTTCAACTATATGTTCGATCTGCCGTATCGGGGATCTTTATATTGCGACCCACTACGACTTTCTCAAGGTATGGGACGCATCAAGAAACGAAGTTGAGAGGTCTCTCGCCTACGGCTTTGTGAGCCACAATGATATGTGGGGCGCTGATTTCACCGCACATCACTCAGGGAGAACATACGGACAGACAGAGGGATACGTAATCGCCAAGGCAGAGATCCTTGATTTTCCGCCCTTTCTCTTGACTTTTCTGCGGTTGATAATATTGAATATATAGATGCGCAGACCGTTCATAGCAGCCAACTGGAAGATGAACAAGACGGTGCCCGAGGCCATGGACTTCATCTATTCATTCCTTCCCTCGGTCGAGGAGGTAACGGATGCTGATATAGTGATCGCGCCTCCCTTTACCGCGCTTTTCGGGATAGCCGAGAGGCTGGCAGGGACAAATGTCAGACTCTCGGCACAGAATGTCTTTTATGAGGAAAAAGGGGCTTTTACCGGCGAGGTTTCTCCCCTCATGCTGGTGGACGTAGGCTGTGAATATGTGCTTGTAGGTCATTCGGAGCGGAGGCAGTATTTCGGGGAAACCGATGATATCGTGAACAGGAAGATACGGATTGCCCAGAAAAACGGGCTGAACGTCATTTTCTGCGTCGGTGAAACCCTGAAGGAGCGGGAATCCGGCAGGACATACAACGTATTGCGCACACAGACAGTGAACGGGCTCAAGGATGCCGATGTGAAGAAACTCGTGGTGGCATATGAGCCTGTCTGGGCAATTGGAACAGGGAAGACAGCAACCCCTGAACAGGCGCAGGATGCCCATAAGTACATAAGGAACACTTTGAGAGAGGTATATCCCGGAGACGCTGATTCCATCAGGATACTCTACGGGGGCAGCGTCACCCCCGAAAATGTTGACAGCCTCATGGCGTGTGCTGATGTGGACGGTGCTCTGGTGGGAGGCGCAAGCCTCAAACCTGACAGCTTTGAAAAGATCGTCAATTTTACAAGGGGGAACTAATGGTTATATTACTCACCATACTGCATGTGCTTGTCTGTTTCTTTCTGATATTCATCGTTCTCATACAGAGCAGCAAGGGCGCAGAGCTGGGAGCGGCCTTTGGAGGTTCCAGTCAGACTCTCTTCGGAAGCCGTGGGGCGGCAACGCTCTTCAGCAAACTCACCACCATCTCTGCCGTTGTTTTCATGGTGACGTCCCTTCTCCTCGCGGTCGCCTCTGTGAGGGGTGGCTCTGTGGTGAAGAAGACATTGCCTGTGGAGCAGAAGCAAGGTGTTCCTTCCCAGCAGGGCCCTGTCCAGACCGCGCCCCGGCAGCAGGGACCTGTTCAGGCTCCCCAGCAGGTGCCCGTACCCCAGCAACAGCCAGCAAAGTAGAATCGTGACTCGTGCACGTAATGCGTGATGAGTGACCAGTGATACGTATGAGGAAAGCACGTATTACGCGTTACGCATTACGTGTCACGGTCGTTTTAATTGTCGCCATCGCTCTCCTTTCCTGTTCCCGGGAACCGGACATAAAAAGACCATATGATATCACGGTGGGTCTTGGCGCCGACGCCAAACGGCTTCTTCCCCTCCTGGCGTCCGACAGTGCGTCCGGGCAGATCAGCGGCCTTATTTTCAACGGACTTACGAAGTACGACAAAGACATAAAGATTGAGGGCGACCTTGCAGAGTCATGGGAGGTGAGCAGGGACGGGCTCCAGATAATCTTTCACCTCAGAAAAGGGGTGAGATGGCACGATGGCGTGGAATTCACTTCCGATGATGTGGTCTTTACCTTTAACACCGTAACCGACCCGAAAGTCCCTACTCCCTACGGGAGTAACTTCGGTCCTGTGGGGAAGGTGGAGGCCCTTGACAGATATACAGTGAAAGTCACCTACAGCGAACCCTATGCCCCTGCGCTGGAGTCATGGGGTATGGGCATCATCCCGAAACACATTCTTGAGGGGAAGGACATCGCTGCAGTGGAGTATAACAGAAATCCTGTGGGAACCGGCCCATACAAGCTGAAGGAATGGGTCACGGGACAGAAGATCGTCCTTGAGGCCTTTGACGGGTATTTTGAGGGCAGGCCGAAGATCAATAGATACTTTGCACGGATCATCCCTGATACAGCAACCATGTTCCTCGAGCTTAAATTCGGCGGAATCGATTTCATGGGCCTTACACCACCCCAGTACAAACTCCAGTCCGACTCGAAACATTTCAACCGGTATTTTCAGAAGTTCCGGTATCCTTCATTCGGATATACCTATCTCGGCTACAACCTTCAGGACCCGCGTTTTGCAGACAGGCGGGTGAGAAGGGCCATTACCCATGCCATAAACAAACGGGATATTATCGACGGCGTCCTGCTGGGATATGGAACGCCATGCACGGGACCGTTCCCTCCTGAGTCCTGGGCGTACAACACCGAGGTGAAGGATCTTGAATACAGCCCTGAAAAGGCGAAGATGCTCCTTCAGGAAGCTGGATGGGCCATGGGGAATGACCGTCTCCTCTATAAGGATGGAAAACCCTTCAGGTTCACGGTCCTGATCAACCAGGGCAATGATGCCAGGAGAAAGACTGCAGAGATCATCAGGGAGAATCTCAGAAAGGTCGGCATAGAGATGGAGATAAAGGTGCTGGAGTGGCAGGCCATGCTCCATGAATTCATCGACAAGAAAAGGTTTGAGGCGGTGATCATGGGGTGGGCCCTCTCCAGGGATCCCGACATTTACGATATCTGGCATTCGTCAAAGACAAAGGAAGGGGAATTCAATTTCATTTCATACAAGAACGATGACGTTGACCGGCTGCTTCTGGAAGGCAGAAGGACCTTTGATTTTGAGAAGAGGAAAAGCATTTACCACCGGATCCACAGTATCCTTGCAGAGGACCAACCCGTGGCATTTCTGTTTGTGCCTGACGCCCTTCCGGTCCTTAACAAGCGGTTCAAGGGAGTGGAAAAGGCGCCTCTCGGCATATGGTATGATTTCATTCACTGGTATGTGCCGAAGGACAGGGCGGAGTGGTATTAAGGAATATCTGCCTTCCAGCCGTACTCCCCCACTAGGGGCACAAATACGCATGACGTATGATACTCCTTTAGCAACTTCCCTTTCTGTTTTGTCACTCTGACGAGCTGCTGGGAAAACCGGTCGCCAACGGGCGCTAGAATCATTCCCCCATCAGCCAGTTGTTCAATGAGGGGTTCAGGAATTTCGGGTGCTCCTGCAGTGATCAGTATCCTATCAAAGGGCGCGGCCTCCGGCCATCCCAGTGTCCCGTCTCCTACCTTAAGGTGAACGTCCGGATACCCCAGGCCCCTGAGTTTTTCACCGGCCTTCTCGGATAACGACTGAATCCTCTCGAGGGTATAGACCTCTTGAGAGAGTTCTGCCAGTAGGGCTGCCTGATACCCTGAACCGGTCCCTATCTCAAGGACCTTCTCATCGCCCTTCAAGTCAAGGAGTTCGGTCATAATCGCCACCATATAGGGCTGCGATATGGTCTGGCCTTCCCCCACTGGAAGGGCCATATCGTCATAGGCCTTGTACCACATGGACTCATCCATAAAGAGGTGCCTCGGAACTTTTCTCATGGCCTCAAGGACACGGGGGTCCCTGATCCCGCGGGGAATGAGCTGGGTGTCCACCATCAGATTTCTGAGTTTCTGAAAATTTACTGCATCCATCCTCTGAAATAAGTTTATCAGTAATTTTGGCCAAATTCCATCGGTTTTCTCTTCCGAAATTCATTTCTGCATTAATTCTGCACTGAGGATGCGATAATCTAAATTTAGAATTTTACGTTGACAGGAACGACCACGGTTAAATATTGTAGGACTCATGAAACTGATCTCATTGATGGCGTTGTTCCTCCTTGCGTTCTCAGCAATTCCCCTGGTTCATGTCTCTCCCCGTGCAGAGGCTTCAGCGCCCACCGTCATGGCCCTTGACGTATGCAATACCTCTGGCTCTACAGTACATACAAGCGTTGATTTCCCTTTCATGTGAGAGTACGGTCAAGCCTTTTCCGGAAAGATTCGCTGTTCTGCATGAGGTTGCAGAACTGCCTCTTAAATCCTCTCTGCCCACGTTTCAGGGTGAGCACCCTCCCGAATCCTAGGCAATATTCCGAAGCTGCGGGTCTGTAATTTTATCGATGCAGGCAGAGGCCAGCACAAGGACGGTCCGCAAGGACGTTCCTCCCCTGTTCCCTGGACTCCTCTTCGGAAATTGCACATTACCATATAATCTTCTGAAGTGGAGTCTCATTTTTTTTCTCTGTTAACTTGGTCAAAGGAGGCTGCATTTATGAAAAGATTTCTCATGATGATTTTGTTTATCTGCACAGGTGTTATGTTTCCGTATACCGCCTTTGGAGCGGGTCTTTGCTGCCAATTGTCAAGCGGGGTTCAGGAAAGTCTCTTAGGTGTTGCCTCGCCTGAAGCCCAGAAAATCTCCCTTCAGCTTACCTATAGTTTCACCCTCATGGGCAAGCTGAAGGAGGGAACTTCCGAGCGATCTGTGGCGGATGTGCAGAACGCAGGCAAATACACCTCCATTCCCACAAGAATGGAGATGACAAAATATACTCTCACCGCTGCTTATGGTCTCAGCCCGAAGTTTTCGGTGTTTGTATCTATCCCCTACATCAGGAACACAATGGACATGGATATGTTCATGAGTATGGGTATGGGAATGCCGAAGGAGTGGATGAAACATGCGATGGACCCGGTGGAAGACATTGGGGACGTAACGGTCATGGGGCTTTACCGCATCTATACAAACAGGGATATCAGACCCACCGACACCCTCACCCTCGGTATCGGCATAAAGACCCCCACCGGCTCGTCTACGGAAAAAACTTCCAGCGACAAGTTTGTCCACGCACATATGCAGCCAGGCACAGGTTCGTGGGATCCCCTCCTTTCCCTGGTATATACGAAAATGGCGAACCCTTTTCTTCTCCAGGGGGATGTCACCTACCAGATAACCACAAGGAACTCCAACGGCTATGAATTCGGTGATTCCTTCACCGCAAACCTTTCAGGTAAATATGCGGTTTTCCCTTATTTCAATGTCACAGCCGGTCTGACCTATCTCCATCTCAACAGGGCGAGCGACAAGGAAGGGAAATACACCAACTTGAAGAGCCTTATGGACGATCCCGCAAACACAGGGGGCGACAGCATCTGGTTTTCACCAGGGATTCAGATACTTCCTTTGAAAAACGGAATGATCGACCTCAAGGTGCAATTTCCTCTATGGGAGAGGGTGAACGGAATCCAGCTCGTATCGAGCTACAGGATCCTTGTGGGAATATCGTATAGTTTTTAAAGACAGGAAGAATATACCCGTTGAAAAGAGAAATCTTGACCTTCTCTATGCATCAAATATTTTAGGCGGTATTGATAAGGAATGCTAAGTAAGAAGCTCCTCAGGATACAAGAGGCGCAGATGCTCTCTGTGTTCATCACCGTCTTACTGTTTCTTTCGGCATGTTCGCGTCAGCCCTCATATCCGGAGCCGCCCCGCACTGGCCGGGAAGTGGCGGTGGATATCGGGACGCTGAGACCCGAAATTCCGGTGTTCTTTACCTACCATTATCGGGGGAAGAAGATAAACTTTTTTGTGGTGAAGGTGGACGAAAAGATCCTCTCCTTTCTTGATGCGTGTGCGCGCTGTTACCCTGCAAAAAAGGGTTATCGTTGTGAGAACGGCGCCCTCATCTGCAGGGAATGCAGTGTGAGCTATTCAATCACGGGGATCGAGAAAGGGGTGGGGAGCTGTGTCCCCATCAGAATAGCAGGCTCTCTCCGCAACGGGAAATACCTTATTCCCCTTTCTGTGCTTGAAGGGATGGTTGACAAGTTCTAAGGAGGATTGATCCAACCCGGAAGAAGGGAAGGGGGAATTAACGCCTGAGACGGTTCAGTATCTCCCGCGCGGCGATCACTCCCGAAACAGATGCCTGCACCAGTCCCCTGCTGACACCTGCTCCGTCTCCTATGGCGAAGAGGTTTGCAGTTTCCGTTTCCAGGGCATTGGTGAGTTTCAGCTGCATGGAATAGAACTTGACCTCCACCCCATAGAGCAGCGTATGCCGTGAATTGACCCCGGGGGCGATCCTGTCCAGGGCCTCAAGCATCTCCATGATATCCGAGAGGTACCGGTACGGCAACACAAAGCTCAGGTCACCGGGAGTGGTGTCTTTCAGCGTCGGCTGTATGATCCCTTTGGATATCCTCTCATGGGTTGAACGCCTTCCCGCGTGGAGGTCTCCCAGCCTCTGGACAATCACTCCCTGGCCGAGGAAATTCGCGAGCCGTGCCACATATCTGCCGTAAGAAATGGGTTCATTAAAAGGCTCTGTGAAGACAGTGCTCACCAGGAGCGCAAAATTGGTGTTCCCGGTCTTTCTCTGGGCATAACTGTGGCCGTTCACCGTCCATATCCCTTTAAGGTATTCCTTCACCACCTCTCCATAGGGGTTTACGCAGAACGTCCTCACCTTATCGTCGAATTTCTTGGAATAGTAAATGAGTTTTGGTTCATAGGTTGCCTTCGTGAGATGCTCGAAAACCGATGCGGGTATCTCGACCCGCACCCCGATGTCCACCGGATTCTGGAGCCGGGTGAGCTTGAGGGCTTTCACCTCCCTTTCGAGCCACCGGGAGCCCTCCCTCCCCGGCGCCAGGATCACAAAATCGGACTCCACCTCTTCCCCGCTGGTCAGACGGATGCCCTTCACCTTTCCGCCATTCACAAGGATCTTGTCCGCCTGGGATTCGAAGACCACATCCACGTGATGGTTGAGAGTCTCCCTCATCCTCTTCAGAAGGCCCCTGCACATGTCGGTCCCGATATGCCTTATCCTCGAAGGGACCAGAATAAGGTCGTTTTTTGAGGCAAGCCTCTCCAACTCCCTGATGATCTCC
Source organism: Nitrospirota bacterium (assembly GCA_023382175.1). Lineage (GTDB taxonomy): Bacteria > Nitrospirota > Thermodesulfovibrionia > Thermodesulfovibrionales > UBA9159 > JAMCQB01. The sequence goes on along the minus strand of JAMCQB010000156.1, from coordinate 16,394 downwards.
GTGTCGGTGCCGTATATTTCCTCCGGTGCGCCCAACCTCACGTAGATCTTGTCCACATAATCGATGAGGGACCGCAGGGCATCCGTGTCGACATAGCGCGTGAGGAATCCGCCCACCTCAGGAGAAAGATTCAGCTTGCCGTCACTGAAGGCGCCCGCGCCGCCCCAGCCGCTGAGGAGGTCGCACTCCGGACACTTGTTGCACGAGATGTCCTTTATGGACATGGGACACTGCCGCTCATCAATATCCTTGCCCTTTTCCACCATGAGCACCTTGAGGCCGTTTTTTTCCACAAGTTCGAGGGCGGCAAATATGCCCGCGGGCCCGGCGCCTACAATGATGACGTCATACCTCTTCATGGTCTTGAACCTTTTTCCTCTGGTATTCCTGAGCCGTGAAATGCCGGGAATTTCTTTTTCAGAGCATCCAGCGCTTTATGGTTCGTAAAATCGAGATATACCGGTGTGATAGAGACATACCCCGCTTCCACTGCACTGATGTCAGTGTCTTCCGCATGCTCCCAGTAGGGCACTCCGCCCCCGATCCAGTAATACCTCTCACCCCTGGGGGAGAAGACCTCCTGGATGGAGCCGTCGTACGTGCGCTTTCCCTGCCGCGTGAATTTTATCCCCTTTACCTCGTCCTTCGTCACATTGGGGACATTCACATTGAGAAAGGTATCATAGGGCATGGGGTGTTCAATGATAAACCCGGCTATCATGGTGGCATAGAATGCTGCAGTCTCGAAATGAAAGTGTTTATCTCCCGGCACCGAAACCGCAAAGGAGGGAATATTCAGTATGGTCCCTTCAATGGCGGCAGAAACCGTGCCTGAGTAGGTGATATCATCCCCGAGATTTCCACCCCTGTTGATGCCTGACACCACGATGTCGGGTTTCCTGGGCAGTACCTTGTTTACCCCCAATACCACCGAATCAGTGGGCGTGCCGTTCACTGAATATACGTGATCTCTCAACTCTTCCACCTTCAGGGGCCGGTGAAGGGTCAGGGAGTGGCCCACAGCGCTCCTCTCCCTGTCAGGGGCGACGATATACGCTTCTCCAAGCTCCTTCATCGCCTTGAAAAGGGCGATCAGTCCTGGTGAATGGACGCCGTCGTCATTGGTAACAAGGATAATCATGAATGAATTATATCAGATATGGCGATTTTTATTGACAGAAGCGGATGATTCTTATAATGTAAAATTAATAATTTTCTGTCTATAACTATATATGGAGGTATCATTTTATGGATAAGTGGAAATGCAGTGTTTGCGGGTACATTTATGATCCAGAAGAAGGTGACCCTGACGGAGGGATTCCGCCTGAAACACCTTTTGAGCAGCTGCCTGAAGGCTGGGTATGTCCTGTCTGCGGGGCAACAAAGGATCTGTTCGAGAAGATGTAATTCAATGAACGAAGAGAATCAGTTCTCTTATCCGGTGACGACCTTCCTGAATTTATGCGATAATGCCGGAATATAGCCGCTCAGGAATGATTCAAGAGAGAACATATCCTCCCTGTTGCCGCTTATGGGGATCCTCGGAAGGCATTCGAGATGATTTCTGTGCTCAGGGAAAATGTTCCCTATCCTCGTCGTTGTCGCGGTTTTGAATCCGGCATTTTTCACCAAATCGAATTCTCTTTTCCCTGCCTCTCCCCTGCTGCCGAAGGGATAGGAAAAATGCTCAACCTTTTTCCCGATGCGGCTTTCGATAACCTCTCTTGACTTGTTGATTTCATATTCGACCTGTTCGATATCCAATTTGCTGAGGGTATAGTGATTTACGGTATGCGCGCCAATGGTCACCAAAGGATCCTCGCTCATTATCGTTAACTGGTTCCAGTCCAGGGCCAGTTTGTGGGAATACTCGAAGACATTCATTCCGTACGGCTCGAAGATGTCCTTAAGGAGCCGTTCCAGAGCGTCCGTCCCCTGCTTTATGATCATGGTTCTGATGGAATGGAAGGCAGCCTCTTTTTGCTCTGCTGTTGCTGAATCAAAGTGGTGGCTCTTTTTGTCGTGCATGAAACCAACGGCGTCGTTTTTCAGTACCAGATCCTCCAGGAGATACCACCAGAGAACCGCTTTCTTATCGGGATATTTTGTCGAGACATAGACAGTAAAGGGCACGCCATATTTCTTGAAGATGGGGTACGCCAGGGAGTAAACGTCTCCATATCCGTCATCAAAGGTGAAAGCAATAAATTTTTTCTTTTTTCCCCTGCTTACAAGAATCTCATAAACTTCGTCCAGGGAGACTATTTCGTAAGCGTTGGTCAGAAGATAATTGATAAGCAATTCCAGGAATTCCGGGGAGACCTCATTCCTTCTGTTCTTTTCGATCCGCAGGGAATTATCCCTTTTTGCGATCCTGTGGAACATGAGGATGCTCCCCATCCCTGAATAAAAGGGGCGGAAAGCCTTATGTATCCCCGTACGGCGGGCGATCCTAAAAAGCCGTTCCTGGTTCATTCCCCTGTGATCCTGAAACTCCCTTTCCGTTATTCCGCGCCCGATGAAGGTTCATCGCCCGGCAATGCGCTTTTCGAAGTTTTCGACAACACTGTCCCAGCTGAAATTCTCTTCGATCCGTTTCCTCCCGCTTACGCTGAACTGTTTCCTCAAGGTATCATCGGAGATGATCCGCTCAATGGCGTGCGCCAGCGCATCATCGTCTCTGGGAGGAACAAGAAGTCCTGCATCTCCCATGACCTCCGGAACAGCACCTACAGCAGTGGAGACAGAGGGCACGCCGCATGCCATCGCCTCAGCAATGGAAATACCGAAGGCTTCTTCCGCGATACTGGAAAAGACTGCTATTTTGGCAAGGGAATAATATCTCGGGAGTGCAGAATTCGGAATATTGCCCAGAAGAAAGATATGTTTTTCCAGCTGCATGGTCTCTACGAGCTCCTCCAGATTATCCCTCTCCTCCCCTTCGCCGATGATGAAATATTTCAGCCCGTATCCCTTTTTGATCAGTTTTCCCACAGCCATAATTGCATATTTTATCCCTTTCAATCCTACCAGGCGGCCCACTGTCATAATTGTCATGTCTTGTTCGCAGAGCTTCAGGGTACGTTTCAGTTCCTCGTCAGGACTCAGGGGCTTGAAGAGTTCAGTGTCTACCCCGTTGGGTACGACAACGGGCCTGATGCCGCAGTAATCCTCTATCTGAGAGGCATTAAATTCACTGCAGGTAAAGAAGTAATCGACCTTCTTAACCGCCTGTCTATATCCCGGGAAAAACTCTGTCCCGGAAGAACCGAAGATTACCCGTGCCTTCGAGCGCGCAGACGCCAGCAATGCAATAGGGATGTCGTACGGTTTGATGAGGTAGAGGTAATCATAATTTTGCTTGATGAGATCACTGAGTGCATGGAATCCGAGGGATAAACGCTCCATGAATCTGCGGAATCTCGTGCCGAAATTCGGAAAACGTTCCCTCCTGATAAACGGATAGGTGAACACCTGGATGCCAGGAGGATTTTCATAAACGAAACTGCTTTCCCCCCCATAAATATGCACGGCGTGGCCTCTTTTTGCCAGCGCCTTTGCCAGCTCCCAGTTAAAGGTCTCTATCCCCCCTGACTTTGTCGTGGTGGTGAGGTTATAGAGGGCTATTTTCATGATCAGTTATGAAAAAGACATAAAAGACGCATTGGATATTATACATTAAAAACTGCGCCGGAAAGCCGGTCACGTAACCCAAAAAACATTTTTTTTGTATAATTGAAATTGGAGCCGTCAATTTGATATTGTTATTATGAGTCCCGCTCCCGGCGGGACGTGGGGAGGTTTGATATGGCGCGTGTCCCGAGTCCGAGCTACAGCATAACTATCCGTGCGGCGATAGAAAACCGTGTCGGTATGTTCTCCCGCCTAGCGAACGCCATCAGCCAGGTGGGGGGAGACATGGGTGCCATCGACATTGTCCGTGTTGAAAAGGGAACAATCGTCCGGGATATTACGGTCAATGCCCGGGATGAGCAGCATGAAAGAAAGATCGTCAACTCCATCAAGAACATAGATGGGGTTAAAGTCCTCAGGGTTATGGACAGGACCTTCTCTGCCCACGAGGGCGGCAAGATAGAGATCCATAACAAGGTGCACGTGAGGGACAGGGAAGACCTCTCCAAGGTATATACTCCGGGTGTGGCAAGGGTGTGCAGGGATATCCAGGAACATAAAGAGCATGCTTACCGGTATACCATTAAGGGCAATGCCGTCGCTGTCATAACCGACGGCACCGCTGTCCTCGGTCTCGGCGATATAGGGCCTGAGGCGGCCATGCCGGTCATGGAGGGCAAGGCCATGATCTTCAAGGAGTTTGCAGGAATCGATGCCTTCCCCATAGCGTTAAGCACAAAGGATCCTGAGGAAATCATAAAGACCGTTAAATATATTGCAACGCCCTTCGGCGGCATAAACCTCGAGGATATCTCTGCGCCAAGGTGTTTTGAGATTGAGGAACGGTTGAGGAAAGAGCTTGACATCCCTGTTATCCACGATGACCAGCATGGAACTGCGGTGGTTGTACTCGCTGCCCTTATCAATGTGTCGAGGTTGCTCAAAAAAGATATAAAGAAGTTCAAGGTGGTTGTGGTGGGAGCAGGTGCAGCAGGTTCGGCTACTACTAAGATAATCTCAGCGTACGGAGTGAAAGATATTACAGTTTGTGATAAGTATGGCACTGTTTATGTTGGCAGAAGACAGGGGATGGATCCTCACCTAAGAGCGCTTGCAAAAATGACAAATCCCCGGAAAATTAAGGGGAGCATATCAGATGCAATGAAGGGAGCAGATGTCTTTATAGGAGTCTCGGCGCCCAACATCATAACACAGGATGACATCAGGCAGATGTCACGGGAGCCTATTGTCTTTGCCCTTGCAAATCCCGACCCTGAGATAGCCCCTGAGGATGCTCTTCCCCTCGTGAGGATACTGGCTACAGGGAGGTCCGATTATCCCAACCAGATAAACAATATGCTCGGTTTTCCCGGCATATTCAGGGGGCTCCTGGATGCCAGGGCTAAGGGCGTCAATGAAGAAGTTAAATTTGCTGCTGCCAGGGCTATGGCGTATACGATCAAGGATGACGATCTCCATGAGGACTACATCATACCCAGCGGCTTTGACCGGAAGGTTGTCACCAATGTCGCCCATGCAGTGGCAGAGGCAGCCAGGAAGACGGGGCTCGCGAGAAAGTAGAATATGCCATTTCTTAAAAGCATGGTGGGCAGGAAGATCGTCATGGCCGTAAGCGGGCTGATGATGGCGCTGTTTGTTGTTGCACACCTTTTGGGGAACACTTCAATCTTTGCCGGCCCCAACGGCATCAATGCCTATGCCGCGAAGCTTCATGAGCTCGCTCCCGTTGTCTGGGCATACAGGCTGGTGATGATTATCCTGTTTGCTCTCCATGTTTATTATGGCATTCAACTTACACTGGAAAACCAGAAGGCAAAACCCCAGGTCTACGCTGTGAAGAGTAGTCTCAGTGCGACTTTTGCCGGCAAAAGCATGATCTGGACCGGGAGTATCATCGGATTTTTCCTTATCTACCACCTCCTCCAGTTCACCATTCAAGTCACCAACCCTGAAATATCGGCCGGCAGGAATCTGGATGCGGTGGGGCGGCCGGATGTGTTTCATATGGTGGTTCTCAGTTTTCAGAAATCTTTTATCGCGTTCATTTATGTTGGCGCCATGATCGCCCTTGCTTTGCATCTGACCCATGGCATACAGAGTTTCTTTCAGACACTGGGGTTGAACAATGACAGGACATTCCCTGTGATCACAAAGTCCGGAACGCTTGCGGCGGTCATCATCTTTCTCGGATACATAGCGATCCCGCTCATTATCTTCATTGGGATATTGAAAGGATAATATGGTGGGAATTGAGAAGGTGAGTAAGAAATCAGAAGAAATAAGCCACAGAGGACACAGAGGAAGACAAAAGAATTTATTGAGAAGAACAAGAGCACTTTCTCTTTCTTTCTCTGTGATCTCTGTGGCAAAAAAAAGTTCTTTTTCCCGGCCTGTCCGGTCAGGTGGTTATTATTATGCTTGACGGGAAGTGTCCGTCCGGTCCGCTCGCTGAGAAATGGGATAAGCGTTGCCGCGAAATGAAACTGGTAAATCCCGCCAATAAGCGGAAATATACGATCATCGTGGTGGGCACCGGTCTTGCCGGAGCATCTACTGCTGCAACTCTCGGAGAACTGGGCTATAACGTTGAAGCCTTCTGTTATCAGGACAGTCCCCGAAGGGGTCACAGCATCGCCGCCCAGGGGGGAATCAATGCAGCCAAGAATTATCCCGGCGATGGAGACAGCATCTCCCGCCTTTTCTACGATACCATCAAGGGAGGTGATTTCAGGGCAAGGGAGGCAAATGTCTACCGGCTGGCCATGGTGAGCAACACTATCATTGACCAGTGCGTTGCACAGGGAGTTCCCTTTGCCCGTGACTACGCCGGGTATCTCGAAAACCGGTCCTTTGGCGGCGCCCAGGTCTCGCGCACCTTCTACGCCAGAGGACAGACCGGACAGCAGTTGTTGCTGGGAGCCTATGCAGCCCTGTCCCGCCAGGTGAAGGCCGGGACGGTGCGCCTCCATCCCCGCACAGAGATGCTCGATCTTGTTGTGGTGGATGGGGAGGCCAAGGGGATCACGGTGCGGGATCTGGTGACGGGAGCAATGAGCTCCTACGCGGGTGATGCGGTCTGCCTCTGCACAGGGGGATATGCCAATGTTTTCTATCTTTCCACGAACGCAATGGGCTCCAATGTGACCGCAACCTACCGGGCCTATAAAAAAGGCGCATTCTTTGCGAACCCCTGCTATACGCAGATACATCCCACCTGTATCCCTGTGAGCGGGGATCACCAGTCCAAGCTTACCCTGATGTCAGAATCCCTGAGGAATGATGGCAGGGTCTGGGTTCCAAAGGAAAAGGGAAACAGGAGGGCTCCTCACGAGATACCCGAATCCGAAAGGGACTATTTTCTGGAGCGCAAATACCCGAGTTACGGCAATCTCGCACCGCGGGACATCGCTTCCCGCGCTGCAAAGGAGGTCTGCGATGAGGGGCGGGGTGTGGGCCCGGGCGGCCGCGGAGTTTACCTTGATTTCGCAGAGGCCATAGGGCGTCTCGGCGAGGAGAAGATCCGTGAGCGCTACGGTAACCTCTTTGATATGTATGAGAAGATCACTGCTGAGAATGCCTATAAAGAGCCGATGCGCATCTATCCGGCGCCGCATTATACCATGGGCGGCCTCTGGGTGGATTACGACCTGCAGAGTACGATACCCGGGCTCTTTGTTCTGGGTGAGGCAAACTTCTCTGACCACGGAGCCAACCGTCTTGGCGCAAGCGCGCTCATGCAGGGACTGGCTGACGGGTATTTCATCATCCCTTACACCATAGCGAATTACCTCGCCCGGACACAGCCCGGCAAGGTGAGCCGCGACCATGCTGAATTCAGGAAATCCCGTGAGGAAGTGGATGCCCTCACAAAAAAGCTTCTTTCATTGAAGGGGAACAGGACGGTGAATGAGTTCCACCGAGAACTGGGAAAGATCATGTGGGAATATGTCGGCATGGCGAGGAGCGAGGAGGGCCTTAAAGAGGCCCTGAAACTGATCCCTGAGCTCCGTGCGGAATTCTGGGAGAACGTGAAGGTTCCCGGCAACGGCGCTGAACTGAATCAGCAACTGGAAAAGGCCTGCCGTGTCGCTGACTTCCTGGAATTCGGAGAACTCATGGCCCGGGACGCCCTTCATCGCAATGAATCCTGCGGCGGGCATTTCCGTGTGGAGTACCAGATGCCCGACGGGGAAGCCAGGCGGGATGATGAGAACTTCTGTTATGTGGCAGCGTGGGAATTCAGGGGTGTTGACAAAGAGCCCGAGCTGCACAAGGAGCCGCTGGTATTCGAGAATGTCCCTCTTGCCGTAAGGAGTTATAAATAATGAACCTTACGCTCTACGTATGGCGACAGAAAGGCCCGGATGAACCGGGAAGACTGGAGCAGTATGAAGCGAAGGACATCAGTCCTGAAATGTCGTTCCTTGAGATGCTGGATGTGGTGAACGAAGATCTGATCAAGGGCGGAAAGGAGCCCATAGCCTTTGACCATGACTGCCGCGAGGGAATCTGCGGCATGTGCTCGCAGGTCATTAACGGCATTCCCCACGGGCCGCAGGAAAAGACCACGGTATGCCAGCTTCATATGAGGCATTTCAAGGAGGGAGACATCCTCTATATAGAACCCTGGCGTGCCAGGGCATTTCCTGTCATAAAGGACCTGATTGTGGACCGCAGCGCCCTGGAACGGATTATCCGTTCAGGCGGTTATATCTCTGTGCATACAGGGGGAGTTCCCGATGCCAACGCCATCCTCATCCCCAAGGCGGATGCCGAGACTGCCATGGACGCATCAGAGTGCATCGGGTGCGGAGCATGCATTGCTGCATGTCCCAATGGTTCAGCTATGCTGTTTACCGCGGCAAAGGTCGCCCATCTTGCCATGCTGCCGCAGGGACGCGTTGAGGCAGCACAGCGTGTCTGCGTGATGACTGAAGCGATGCTGAAGGAGGGCTTCGGCAACTGCGGCAACCACTATGAATGCCAGGCAGCCTGCCCCAAAGGGATCAAGGTGCAGTTCATAGCGAAATTGAACAGGGAGTTCATGAAGGCCCAGACAAAGGACACCGGCAGAAGACTTGTGTCTGAGCCGTTCTCAGGATAGACAAAAATTTATATTGCTTTTCCATTCCAATAATGCTATAAATTTTACTAATACATTATTTGCAGATTCTTTAGCGCAACTAAGGTCTTTCTGTACAGAATTCTTAAACAGTGGACAGAGCATACTGTTTAAGAGGATAAGCCAGCGAATTTAAAGAACATCAGGGAGGACAAGATGAGACGTTTAACACTCGCAGTGGTTCTGTCGTTTGTTTTAAGCCTTTTCGCAACCGCGTTGTATGCAGCAGATACCCTTGATCTGAGCATACCTCTTCCCCTCACCGGCGGTCAGGCAAAATTCGGAGAGATGGAGAAGAGGTCTTATGAGATTGCTGCCGAGGAGATCAATGCCAAAGGTGGTATTAAAGGCAAGAAGGTCGTCCTGACCTTTGAAGACTCCCAGGGCAAACCCGAGATATCGAGGGCGATAGCGGAGAAATTGATCGATGTAAAAAAGCAGCCTGTCCTGGTTGGTGAATACAGCTCGTCGTGTTCCAAGGCCATAGCTGCTGTTGCCAATGAGAGAAAGACCCCCTATCTTGTCGTCACCGGAGCTGACGATTCTATAACCCAGCAGCACTATAAATATGTATTCCGTCTGAACCCTTCCAATGCATATTATGCAACCGGACTTATATCGTTCCTGAAGGAAGTGGTAAAGCCGAAATCCATTGCAATCCTCTATGAGAGCTCTGATTTCGGGACTTCCGGCGCGGAAGATATGGCGAAGCAGGCAGAGAAGATGGGCATGAAGGTGCTGGTCAAGGAGAAATATGAGAAGGGCGCAGTGGATTTCAAGCCGATACTGTCAAAGGTGAAGGCTGCAAGGCCCGACGTCATCTATATGGTCTCCTATGTTATGGATGCATCCCTGTTCATGAAGCAGATCAAGGAGCTGAGGATCGATGCAAAGCTCTTTGCCGGCGGCGCAGCAGGCTTCGCGATTCCGGAATTCATTGACAATGCAAAGGATGCGGCAGAGTACGTTGTTACTGCTACCCTCTGGAGTCCGCAGGTGAAATATCCCGGCGCGAAGGAGTTCGCCGAGAAGTACAAGAAGAAATACGCAGATTATCCCTCTTACCACGGTGCAGAGGCATATTCCGCTCTGTACATTCTTAAGGATGTGCTCACGAGGGCAAAGAGCATGAATCCGGAAGACATCCGGGCGGCAATGAAGGCCACGAATATGGTCACTGCCTTTGGCCCGATAAAATTCGAGGACAAAGAGGGATATCAGAATCAGAACTTCATGGATACCCTTGTGCTGCAGGTTATGAAGGGTGAGCATGAAACCATCTGGCCAAAGCAATACGCCAGCAAGAAGTATATCTATCCGATCCCCACATGGAGGGAGAGAAGGTAAGACTTTGCGACTGGGTGAAACGGGGAAACGGAGAGGTAAACTTAAGAAAGTTGTATCTCCGCGTCCCCGTGTCTCTGATTCTCCGTTTCCGTTCTTTTTGTGAAGGAGTACGATGACCGCTGTCCAGATTGAAGTATTCTTGCAGACACTGATAGCCGGCCTCCTCCTTGGAGGCCTCTACGCCCTCATTGGTCTGGGAATGACCCTTATCATGGGCGTGATGAAGATCATTAACCTTGCCCACGGTGAGCTCATGATGGTGGCCATGTATATCGCCTACTGGATGTTCGTACTCTTCCACATCGACCCTTATCTCTCTGTCTTTATCGCAACTCCGCTTCTGTTTTTCCTGGGTGTTGCGATCCAGAAGTTTCTCATCAACCCGGTGCTCAAGGTGGAGTCGATTCTGCCTGAGAACCAAGTCATCCTGACCGTGGGAATCGGTATGGTCCTTGCGAGTCTTGCCACGATGTTCTTCAAGTCTGATTACCGCTCTACCCCTGTCAGCTATGCGACCGATGCCTTTTACCTGAGCGATTACTGGAAGTCCTCACCCATAGAACTCTCGGTCTCGGTACCCTGGTCGATCTCCTTTGTCATCGCTGTTCTTATCACTGCAGCCCTCTGGTTCTTTCTCGCGAAAACAGATACCGGCAAGTCTATCAGGGCTACCGCGCAGGATCTTGATGCCGCGCTTCTCATGGGAGTGAATGTAAAATTGATGAGAGTGGCCACCTTTGGGATCGGCGCCGGACTTGTGGGTGCGGCCGGCTGCCTTTTTATCCCGATATATTATCTCTTCCCGGCCCTCGGAGGCCAGTTCACCCTGATCGCTTTTGTCATCACCATTCTTGGCGGGCTGGGTTCCACTGTGGGAGCTATTATCGGGGGTCTGATCCTGGGAGTCTTTGAATCCATGACCGCCACCTATATTGGAATGGGCTGGGCCCCTGTGGGCAGGTTTGTCATATTCGTAGCCTGCCTTATTTTTCTTCCCGGAGGTGTGGCATCCCTCCTGAGGAAAAAGAGGTTCGGCAAGTGAAGAAATATTTTCCTCTCATTGCACTCGCTCTTTTATCGATCCTGCCTTTGATTGGCCTGAGCACTTACATGATGCACATTGTTATTCTGGTCGTCATGTGGTCCATCATCGGCATGGCATGGAATCTCCTGGGTGGATACTGCGGCCAGGTATCCTTCGGACATGCCGCATACTTTGGTGTCGGCGCATATACCGCGGGTATTCTTTACAGCAAGCTGGGAGCCTCCCCATGGTGGGGGGTTCTCCTGAGTATCGTAGTGGTTACGATATTCTCTTTTATTCTCGGTTATGTCGTCCTCAGGCTGAGGGGACCTTTTTTTGCCCTTGCCACCCTTGCCAGCGGTGAAGTGATGAGGGTCACTGCCGAGAACTGGGTGGGCTTTACCGGCGGCACTCTCGGAATAATGGTACATGAGAGGACCTGGGTGGAAAAAATCTGGTATTACTATATCATCCTCCTCATCGCCGCTGTGACCTATTTCCTGGTGAAGAAGCTGGTGGAGTCAAAACTCGGATATTATTTTGTGGCCATAAGAGAAGATCAGGATGCTGCGGAATCCCTGGGAATAAATACGACATTATACAAGACGATAGCATTGTGCATCAGCGGCGTCCTTACCGGAATCGCAGGCGCGTTTTATATGAACTACATGGGATATATTGACCCCCATGTGGTATTCGCCCTCCACGACATATCCATCATCACCATCATGATCGTGATGGTGGGAGGTGTTGCCACGTACTGGGGCCCTTTTGTGGGCGCGGTGATCATGGTATTCCTCGCTGAATGGGTGCGTTCCATCCCCGGCCTCGGAGCTGCTCACCAGACGCTCTTCGGGGTCTTGCTCATCGTGATCATCATCTTCTTGCCGAACGGTATCGTGGGCGATTATAAAAAGCTGAAAAGGCTTGTAGGATTGGGGAGGACGTCATAATGAGTCTGCTTGAGGCGAAAAATGTTTCGATGTTCTTCGGCGGGCTTGCTGCCATAAGTGACGTCTCCTTTGAGGTCAAGGAAGGGGAGATCCTCGGGCTCATCGGCCCGAACGGTGCGGGGAAGACCACCATGTTCAATGTGGTGAACGGTTTTTATAAGCCCACAAAGGGTGAGGTCTTTTTTAAGGATAAGAAGATATCAGGTCTGAAACCGCATCAGATCTGCAAGATGGGAATCGCCAGGACCTTTCAGGTAGTGAAGCCCCTGCAGAGGATGAGCGTCCTTGATAATGTGATAGCCTCAGCCTTTTTGCGCGTAAAGGGCAGGGCTCAGGCTGAAGAGATAGCCCTGGAAACAATCAAGTTTACCGGACTTTACGATGACAGAGAGGTGATATCAAAAGGACTTCCCCTTGGGAAGAGGAAAAAGCTCGAGATAGCCCGGGCGCTGGCTACGCAGCCTGAGATGCTTTTGCTCGATGAGTCCTTTGCAGGACTTAACCCCCATGAGCTTGATGAATCCATCGAGATCATAAAGAAGATAAGGGCAAGGGGGATAACCATCATGATCATCGAGCATCATATGAAGGTGATCATGTCCATTTCCGACAGGATAGTGGTCCTCAACTACGGCGAAAAGATTGCCGAGGGAACACCGCAGGAAATAGCGAACAACCCTTTTGTTGTGGAAGCGTATCTCGGAGAGGAAAAAAGTGCTTGAGATAAAAAACATCGATGTTTTTTATGGCGACGTCCAGGTGATCTGGGATGTTTCCTTTGAGGTGAAACAGGGGGAAGTGGTTGCCCTCATTGGCGCAAACGGGGCAGGGAAATCAACTACCCTGAAGACCATTTCCGGGATATTGAGACCGAGAAGGGGAGAGATACTGTTTGAGGGCGCCCCCATTCACAAGTTTGAAGCGTATAAGCTCATAGAGATGGGCATAGCCCTCTGTCCTGAAGCGAGAAGGCTCTTTGTGGAGATGACGGTGGAAGAGAACCTGGACATGGGTTCACTGAAGGGCGAAGCGAAGAAGCAGAGAGAGAAGACAAAGGAGATGGTATTTGAGCTCTTCCCGAGGCTCAAGGAGAGGAGGAGGCAGCTTGCCGGAACGTTGAGCGGCGGTGAGCAGCAGATGGCCGCTGTGGGAAGGGGGCTGATGTCATTGCCGAAGCTGCTCATGTTCGATGAACCATCCCTCGGCCTTGCGCCTATCCTTGTCCGGGAGATATTCAATGTAATAAAAAGGATACGGGAAGAAGGGACCACGGTCCTTATCGTCGAACAGAATGTGAAACAGACCCTTGCCATTGCTGACAGGGCCTATGTGCTTGAGAGCGGAAAGCTGGTCATGCAGGGCACGGGCGGAGCACTGCTCAATGACGAGCATGTGAAAAAGGCGTATCTGGGGGTATAATACGTCACGCGTGACGCGTAACGCGTTACGGGTTACGAGAAATTGGGAGGGTTTATATGTTTGTATCTCATTGGATGACCAGAAAGGTTTTTACCGTAAGCCCTGATGACAGCATCTCAGATGCAGTCAGTTTGATGAAGGAAAAGGGAATAAAACATATTCCTGTTCTCAAGGATGAGAAATTGAAAGGGATAATCTCAGATAGGGACATAAAGGAGTTTACCCCATCCAAGGCCACGACCCTGGATATCTTCGAGCTTCATTATCTTCTTGCAAAGACAAAAGTGAAGGAGATAATGAGGACCAAGGTTACTACTACTACTCCCGATACGCCCGTAGAAGAGGCTGCCATGGTGATGCATGACCAGAATGTAGGATGCCTGCCTGTGCTGGAAAATGGCAGGCTTGTCGGTATTATTTCTGACAGGGATATCTATCGCGTCCTCGTTGATATTACCGGCGTGAGGCATGGCGGACACACGATTTATCTCACCATTGAGGATAGACCGGGCTCGGTAAAAGAAGTGGCTGATATCATAAGGAAGTATGATTTCGGACTCCAGAGCGTCCTTACATCCTACGAAGGAGTGGAAGAAGGATACCGGGATGTTGTGATAAGGACAAAGGGCGCGGGGGACTTCAAGAAACTCAAGGCAGAACTTGAAGGAACATTTACGAAGGTGAGGATAAAGAAGGGCTGAACCGTAGGGTGCTGCAGAATCCTTACCTTAAATGATTCATCATTCTTTTGATCCCGAGAAGCCGGGTCTTGTCATTCTTTCGGGATTCAGAATCCTTTCCGCTTCCTCCGCGGAGAGATATCCCATCTCCAGCGCTACCTGCTTCACCGTCTTTTTCTCCTTCAACGCCTTTTTCACCACCTCGGCAGCTTTATCATAGCCTATGATAGGGTTGAGGACCGTGGCAATGATGGGGTTCCTGTGGACAAGTTCAAGAATATGTTCATCGTTCACCTCGAACCCTTCTATGGTTTTCTCTGCCAGGAGCCGGGACACGTTTGCAAGAATGGTGACGGACTGGATGATGTTATGCGCTATGACGGGGAGCATCACATTGAGCTGGAAATCTCCCATGGCGTTGGAAAGCGCAATAACCACATCGTTTCCCATCACCTGGGCAGATACCATCCTCGCCGCTTCAGGGATCACAGGGTTCACTTTTCCCGGCATTATGGATGAGCCGGGCTGCAGGGGGGGAAGCCGTATTTCTCCCAGCCCTGCCATGGGGCCGCTGTTCATCCATCGCAGGTCATTGGCTATTTTCATGAGGCTTGCGGCATAGGTCTTGAGCTGGCCTGAAAGCTCGACTACAGCGTCCTGTGCTGACTGCGCTTCAAAGTGGTTCTTTGCTTCTCTGCACTCTATCTTTGTCAGTGCGGCTAACTTCTCCGCCACCCTCTTACCAAATCCCGGCTGCGTGTTTATCCCTGTGCCGACCGCGGTTCCGCCTATGGCCAGTTCCCCAAGTCTCGGCATCGTGCCTTCGATTCTTCCGATGGAATATTCTATCTGGGTAGACCATCCCGACATCTCCTGTCCCAGGGTTATGGGCATGGCATCCATGAGATGGGTCCGGCCCGTCTTTACGAGGGCACCATATTTTTTCTCTTTGTCCCTGATGGCAGTATGGAGAAACTTCATGGCCGGAAGAAGAAGCTCCTTCGTCTGGAGACAGGCAGATACATGGATTGCGGTGGGTATCACGTCATTGGATGACTGCCCCATATTCACATGGTCGTTAGGATGTACGGGAGTTCTGGTATGTTTTGCGCCCGTGAGTATCTCGTTTGCCCGTGTGGCGATCACCTCATTGGCGTTCATATTGGTGGATGTGCCGGAACCTGTCTGAAAAATATCCAGGGGGAAGTGGTTGTTGAATTTGCCTTCCCTGATCTCATCACATGCACGGATTATGGCGTCGGCAATGCGGGGTTCCAGAAGACCAAGCTCCTGATTGACACCGGCGCAGGCATGCTTTATCAGACCCAGGGAGCGGATGAAGACCGCAGGGAACACGATCCCGCTCACAGGGAAGTTCTCGACGGCCCTCTGGGTCTGCGCACCCCAGTAGGCATCCTTCGGGACTTTCACCTCTCCCAGGGAATCCTTTTCTATCCTGTATTCGTTCATTGTAGATAAGTATAGTAGGCGCAAGCTTTAGCCTGCGTTGATTGTAGAGATAAGTATATCAATTTCCTCACGCCATTGCCATAGGTTTTTTACCGTGGCTGCCCCTTTTTTGAGAATCCGGTTATTCTTATTGTGAGGAGTGCGAGTTAGAGGTATAATAAAAAAAAGGGGGATAAGGAAGGTTTGGGTATGCAAGAGACTCAGAAATTCCTGGCGAAAAACAATGAAGAGGTTATCCTCAGGCCGGCTGTGCCGGAGGATGCAGCAGCAATCATCAAGACGATTAAATCCACCTCCCTGGAGCGAAGTTATGTCTTAATGGAGCAGTACGGCAAAAATGCAGACTCAGAAAAAGAATATATCCGCATGGCTGATTGTGAGAAGTGCCTTCTTCTGGTGGCCACTGTCCATGACGAGGTGGTGGGAAGCCTTGCCGCCCTTCAGGCCGACGGAGGGGACAATCCCCAGACGGCACACATCCTCAAGATCGGGCTTCATCTCACAGAGGCCTACCGCGGGCTGGGCATTGGTTCGCAGATGCTTCAGTATACTGCCGACTGGGCAAGGGAACGCCGATTCAAGAAACTGGAGGCGAGTATCTTTACCACGAATAAGCGTTCTCTCCATCTTTTCAGCCGCGCCGGGTTTCAGGAAGAGGGCACAAGGCGGAAGAGATTTTGGGTGGGGAATGAGTATATTGATGAGGTTCTGATGGGGAAGGTTCT
>JAMCQB010000104.1 GCA_023382175.1 Nitrospirota bacterium | reverse complement strand
CATCTGCCTTTGATATAAGGTTAAGTCCACCGGCGGATACGACAGCTATACCGGCTGCTCCAACTGCTAATTTGCCTGTGCCTAAGATGAGTTCTCTTCTCGATAACTTTTTCCCTTCCTTAATTCTCTTTAGCTCCTCTAACATAATTGTCTCCTCCAAAAATTTAATTTTAAAAAAAATGACTCCACTTCGGAAGATATCTTATGGAGATATGATTGCCGAAGTGGAGTCGAGTTAAACGGGGAGGAATGTCCCTGAAGGACTATCCTCATACAGGCATACGCCTGTATTTATGAAAAACACTTCGACTCACAACTTCGGAACTGCTGTTAGACCCTTGGAGGGCGATCTTTTTGAAAGGCGATTAAGAATGAATTGAATGTGGGATCGAAACTATCATAAAAATAGGCAAACCCTAAAGGAATAGTTTTGCACGGACACTCATGGATAACCGGCATAGTGGAGTTCACAGACACAGCAGAGATTGATGCATGACAGACATCGAGGTTAAAGAGAAACGTCCCTTGACAGGAAGGAGACATGTTGATAGAGAAAGGTGACGTTATTGAGACTATCAGAACAATTAGAGTCAATACTACAACCCTTACTCTCATAGTAAGAATATATTTAAGCATATCTTTTGAAATGTCAGCTTCAAATTATAATTATCAAGTATCATTGGAGAGGGGTAGCGGAAATCGAACCCGCCACCATGGCTTCAATCCAGCCTTTGCCGTAACACTGGTTCGGCAGACCAGGCTGGGCGCCGAGGGCTGCTGCTCTCTCTGCCCACTCCCTGTAAGTCTCTGCATGCTCTCTATTGTGTTCGACCCGGTGCTGGAGCAAATGACTCAGTTTACTAAGTTCGTTCATCGTTCCCCCTCTTGAGGATCTTCCCAAGCACATATGAGACAGCAACAACGATCACAACACCGATAAGTCCCGATACGATATATGCAATAAGAGACTTTACTCCTTTATCCCACCCGGTGAACGCATAATCCGGAATGGGCGCAGCCCATAGTTCAGATATGCGTTTCAGTCCTTCAGGAACATACCCTGCAATATCTTTTATTTCATCCACACCCCATTCACCCCAGGCTCCGCCTGCCTTGAAGAGCTCGGGGAGTATCAGCCCTATGGGGGCCAGCAGTATTAAAATCCCGATCGCTATCCAGAGTCTCCTGTAATTTGAATCCTGTGTTTTCACGATTGCCTCCTCAGTAAATCAGGATGCGACTTTCGTAAATAAAGCAGTACCATAACAGTGACAACTGCCTCAACAACACCGAAGAGCGCCACATGCTCGATCATAATGGCCGGGATAGTCAATTTCAGCGGGAAGGGGCTATAGAGCGGCCTTCCGTCCTGCCCCACATGGAGTATCGTCTGGATACCAAGCTCAAAAGCAGTGAGAAATGCAGCAAAGTTGATGCCTACATAGGAACCGATTGCAGCACCGATAAGAAACCTTGTGCCCTGCGTATTTGTTGCTTCTCGTTGCCGTCCTGCTATAAGCCTGAAGATGGCATATCCAACAAGGACCTCTGCAAACGCCATGTTGAAGCAGTTTGCGCCTATTGCCGTTATCCCTCCATCTCCAAAGACAAGTGCCTGAATAACAAGGGCTATGGAGACAGCAATTACAGCCGCCCAAGGTCCTATAAGGATTGCGATTAAGGTGGCGCCTGTGGCGTGTCCTGTAGTTCCCGCTGGGAGGGGGATATTGAACATCATGATCACGAAGCTGAAGGCTGCGGAGAGGGCAAGAAGCGGGATCTGAGTAGCCTTTAATGACTTCTTGATCTTCTGTGATGCATAAAACCATATGGGCGCCATGGCCGCCCAGAGACTCCCATATGTTATTGGGCCCAAGTATCCATCAGGTATATGCATCTAAAACCTCCAGGTAATGCCCGCAAGAACTGAATAGTCAGTCTCGGGCTTGGTTAGTCCACCCTTAACACCAAAATCGATATCGAAATTCTCTGACAGAGAATAAATTAATCCTCCAAGGATAAATGCAGGGTCAATGTTTATGTTTCTATCTGCGTGTCTCTGTATACCGATATTCCCGACTACTTTTATATCTTTTACAACTTCAACCGTAGTGGCAAGGGAAGCATGCCATAGATTCTTTCTTTCATCGCGTTTATTTTCATTCCTTATATAGCCGAGATTGAGATGGAATGTCCATGGCTTCATCTCTTTAGTCCCGATGAAAAAGAGGTGGTACGTCACCTTCCCGGAGCCCAAACCCTTTTCGTCATCTCCTGCTGGAAGGGTAACGCCTGATTTTAAGGCAAAGCTTAGACCGTCCTGTTCATAAAACCTCCACTTCAGTTCCAAGGACAAGTCCGAAGCACCGTCTCCTTTCGTTACACCTTCCGAATCCTCTATTCTTATGTGCTGATAGGGAATCCCGAGTATAATGTCCAGCGGATCAATGATTCCGTAAGTCAGTGCTGATGTTAACTGTACAACCTTGGTAGTGACCCCGTCGTCCCTATCATGTCCATATTCTCCGTTTACCTCCAACTGGAACCCTTGCCCTGCGTGCCGGTGTCATCGGTTATAAGGGGATGGGCAGCAAAGACATCTGTTGTCAGGGATGAGATGCTGAGGAAGCACATCACAGAGCAAATTAGACCTTTCATCTTCAATGTCTTGAATCCACTTCGGCTCTTTAAAGTCATGTACTCTCCTTCTGTTATTGAAATAGTGCTACTAAAATAACAATCGTGCTACCATAAGGCCCAAAATTTTATTTGAGGTGTTTACCTGTTGTCGTTATCGAAAGCTTCCCATGTTTCACCCCCTTTGTCCCTATCAATCTGTCCGCTATTGCCTTTATATCTTTTGCCTTGCCTTTCACTACGATGACCTCGAGGCAGTTGTGCTCATCGAGATGAATGTGCATTGAAGAGATTATCGCATTATAGTAGTGATGCTGAAGGTCGGTAAGCGTATCTGTCAGCTCCCTGGTATCATGTGAATACACTATGATGATAGACCCCACCGTCTCAGACGTGGAGGATTCCCATTCCTCCATTACAAGGCTATCCCTGATAAGATCCCTGATAGCCTCACTCCTGTTTGCGTAACCCTTCTTCTCTAAGAGACTGTCAAACCTCTCAAGCAAAATATTATCAAGTGATACGCCGAATCTTATAACCGCCATAGTGCTACCTTTATCTAATTTGTGCTACTTTACCACTGTCAGCTTTATTTGTCAACAGAGAGGGAACGTCGTCCCCTTGCGCTCATGCTCCCCTAAGGAACTCTTTATTCCCAGTTGTAAACTGTACTATCATGGCGAGTATAAGAGTCCGCATTTCACAAAGCTTCAATTTAATCCCTGTCCGCCATCTTCTTCTCGATTTGTCCGCATATTCCCCTGAGCATCCTCAATTCCCATTCGGTGAGGCCTGCCCTCCCGAAGAGATGCTTCAGGTTTCTCATGATCCTTGCCTCAAGGTCCCGATTGCCCCTGGGGATATATTCAAGGAGTTTAAGGGTGGAGCGAAGGCGCCGGTAAAGCATTTCAAGCTCTGCACGTTCCAGCAGCTCCGGCGCCTCTGCCCTGTAAGTTCCCTGGCTGAGTTCATATGCCACAAGGAGCACACTCTGGGCAAGATTAAGGGACGGCGATGACGGGTCAGAGGGGATGGTCATCAGAAAGCCGCATTCCTCCACCTCCCTGTTGTTCAGCCCGATGGAAAGCTCTACGAAGAGTATGGCAATCCTGTTCTTCCTTGCAGCAGTGATGATCTTATTAATGCCCTCTTTCAGTGGCAGGATGACCCCCCTCCCCTTGCCCAGTCGCCTCGTGGTACCGATGATCATGCTTTTGTTTTTTACCGCGTCATCGAAACTTGCATGGATATTTGCTTTTTCCAGGAGATCAATAGCATTGCACGCCATCTGTCTCGATTCTTCAGTAAGGAACCGCCGGGGCTCTACCAGTTCGAGGTTCCTGAAGCCCATGTTCTTCATGGCCCTTGCAGAGGCGCCGATATTTCCCGGTTCTCTTGGTCCAACGAGAACAAATGAGATGTTGTCTTTCCAGTTCTTCATCGGATTAAAGAATTTCCGTGGATATTTAGACCCACTGAAAGCAGCAGAAAATATTTGTCATTCCGACTCGTTCGGTCACCCCGGCGACCCGCCGAGGCGGGAATGCTCTCTCTCTTGACCGCGGTCCATCAATTCTCACGAAACAACATCTCGAAGATCGGAACCTTTTTGTATCCCGAAGGGACTTCAAACTCCGATGCCGGGATATCCCTTTTTTCGAGCCTGATGACTTCATAGGTGGCGGGCTGTCCGCCTCCGAAATAGCTTTTGCTTCTCATCTGCCACCCTGCCTGCTCCATCTTTTTATATTCCGGGGATTCTTCAACAGCCAAGGGAAGCGAATCTGCAACGTTGGCAACGCTGGAGAGGCATTTCTCGAATTTTTTCATAACAGTCTTGAAGAGGGACTCCAGATCTTTCAGCACTGCAGGATCAGCGGTAAGCCATACCTCTTCGTAGAGCTTTCCATCAGCCAGCACCTTGTATTTCACCGTACTGTATCCCGCAACCACACCTCCGTCCCCTCCTTTCATAACAGAAACCTTGGGAGCATCTTTCCCGCCCTTTTGCTTCCCCTGGTCTTCCCCGGGCATATTCTTCTTCGCCTTGCTCATCTCCGTGATCACCGCCTTGCAGAAATCATCGATACTTTCCCTTGAGTAGGCCTTCCGTTTGGAATCAATAAAGATAATATTCCCCTTTTTTGTGTCCAGGATCGAATACTGATCATCGCCCCTGGAGGTCTGCTTGAGCATCCCTTCGGAAATAAGCGTTGTCACGCCTTCACTGTCAACCTGAACCCACCCTGCAAAAGCCGGCACAGTAAACACCAGCATCGCTGCGATGACAAAAGATAATTCCAGAAGTTTCATATCTCTCCTTACCTCCTTCGTTCCTGATGCGTAAATAATATCATAAAACAGTGAGCGGCAAACAGGCTTACTAGTGTAGTGTCCCTTAAATAGCTGGTGATATAATAAATTTTATGATAAACTACTTCATGTCTCGACGCGCTATGCCTGTAACACTAAATAAAGCAGACAGCCGGGA
>JAMCQB010000048.1 GCA_023382175.1 Nitrospirota bacterium | reverse complement strand
CATAGAAGACTGGTTTAAGGCCGCTCTTGCCATCATCATGGAATGCCCATGCGAGGAAGGATGTCCCTCCTGCGTCCAGGACCCCCAGTGCGGTTCAGGCAACCAGCCCTTGGACAAAGAGGGGGCGAAATTTTTGCTTGAGAGATGGATAGGATAAGACCAGAAAGCTTCGTCTCAAACAAGACTCGAAAAATTTTCTCTTTCTTCCTGAAGTCCGCAAGAGTGATATCCTCATAAACGGTAAGGAGGAGAAGTGGCAATCACGACGATAAGGCATTGTATGCCCCTTCTCCCGTCATTGCGAACGAAGTGAAGCAATCTCATTGTTCAAGCCTGGAGATTGCCGCGCCCGATAAGGCCGGGCTCGCAATGACCACTCCACCAGCCCTCAAGACCACCGCTGAGCGGTAGATACGGTAATTCTCACTCTTTTTGGCGTGCTCATTTTGCGGAGTAGTCGGTAAGCGATAACCGGCGATATTGGAAATCAGCTTACAACCTTCCTTCCTGCCTTAGCCCTGCAATGATGTTCTGGATGGCGGGCAATGCCTCCAGGGCCGCCTTTTCTCCTTCAAGCACAGCCTCATGCCTCTTCGAAAAATCACTGGCGCCGATATAAGCGACCTTCGGCTTTATCACTACATCCGCCTTGTTAAGCTGTATGACGCTAAGCTTTGAATACATGATGCTGACGGACTGGAGCATGGTGTCAATAGTGCTTTCGGGCTGCACTTCACTCACCGCGGAAGCGATATCCACGGCGATGACCACATCCGCGCCCATTCTCCTTGCTACATCCACAGCCACGGGGCTTACCACACCCCCGTCAACATACATCCTGCCTTCGCTCTTCACCGGCCTGAATATCCCGGGAATGGAGCAGCTGGCCCTCACCGCAGTCCCTGTGTTGCCCTTTCCGAAAACAACCTCCTGCCCGGTCTGAATATCCGTTGCCACTGGATAAAAAGGGATTCTCATCTTTTCAAGAGGCGTATTTTTCACTGTTGAATTGATGAATTCCTCGAGTTTTTCCCCCTTGATGAACCCGTTGTCCGGTATGGTGAGATCGATGATATCTCCCTTTTCAAGTGAAAAAGACATCTTCTGGAGCTGAAAGGCATTGAATCCGTAGGCATAGAGGCTGCCGACAAAGCTGCCGGCGCTGGTCCCGACAATCATGTGGATGGGGATTTTGTTGGATTCCAGGACCTTCAGCACTCCAATGTGGGCAAATCCTCTGGATGACCCGGCACCAAGCACCAGGGCGACCTTTGCGGGCCTCACCGGCTTCACTTCCCTGGGAGCGCATGAACCCATGCTGAAAAGCATTAGCATGAGGATTGCTGTGAGGAATCTCATGGCAGGGTGAGAGGCAGCTTCAGGGGTTCCCCGGGTTAAGCGCTTTCAACCCTGTTTCTCCCTTTCCTTTTCGCTTCATAGAGGGCAAGGTCAGATGCATTGATCAGCTTCTCTCCTGAGTCGATGGAAGAGTCAGGGACGCTGGCAAGCCCGATGCTCACGGTGATTTGTTTGTCAGAGATGCCTGAGAAGGTATGATGCGAGATGGCCTTCAGCACCCGCAACGCAAAGCGCAGTCCGTTCTCTTTTGTGGTCTGGGGGAGAAGAACAAGGAACTCCTCACCACCCCACCGTGAGACCGTATCGATCTCCCTGGCATTGCTTCTTACAAGCTCCGCCACCTCTTTCAGAACCGCATCGCCGGTGCGGTGACCGTACGCGTCATTGACCTTCTTAAAGTGATCAATGTCGACCATCAGGCAGGAGAGAGAGGTGTTGTACCGCACGGTCCTGTTGAACTCCTTCTCAAGGACATTTTCGCCGCGCCTCCGGTTAAAGAGCCCTGTGAGGGGGTCAGTGATGGCAAGGATTTCGACCCTTTCGAGCATCTCCTCAAGCTGTCGGTTCTTCTGGCGCAATTCGTCCTGAAGCGCCTTGGTTCTCAGGCAGGCGTATATCCTCGCATTAAGCTCGATCTCGTTGTAGGGCTTGGGAAGGCTGTCGTCCGCACCGGCTTCCAGGCTCGATACTTTGTCCTTGGTGCTGCTCCTGGTGGTGATCATGATGATGGGGATCCCTTTGGTATGCTGGTTGAGCTTCAGCCACCGGCATACCTCATTGCCGTTTATGTCCGGCAGAACATAATCGAGGAGGATAATATCCACAGGCTGGGTCCTGGCCTTCATGATGGCGGCTTTCCCTTCTTCGACCCAGTCAACTTCATACCCGTTTCTTTCGAGAAACTCCCTGGTGACCTCTGCCTGGGACTTGCTGTCTTCTACAAGGAGGATTTTTGCCTTTGCCATTTCCTGTTCTCTCGATATGCCTTAATAAAGAAGGATATATTATTGCGCTATTTTTTTCAAATATTCAGAGTAATAGCTCACCCCCAAAAAGGGCATCCGTTAGGGAATATCTTTTTTCCCCTTCCTCTTGTTCGGCTCCAGAGCCTTCTTCCTCAAGCGTATGGACTGAGGTGTTACCTCAACCAGTTCGTCCTCTTTAATGAACTCAATGGCCTGTTCAAGGCTCATAATCCTTGGAGGGATCAGCTGCAGGGCCTCATCAGCGTTGGATGCGCGGATATTGGTCAGCTTCTTCTCTTTTATGACGTTCACATCGAGGTCATTGTCCCTGGAGTTCTCACCGATGATCATGCCTTCATACACAGGCGTATTTTCCTTAATGAAGAGCGTCCCCCTGGGCTGGAGATGAAAAAGGGCGTAAATCGTGGTTTTCCCGGGCCTGTCCGCGACCAGCGCTCCTGTCTGCCTCTTTGAGATCGCTCCCTGCCACTGTTCATAGCCATCAAAGAGGTGGTTAAGAAGTCCGGTGCCCCTTGTATCAGTGAGAAACTGGGACCTGAAGCCTATGAGGCCCCTTGAGGGTATCCTGAACTCAAGCCTCACTCTGCCGTAGCCGTTGTTCTGCATCTTCTGCATCCTGCCCCTTCTCATCCCCACCTGCTGGGTCACCACCCCTACATAGTCCTCGGGTACATCGATCACCAACAGTTCCATGGGCTCATGCAAAACATCGTTGATCCTCTTTGTGATGATCTCAGGCATGGAGACTGCCAATTCATACCCTTCCCTCCTCATCATTTCTATGAGGATCGCGAGCTGCAACTCCCCCCTGCCCATGACACTAAAGGAATCGGTATCGGAAAAATCCACTTTTATCGCCACATTATAGAGGAGTTCCTTTTCGAGTCTCTCCCGAAGCTTCCTTGAAGTCACATGATTTCCTTCCTTTCCCGCCAGGGGAGAGGTATTCACCATAAAAACCATGGAGATGGTGGGTTCGTCCACCTTTATCCTCGGAAGGGACTTCGGGTTTTCAATGCTGGTGATGGTATCTCCGATGGTGATCCCCTCAATCCCCGAAAGGGCAACGATGTCACCCATGGAAGCTTCCTTCGCCTCAATCCTTTCGAGGCCCTGGAACGCATACATGGACGTGACCTTTGTCTTCGTGACCCCGGCATCCCCTTTTGCCATGGCAACATAATCCCCTACCCTCACCGCGCCCGAGAAGATCCGTCCGACAGCAAGCCTCCCCACATAGTCATCATAATCGATGTTCGTGACAAGGAGCTGAAGCACACCGTCCCTCTCACCGGAAGGCGGCGGGATGGTCTTCAGGATCATTTCAAATAGAGGCTGAAGGTCCTCAGGATCATCCTCCATGCTCAGTTTTGCAAAACCCTGTTTTGCATTGGCATAAAGAACTGGGAACTCAAGCTGCTCTTCCGTGGCGTCAAGATCGATGAAGAGGTCATACACCTCATTCAGGACTTCCTGGATCCGGGCATCCGACCTGTCGATCTTGTTTATTACAAGGATCGGCGGAAGTTTCAGTTCCAGGGCCTTTTTCAGGACAAACCGCGTCTGGGGAAGGGGTCCTTCCGAGGCATCCACGAGCAGGAGTACGCCGTCCACCATCTTGAGGGTCCTTTCCACCTCTCCCCCGAAATCTGCATGGCCCGGGGTATCAACGATGTTTATCTTCACCCCGTTGTACTGAACCGCGGTATTCTTTGCCATGATGGTGATGCCGCGCTCCCTCTCGAGGTCAATGTTGTCCATGACCCGCTCCTGAACTCTCTCGTGGGACCGGAAGATCCCGGCCTGTTTCAGCATCCCGTCAACGAGCGTGGTTTTGCCATGGTCCACATGGGCGATAATGGCGATATTTCTCAAGTCTTCACGTTTCATGAATAGCTCTCTCTCCTTTAGAACGTTTGCGTGCTTGCGCGTACCTCAAAGACTCCTCTTACCGAAGGTTTTCTCAGGCAACGTCTCGGAAGGGACAATGCAGCAGTTATTAGTTTACACCAACAGGAGGGACAAATACCAGAGCAGAGCGGGCCCGCCTGAGGCGGACGAAACGATCCTGCCGCTGATCAGTGAGACCGCCTCCCGGCCTCCAACCCCCTTATTTCTTCTCCTTCAATGCCCTGAGCCTCTCTTCAGCCTGCCGCGCATACTCGCTCTTCGGATACTTCCTGAGGATCTCTTCATAGAGTTCCCTTGCATGCTCTTTGTTGTTCTGGACTTCCTCGAACTTCGCCGTCTCATACATCTCCTTGCCGTTATCCCCTGTGCATGCGGACAGGGCAAGGCCAAAAACCAGGCACAAAAGCAAAAGCAGCTGTTTCATGAAACCTCCGATCCGCCCATACCGTCGCCGCGGAGTTCGCTGAGACTACGGAACAAGAAAGTGGGCGCTCAGGCACTCGCGGTCAGAACGAAAATGCGCTTTGTCTCACTTCTCGGTTCAGATTCTCTCCAACTCTCCGTGCTCTTCGTGAGGCTTATCTCCTTTTATAGAGTCCCACGATCTGCGCCTGCGCGAGGATGTGCCCTTCCATGGCTTTCTCCAGACCCGCTTTCCCGGCATCTGAGCTGAAATTGAGCAGACTATCAAGAGCATAGAGCTTGAAGAAATACCGGTGGGTACCTGAAGGCGGGCAGGGTCCCCCGTAATCACGCTTTTCGAAGTCATTGATCCCCTGGACAGAATCTTTCGGGACAGTGTCTTCCCGTATCTCCTCCGTCTTCGGATCGATGTTCCAGACCACCCAGTGCACCCATATGCCCCTCGGCGCGTCAGGATCATCAACAATAAGGGCCAAAGACTTTGCCTCCGAAGGAACGTTATCGATCTTAAGAGGCGGATTCACATCCATGCCGTCGCACGTGTACTTCCCCGGAATACCCCCATTGTTTTCGAAGACAGGACTTGATATGCTCAGCTCAGCCATTTTCACTCCCTCCTTACCGATGGCAGTGGAAACAAGAAACGCTGCAACTGTTCCCAAAGCAGTAAAGGTTACCGTGCACCTCACTTTACTTCAAAGCACTCCATTGTCCTGAGCTTGTTCGTCTCAAAATGCCTCTTCTCACACCATATCTTCCCAAGTTCAGGGGCCTCGCCTGAAGGCTTCAGCATCTTCGCCCATTTGCAGTCCTGGCACCTCCTGCTCTTTTCTGATACCAGAGGCGCAAAACAGGTCATGTTCCTGTTCTGGCCCATGGCGACCTTCCTCTTGCTGCACCAGACCGTGCCCGCTGGGGGCCTCCGGCCGTCAGGGCTCATCTCCATTCCATACCTGCAGCATTTACAGATAAAGTTCATATCTCACGGCTCACCTCCCAGCCTCAGTGAGCGACCTGCCGTCTCTCCATGGATGTAGTCTTATCATGACAAAAAATGATTTCAATACACAAGGGCCTACAGTGATGAAACAGGCTCAGGAAATTCCTGCCCAAAATGGGTTAAAATGAACAATGTCCCTCTCTTCGGCTTTCAATAAGGCGCGGCGCCTCATCGCCCTTGCAGTGATGGTCTTCACATGGGCGCTCTTGGGCATGGTGTACCTTGACAAATTTATCGAGCCCTTCGATCGCCTCATTCCCTGGCTCATGCCGTGGAAGGGGCTCTATACCATACCCGTGCAGGCAGGGCAGCAAGAGCGCCTCTCCATCCTGCAGGGACTGCTCAATGCATCCACACGGGTATCAGACATCGCATTTCTGGTGATGGCTGTCTCTTTTTCCGTATTCAGCGTCTACCTGACCCTCATCTATCAACAGAAACAGCGGAGGTCGCATGAGAACAGGCTCCTTCTCCTGAAAAACCAAGAGATCGCCCGTCGCAATGAATTTATCCGTTATATATCGGCAACCATCGGTCATGAATTCAAAAATAATCTCGGCAGGATCAAACGGCGCATTGATCTTCTTGTGGACCTCCCGCAGGGTGTAAAGAGGCGGATCGATGACAACATGGGCAAGCTCTTTGCCGACATCGACATCTTCAAAAAGATTTCCGATGAGCGGGAAGCAGGACTGATAGACTTTGCGAAGATCAACCTGAGAGAGATGCTCGAAAGGCTTGCAGAACAGTACAGTGACCTGGCGGACATCACCTTTCAGGGAAGCATTCCCCCTCCCACCATCTTCGCTTCGAAGGTCCTTCTGAAAACGGTGTTCGAAAACCTCATCGATAATGCCATAAAATATAAGAAACCCCAGCAGCCCCGGGCCCGCATCTCGGTTTCCTGCTCCATGGATATCGACACCACGCGCAGGTATGTCTCTCTCTCTTTTCAGGATGAAGGAACAGGTATGGACGAAGAACAGATGGACCGGTGTTTTTACAAGAGCAGAAGCACCCAGGAAGGATGGGGAGAGGGCCTGTATTTTGCGAAATACGTGGTTGGGCTTCATGCCGGGAAGATCAGGGTCGGAAAGGAATATACCGCGCCGGGAAAGGGCACGGAGATCATCATTAACCTCCCCTTTGTCGAGGAGACGCTCTATGTTTAGAGTGCTCATTGCCGACGACGACCACGAGGACAGGGAGCTTCTCAAACTCGAAATCCAGCTCGCCCTCGGTCCCGAAGAGACCGACTTGAGATTTCATGAAGCAGTGAGCGTAAAGCAGGCAAAAGAGGTCCTGCAGGAAAGAAACATCGACCTGCTGACCCTGGACATCGAATACGACCGCATGAGCGAGGGCATCGAGGTCCTGCCCGAGCTCTTCGAAACATACCCGACGTTGAACATTATTGTGGTGAGCGGCAAGCTGAACAAGGCAGAGGTGACCGAACAGTTGTTCCACTTCACAAAAGATAACGTATTGAAGGGAAAGCGCTGGGCGCGGCATTTTGACGTTTTAGACAAGAAAGATAACAAGACAGAGGCATTGCGCAGGGCATATGCATTCGCTCTAAAACAGAAGGATGTCTCGGACAAATTGCGCGACCTTTTCCTTCTTGCAGAGTCCTATCTCGACAAGGATGAACTGGATAAATGTCTTGAGGTGTACCAGAAAATACAGAATCTTGCCCCGGGGGAGTTCGAGTCAGGTGAGAACATCCACATTTTTAAGGGCGCAGTATCGCCGGAGCATGCCCTGGAGTATTTCAACCGGGGGGAAAGGATCGTGGCATCCCTCCTCCTGGGACACCAGATCGAAACCCGGCTCAAGACCTTCACGCGAAGAATGGTCGGTCGCCACTCTCCGGGACTCTATGACTGTCTTCACGCGCTGGAACGCGCCCACCGTATAAGTCCGTTCAAGAAAGAGCTGTTCCTCCACATGCTGCGGGTGAGGAACAAGGCCATACACCATCCGGCAACCATTAATGAAAAGGATTTTGACGATGTGATCAAGAACCTGAAACTTCTCGAGGCCAAAATCTGATGAGGTGGGAACCGGTGAAACGATTCTTTCAGCTGCCCGGACCAGTCCTGAGCCTGACCCTCATCGGCATCCTCCTCCTCAGCGCGGTCCTTTACTACCGGGCAGTGCAGATCCAGAGGTTCCTCGAGCCGGCCCTTGCCATCTCGACCCCGAGATTCCTCTTTGCAAAAAACATCAAACTCCTGCTCTCGAAGGAATTCGGGGCAGACCAAAGAACAGGGATCAGGTTTACGACAAATTCGATCTTCATCGAAAAGTCCCTGCTCTCCCCCGACGCTCACGGAGGCTCCGACCCCGCGGCCCTGAAAAAGCTCAGTCAGGTATTTCTGTCAGTCCTGCAGGACCCCAATATGAGCGATTATGTCGATTTCATCCTTGTCGGCATCCGATTTCCCGCAGGCCCCGACCAAGGAATGAATGAAACAAGAAGACAGGAGGCGCAGCACAGGGCCGAGTTTATCCTGCATTCCCTCTATCGGGTATCTCCTGAGCTTGAGAAAAACTACGGGGGGCATTTCTCGGCCACTGCACTCCCCGGGAACACCCCGGAAAAGGATACCGCCTGGATAGAATTTCGCTTCATACCCTCCGAGATGCTCCATATAGAGGTCTTGAAGAGCCTGAAAAAATACGTGCATTAAGAGCACGCTATTTTGCCCAGTCGTATTTCCGCCGTTTTCTGTGATGTATGTACTTCTCCGCAGAGAGCGCTGCGATGCAGCCGTTTGAGGCCGCGATTACCACCTGCCTCACCTCCGCGCACGTTACATCTCCCGCTCCGAACACCCCGGGAATCGACGTCTCCATCATCTTGTTGGTGACAAGACACTCTTCCTCGCTGAGATCAGCCGCACCCGCGAGAAAATCCACAATGGGCTTGCTTCCGTGAAGATAGACGAAAACGCCTGAAAGCGCCAGTTCACTCTCCTCCTTCAGTTCGCTTTCCGCCATCCTTATCCTCTCCACCACCTCATTCCCTTCAATGGAAGTAACGCTATGCCCGGTCAGCACCCTCAGATTTTGAATCTTCAGGGTGGGATGATCATCCTCCACTTTCAGCTTCTTTGAAGGGGAGATGAGATACACTGTATCGGCAAACCTCGTGAGAAGTCCAGCATCCTTCACCGCCTCCTCGGAGTCACCGATCACACATACCGTCTTTCCCCGGTAAAACGCTGCATCGCATAAGGCGCAGTAACTCACCCCTCTGCCGAGGAACTCGGCCTCGCCCTTTATGGCCGGCTTTCTCCCCATGGATCCCGTGGCAATGATAACGGCCTTGCCGCGGTACGTTTCATCCAGGGTAAAGACCTCTTTGACTTCGCCGTCCAGTTTGGCCCCCACCACCTGCTTTTCCACATACTCCGCACCGAAGGTGACTGCCTGTTTTCTGAAGATATCAAGGAGCTCCTTTCCGGTTGCCGGTTCAGGAAGCCCCGGGTAATTCTCTATCCTGCTGGTGAAGGCAAGGGCGCCGGCAGTCGGGGACTTATCCACCACAATGGTTTTGAGATTTGACCGCGCTGCATACTGGGCTGCGCTGAGCCCGGCAGGGCCGCCCCCCACGATGACCACATCATAGACAGTGTCCGTCATAAAACCTCCTGAAATCTAGAATCCCCTAAGGATTTTGTAATATGTATCCCTCTGGGCAGCTCTGAAGCCTGCTGACTTAATGGCGGTTATTATGTCTTTTTTCGAGACGCGATACCGCACGCCTGCTGCCGCTACGACATTCTCTTCTATCATCGTGGAACCGAAGTCATTGGCCCCGAACCTCAGGGCCACCTGCGCCATCTTTAATCCCTGCGTCACCCATGATGCCTGAATGTTCTTTATATTATCGAGGTATATCCGCGAGACCGCAAGCACCCGGAGATATTCCACCGCAGTGGCAGGATGCATGTCGCGTAACGAGTAACGCGTAACGCGTGACAAGTTTCCACTTCTGACTTCTGACTTCTGACTTCCGACCTCTAACGCTAATTCCGTATTCCCCGGCTGAAAAGACCACGGAATAAACGCAGTAAAGCCGCCTGTCTTATCCTGGAGAGTCCTCAGGTTATCCAGATGCTCAACAATATCTTCAGGCCCCTCGACACTTCCGAACATCATGGTCGCCGTGGTCCGCATGCCGAGGAGATGCGCCTCCTCCATCACCTTTAACCATTCCCCGGTTTTGATCTTTCTCGGGCTAAGCACTTCCCGCACTCTGTCAGAAAGGATCTCTGCGCCTCCACCGGGGATTGAATCAAGTCCGGACTCCTTCAGTATCTCCAGAGTTTCCCTGACGGTGAGGTCATGCCTTGATGCGAGATAGGATATCTCGGGGGGTGAGAATCCATGGACATTAATCCGGTACCTTCCCTTTATGAACCGCAGAAGGTCGACATAAAATCCAATGTCCAGCCCGGGATGGAGACCTCCCTGGAGGAGAATCTGCGTGCCTCCCTGTTCCAGGGTCTCTTCGATCTTCCCCGCAAGTTCATTCCTTGACAGGAGGTAGGCGTCAGGGCTCTCCGCATCCCGGTAAAAGGCACAGAACCTGCACCGGTTGACGCATACATTCGTATAATTGATATTCCTGTCCACCACAAAGGTCACAACGCCCCCGGGATGGAGTCGTTTCCTGTCGTTGTCAGCCCTCTCTGCCAGTTCAAGGAGGTCCGAATCCTTCAGGAGGTGCAGCGCTTCTTTCCTGGTTATCCTCATGGTCAGCTATTTCTATTTAATCAGCTATTTCTATTTAAATAGTTAATAAAAAAATTAAGCTCCCCACAGCGTGTTATCTTTTATTTTATACTAATCGCGTCTCTTTTTTTGCACAATTCTGTTGAAAAATAAAGAATTAATTAGATAGAATACAAATTCAAAACTTTCCCGGAGGAACGAAATGTCTGAAACGCTCGAAATACGATGGCACGGCAGAGGAGGGCAGGGAACCGTCACCGCTGCAAAGGTTCTTGCAGATGCCTGTTTAAGCGGCGGGAGATACGTCCAGGCCTTTCCTGAATACGGGCCGGAACGCTCCGGAGCGCCCCTGAGGGCATATAACAGGGTAAGCAGCAGGGAACTGCGCATGCATTGCCCCGTGCTCCATCCCAATGTGGTCGCCATAGCTGACGCAACGCTCCTTGAAGGCGTCAATGTCACGGAAGGCGCAAAGGAGGATGCCATATTCCTCGTGAATACCTCCAAGGATCCCTCAGATCTGAGGGCGAAGCTGAAACTTACGCCGAGACAGAAGGTCTATGCCGTTGATGCAACGAAGATCGCCATCGAATGCTTCGGCAGGGCGCTTCCCAATGCGCCGATGCTCGGCGCCATATCGAAAGTGACCGGGATTGTGTCCCTTGAATCCCTTCTTGAGGATGTGAGAAAGAGCTTCGGGAAAAAATTCTCGCAGAAGATTATCGACGGCAATCTGGAGGCGACCAAGAGGGGTTATGGGGAGGTAACGGAAGGATGAAACCGAAGGGCTGGAAAGACCTGCCGCCGGGCTCTGTGATTACCAGACCGGGCAGCGCAACAGAATTCAAGACGGGATCGTGGAGGACATTCAGGCCGGTCTGGGTACCCGAGAACTGCATCCAGTGCCTGTTCTGCTGGATGTACTGTCCGGACATGGCGATAAAGGTTAAGGACGGAAAGAGGGAAGAATTTGATTATGATTACTGCAAGGGCTGCGGAATCTGTGCAAGGGAGTGTCCCGGCAAGAAAGGGCAGAAGGCGATCATTATGGTAGAGGAGGGCAAATAGATGGCAAAGGTAGTTGCAGTCACGGGGAATGAGGCAGTGGCCAATGCCCTCAGGCAGGCAAACCCGGATGTGTGTGCAGCCTATCCCATCACTCCCCAGACAGACATCATGCAGAGGTTTTCGGGCTTTGTGGCCGACGGCCTGGTAAATACTGAACTGATCCTTGTGGAAAGTGAGCATAGCGCCATGAGCGCATGCGTCGGCGCCTCGGCAGGGGGTGGAAGGGTTATTACCGCCACGTCGTCTCAGGGACTGGCCCTGATGTGGGAAATCCTCTTTATTGCCGCGGGTGACAGGCTTCCCATTGTGATGCCTTTGGTGAACAGGGCTCTCTCGGCGCCTCTTAACATCCACGGGGACCATTCTGACGGCATGGGTGCAAGGGATTCAGGCTGGATACAGTTATGGTCCGAGAATGCCCAGGAGGCATATGACAATACCCTCCAGGCTTTCAGGATCGCAGAACATATGGACATACGGCTTCCGGTCATGGTATGCCTTGACGGGTTTATCATCAGCCACTCCATCGAACGGATCGAATATCTTGAAGACGATGCGGTGAAGAACTTTATCGGAGAATTCAAACAGCTGAATCCCCTCCTCGATGTGGAACACCCCGTAAGCTACGGGCCCCTGATACTGCCTGATCTCTATATGGAATACAAGAGGGCTCAGCATGAGGTAATGACAAAGGTGAGCAAGGTGGTTCTTGACGTTGCCGCTGATTTCGAGAAGATTTCCGGCCGCAGGTACGGGCTGTTCGAACCATACAGGCTTGACGACGCAGATATCGCCCTGGTGATACTGAACTCTGCTGCCGGCACTGCCAAGGATGCGGTGGACCAGTTCAGGGACAGGGGCATCAGGGCGGGGCTTGTTAAACCCAGGCTCTTCAGACCTTTCCCCTATCAGGAGATTGCCGATGCGCTGAAGTCGGCAAAGGCGATATGCGTCATGGACAGGGCAGACTCCTTTGGCGGTTTCGGCCCCATGTATATGGAGATCGCATCCGCCATGATGATGAACGGAAAGAAACCAATCCTCATCAACAAGATCTATGGACTGGGGGGAAGGGACTTCCTGCCGGAGCATGCAGAACTGGTGCTCTCGGAACTGGCTGATGTTGCAAAGAGCGGTAAGGCGAGAACATTCAAAGAATATATAGGAGTGAGGGAATAACATGGCTACAACATTGTCGCTCAAGGAGCTTTCGAAGAAGGAAGACCTCTTTACCCACGGTCACAGGATGTGTTCAGGGTGCGGGGCGCCCATTGTTGTGAAACAGCTTTTACTTGCGTCTGATTACCCCATCATTGCCTCCAACGCAACAGGCTGTCTGGAGGTCTCCTCCTGTATCTCCGAGTACACTGCGTGGAAGATCCCATGGATCCACAACGCCTTCGAGAACGCCGCTGCCACCATCTCAGGGGTCGAGACAATGTGCCGATCTCTTAAAAAACAGGGCAAAATAGACAAAGAGATAAAGTTCGTTGCCTTTGGCGGGGACGGCGGCACCTATGACATCGGCTTTCAGAGCCTTTCGGGGGCAATGGAGCGAGGCCATGAAATGCTGTATATCTGCTACGACAACGGCGCATATATGAATACCGGAATTCAGCGTTCCAGTGCAACGCCCCTCGGCGCCGATACCACGACTTCCCCTGCAGGAAGCGTCATCAAAGGCAAGACGCAGCCGCGGAAGAACATGACACGGATCATGGCTGCCCACGGAATCCCCTATGTTGCACAGGCTTCCCCCGCCCACTGGAGGGATGCTGTCACGAAATTCAGGAAGGCGCTGGAGATAAAGGGACCGAAATTCATAAATGTGCTCGCTCCCTGTAACAGGGGCTGGAGGTCGAGCACCGACGATGCGATCCTTCTCTGCAGGGCCGCTGTGGACACGTGCTACTGGCCTCTCTATGAAGTGGAAGACGGGGTGACCAGGATCAACTCTATTCCCAAGGAGAAAAAACCTGTGGAAGAATTCCTCAAGCCCCAGGGGAGGTTCAAGCACTTGTTTGCGCCGGGCAACGAGTGGCTTCTCAAGCTTTTCCAGGAGGAAGTGGACAGGGAATGGGAAAGGTTGAAAAAAGAGGCCCAGGAGGCCGTCTCCGACAAGTCCTGACCGATCCCGCCCGAACGTTTCTGACGTCTCAGAGCACATTTTAGGGGCGGAAGTGTTGATATAAAAATTATAATGTGCTATTTTTGAGGTGTTATGGCTGAATTCGATCTCGTTATGTATGAAGAGGAGTTTAAGCGCATTGATGAGGAACTCCAGAAATTATATCAACAGGCCAATGCCAAGGTGTTATTCCTCGTGGACAAGAACGGACAGCTCATCGCATCTGCGGGGGACACTCACAATATCGATACCACTGCCCTGGCTTCCCTGACAGCCGGCAATATCGCCGCCACCGGCGGAATTGCACGGCTTCTCGGCGAAAGAGAGTTCACCATCCTGTTCCATGAGGGGGAAAAGGACAACATCCACATATCTCTTATCGGTCAGCGGGTCATCCTCGTAGTGATTTTCGACCAGCGGTCTTCCCTCGGTCTCGTTCGGCTGAGGGTAAAAAAGGCTTCCGAGGCCCTGACCAGGATATTCGACGAGATTGCTGCCAAAGCGGAAAAGGAAAAGGTGGAGGGAAGGTTGGATGAGTCTCCCTTTGCAGAGATAAGCGATGAGGATATCGACAATCTTTTCAGATAGGGAAAGGTCCACGTGTCTTTTATAAACTATTCTTCTCGTGAAATAAATTGCAAGATTGTGTATTACGGACCGGGGCTTTGCGGAAAGACCACCAACCTGCAGTACATCTACAAGAAAACAAACCCCGACCAGAAGGGAAAGCTCATATCCCTGGCCACTGAGACGGAGAGAACGCTCTTCTTTGATTTTCTTCCCCTGGCCCTCGGCGATATCAAGGGGTTCAGGGTTAGGTTTCACCTCTATACGGTCCCCGGACAGGTCTTTTACGCGGCGAGCAGGAAATTGATCCTCAAAGGTGTTGACGGCGTCGTCTTTGTGGCGGACTCCCAGATAGAGCGTATGGAGGCGAACATGGAGAGCCTCGAGGACCTGCGAATCAACCTCGCGGAACAGGGGTACGAACTGGAAAAACTGCCCTTTGTCATCCAGTACAACAAAAGGGACTTGCCGAATGTCGCTCCCGTCGAACAGATGAATACAATACTCAATCCAAACGGCATACAGTATTATGAAGGGGTGGCAATGACAGGCCGGGGTGTCTTTGAGACGTTGAAGAGCGTCGCCAAGCAGGTGCTCTTCGAACTGAAGAAACACTATTAGAAATCCGTAACACGTTACACGTTACGCGTTACGAGTTACGATAAGGAGGTGTGTCATGGCAAAGTACCCAAAAAACTATGTAATGATCCAGAAGAGATTCTCGGAGCTCATGAAGGCCCACGAGGATGCAGGCAAGCGCGCGAAAGAGGCAGGCCCCATCGACGCGAAAACAGCAAACCTCATACAACTTGCTGCCTGTGTTGCGCTGCGTTCGGAGGGAGGAGTACACTCACATGCGAGGAGGGCTCTGCAGGCGGGCGCTTCCAGGGATGAGCTTTACCATTCCATCGTCCTTCTGATCAATACCGTGGGGTTTCCCACAATTGCCGCGGCCTTTTCCTGGGTAAACGACATCGTGGGGAAAAAGAAATAGAGGCGCCTGAACTGCCGGGCAACAGCTTCCGATACAATTCAGATATTGTCTCAAATGCTCGATGATCCCGGGGATGAAACCGGTTCCGCCGCCCGGAGAACTCTCCAGAACCTCGGGAAGACGCTTTGATGGACGACTTTAAGCGCAGCGGGGCAGAAGTGGTTATGGCCGACGAAGAGTATACCCTCTTCAAGGATCTGGCATACCGGGAGTTCGGCATCGTCATCAGGGGCGATAAACGGTTGACCCTCCAAACAAAACTTGCCTACAGGCTTTCCTTACTCGGTCTTTCGACGTACGGGGACTACTATGATCGGATAGTTAACGAGCCTTCGAGGGAAGAGATGTGCATCTTCATCTCCCATATTACGAATAACGAGACCTACTTCCTGAGGGAATCGTCGCAGCTCAATGCCTTTGCAAAGCTTCTCGCCGACATTAAGAAACAGAAAAAGGGTCTGAACACGGTAAGCATCCTTTCGGCAGGATGCTCAAGCGGCGAGGAGGTGTACACCCTGAACATCATGCTCATGGAGAGCGGTCTCTTCGCATGGGGATGGCAGGTAAGGCTGATCGGCATGGACGTGAGCAGGACCGCCATCGAGAAGGCAAAAAAGGCTGTCTACTCGAAGGAATCCTTCCGGATGATGAACGGGAGCGAGGATTTTGTGCAAAAGTATTTCGATAAAAGTGACGACCGCTACATCCTGAAGAAGCATTTCCAAAGCAACGTCCAGTTCATCCATGGGAACGTGCTGCTCCCGGAATCCCTCTACGGCATCAATGACATCGACGTCATATTCTGCAGGAATATCCTCATTTACATGGATGATGCTGCGGTGGGACGCATCGCTGCCAATTTTTACCGTCATCTCTCGGATGATGGATACCTGTTCGTGGGTCTGTCGGAAAGCCTGCTGAAAAGAACAGACCTTTTTGTTCCTGAATACCGGGACGGGATCATTGTGTACAGGAAAAATCCTTCCGCGTACTCAAGGACGTAGCCTATGGCGGCAGACCATCGCATACGGGTATTAATTGTTGACGTCTCTCCCTTTGTGCGCAAAGCGCTCCTGCGGAGGTTCGAAGAACCATCCATGGTGGAGGCGGAAACGGCAAGAAACGGAAAAGAAAGGATTCCTGATCAATAAACCAGTCGCAATGCGTGAGGAACAACGGTTATCGTTGCAGGTGTGGTGCCGAGATAATCGCCGTCTATCTGGATACGCGCATTCCCTTCAACCCTGATCGAATCTGCCTTAAGGTATGTTATGTCCCTGAAGGTAAGATGGCTTGCCATAAATATCCCATAGACGTATCTGAGTATATCCCTGCGTCTCTTCCCATGCATAATAAAGAGAGAGAGGTGGGGGTCGCGAAGATTGGCATCAGGTGTTATTTTAAAATGTCCACCATATTTCGAGGCCTTGCCTATTATCGCAGAATATCCGGTATAGGTATTCCTGTTCACAATAAAGGTCAGTTCTTCAGGGGAATACTTCATGAGTGTCTTCAATCCGCTGAGGATATACGCACCCTTCCCTGAGCATCTCTTTAATGACTCATCGACGCCATAAACAGCCTCTCCGTCAAACCCTATGCCGGCCATTAAGCAAAAGTAACGCGTGACGCGTGACGCGTGACGAACAAAAGCTATACACCCAAGGGAGACCGAATGCACATTCCCCGTTAAAGCCCTGTTTATGGCTCCCCTCACATCCTCCGGTATACCGAGCTCCTTTGCAAGGACATTGGTAGTTCCCATGGGAAGAATAGCCATTTTCGTGTCGGTATTCGCTATGCCGTTCATCACCTCGTTAAAGGTTCCATCACCTCCCGCAGCAATAATGAAGGATTCACTAATTTTTGAGGCATTCTTTGCAAAATCTTCTGCGTCTCCTTTTTTTTCTGTGAGGTATACACTCACTTCATGCCCTGCTAAACGGAGCAGTGTTATTGCCTTTTGTATCTTTCTTTCAGATGCCCCTTTTGCCACGGGATTCGCTATGAAGATGGCTGGTGCTTTCATCGAGAACAATTATACCCTTTACAGAAAGAGCTTTCCAGCATTAAGCTCTTACGAAAGTGTTATAGTTCACCCTCCCCTAACCCCTCCCGTCAATCCCGAAAGCTTTCGGGACTCTCCCCTTGCGGGAGAGGGCAGGGACGAGGGGTTAATAAGGATTTTAATTTACAGGCGTCAGTAGTTAGTCTCCCGCAATGACAGGCCTTCTTTCAAGATACTCAATAACACGTTTCACATCTGCTCTCTCTTTAATAAAAAAGACCCTTCCACCACTTGGACTCCCCTTTTGTTTTATATGGGGTATGCGGACATAACCTAATCCCTTTGATGCCACATAGCCTGTTGTGTAGTCAGGGTCATCAGATATGCAGAGTTCAGCCACTACACCCTTACATGATGCCACCTTTGATGCAAGGATGATCGCTTCTTTAACTGTCGTAGTATTGATACCCTCTTTCCGGAGTCTTCTGGACAGAATCTTTTCAGAATCTTTTCGTATACCCAGCCTCGATACCCTCACTCCCCTTCTCTTATCCGGCTCAACACGGATGCCTGATTCATTCAATATTAATGCCGCTCCATGCATGGTTGTCCCGAATGTCACAACCCTGATCCCGTTCTGGATTGCTTTCTTTGATATACCTACACCTGATAATAATTTGTGCATACCCTTTCGAGCCTCATCTGGTGAATTACATTGAAATGTTGAAACAGGTAAAAGAGGAATTATAATAGGTTTTTGCTTTATCTTTTCTATGGTGATCACGACCTTATCAGGCATCCCCTTCGGATGGCTCATCGCCCTCAAAAAATAGTTTTTAGTGATTCTCTCTATCTCTGAAAACTCATAAAGCCCCTCAGCGCCGGAGATATGAATTTCAGTGTCTTTTGTTTTTCTGCTCTTAACGCTTAACGTTTTACGCCTTACGGTCTTCGATGCCCTCATCCTGATGCTCCACATGGCATTAAAATACCACATCACCCGATGCAGTGAAAAGCATCCACCCTTGCACTTTCCCCTCTTCTTTTGATAGGATTCCGGACAATCATGGGACCATTGGAGTTTATCTACTATCTCGGCTATTCCTTCAACAAATCCCGGAGCCTGAAGAATCAGGAAAGGCTTCCCCACAAGGTGATAAGCGTGGGCAACCTGACCGTGGGCGGCACAGGCAAAACCCCTGCGGTGATCGCCATTGCGGAGGAGGCGAAGAAAAGGGGCTATCTCCCATGCATCCTCACACGGGGATACAGGGGAAAGGTAAAGGGGCCCTGCCTTATAAGCAAGGGGGAGGGGCCGCTTCTGAGCGTGGATGAAGCCGGAGACGAAGCATCATTGATGGCTGAGAAGCTAAGGGGTGTTCCGGTTGTTA
The DNA here is from genome assembly GCA_023382175.1 of Nitrospirota bacterium. GTDB lineage: Bacteria > Nitrospirota > Thermodesulfovibrionia > Thermodesulfovibrionales > UBA9159 > JAMCQB01. Next base: position 5,022 of record JAMCQB010000048.1, on the reverse strand, counting down.
AGGGCAAGAATAGATATGAAGCAGGCATGTTCGCAATCCGGCATCTTGAACCTTTCGCCACAGGCGAACCCGCCGGGGAGGGGAAATCTCATTTTTTATTCATCCTGGATGACGGTTTTCAGCACTGGAGGCTTTACCGCGACATGGACATCCTCCTCATCGACAGCACCAACCCCTTCGGCAACAACAAGCTCCTTCCCATGGGCAGACTCAGGGAGCCGTTAAAGGAAATGAAGAGGGCAGACATCATTGTTTTGACAAAAGTTCAGAAAGAGGCTGAAGGTCTGTATCCCGTTCATGCCGCTCTGACCACAGAGATCAGGAGATATAACCCCGCTGCGCCGATATACAGCAGTGAACACAGAGCCATGAGCCTCAGAACCCTGTCGGGCAGAGACTTGCCCCTTGACGTTCTTTCAGGGAAGGCGGTACTCGCCTTCTGCGGCATAGGCAGCCCTTCCTCCTTCAGGGAGACCCTGCTGAAGATGAAAACGGATGTGAGGGGATTCATGGCTTTCATGGACCACCATGCTTATGACAGCCGGGATCTGCAGAGGATTATGGGGAACGCCGGGGAATGCAATGCGGACTGGATTGTTACGACTGAAAAAGATATAATGAGACTCAAGGGCTTTGAGGGTGCAGAAAACCTGGTGGCTCTGAGTATAGCGTTCAGAGCCGAACAAAGCTTTTACGATGAGATATTTGCGGAGGGTTAGATGGTCAAATATATAAATGTGAAGAGCAAGGCGCGGAACGAATTCATTGACGTAACCGACAAGATCCAGGAGGTGGTAACGGAGGAAGGAATAACCAGCGGCATATGCTATATCTATGTCCCCCATACCACCGCAGGCATTACCATTAATGAAGGCGCTGACACCTCTGTGCAGCGCGATATCCAGGTTGCCCTGACCAAACTCGTGCCCTTTGAAGCAGACTACTATCACCGGGAGGGAAATGCGGATGCCCACATCAAGTCAACCATCGTGGGTGTTTCAAAGGCAGTTTTCATCGACGAAGGCAAGCTCCTCCTCGGGACATGGCAGGCCATATACTTCTGTGAATTCGATGGACCGAGGCACCGGAGGGTAGCGGTCAAGATCATAAAGACGCCAAAGGCCTCTGCATAAGAAGCCTTCCCTGCTTTTTCTCCCTTCGCTGCTGAAATCCGCCCCTGTGATTCCGATCAGGAGGCCTGTTTTTTTTACTTTCTTTTTCAGCCAGGAGTGATTAGAATATATGATTCCCATTCAGGAGGTAGAACCATGGCAAGGAAAGACTATTATTTCACCTCTGAGTCCGTAACAGAGGGACATCCAGATAAAATTGCTGATCAGATATCCGACTCGATATTAGACGCGATTATCGCCAAGGACCCCATGGCAAGAGTGGCGTGCGAGACCCTCGTGACCACCGGCCTCGCCTTTGTTGCCGGAGAAATTACCACCAACTGCTACGTCGAGATCCCTTCCATTGTGAGGGAGACCATACGGGACATCGGGTACACAAGGGCAAAGTACGGATTTGACTATGAGACGTGCGCGGTGATCACCTCGATACATGAACAGTCTTCCGACATCGCCATGGGCGTTGATCCCGGGGGAGCAGGTGACCAGGGATTGATGTTCGGGTTCGCATGTAACGAGACGCCGGAACTGATGCCCATGCCCATCATGCTTGCTCACAAGCTTGCCATGAAACTCACCGAGGTGAGGAAGAAAGATATTCTCGGGTACCTCAGACCTGACGGAAAGACCCAGGTGACCATAGAATACCGTGACGGAGTGCCCCACAGGATCGACACCATAGTCGTATCCACCCAGCATAGCCCTGATGTGGTCATGAAGGAGATGAAGGAGGATATCATCGAAAAGGTGATTAAGCCGGTGGTTCCCGGCGAACTCTTTGATGAAGAAAAAGTCAAGTATTACATCAATCCCACCGGCCGTTTTGTGGTGGGAGGGCCCATGGGAGACACCGGGTTGACCGGGAGAAAGATCATCGTTGACAGTTACGGCGGCGTGGGGAGCCACGGCGGCGGCTGCTTCTCGGGAAAGGATCCCACAAAGGTAGACCGTTCCGGCGCTTACATGTCCAGGCACATCGCAAAGAACCTTGTTGCAGCGGGAATCGCAGACCGCGCCGAGGTCCAGATCGCGTACGCCATCGGCGTGCCGGAACCTGTTTCTATCCTTGTGGATACCTTCGGATCGGGGAAGATTCCCCAGGAGGCGATTGTCAAACTCATAAAGAACAATTTTCCCCTGTCGCCAAAGGGGATCATCGACGCCCTGGACCTCAGGAGGCCGATCTTCAGGAAGACCGCGGCATACGGACATTTCGGGCGCAATGATGAAGACTTCACCTGGGAAAAAACGGACAAGGCAAAGACGCTGAAGAAAGAGGCAGGACTCTAACAGAAAGGTTCAGGTTAAGGTAAAGATTAAGAAATTCTCAGCCTCAACCTTAGCCTCAGCCTCGCATAGGGAGGAAAAATTGGTTAAGCACGACGTAAAGGATATTCAGCTCGCAAAGAAAGGAAAATTGCGCATAGAGTGGGCTGCCCAGGAAATGCCCGTCTTAGAGAGCATCGCCGAAAGGTTCAAAAGAGAACGGCCACTAAAGGGGATACGGGTGACGGCCTGCCTCCATGTAACCACAGAGACGGCCAGTCTCATGGAAACCCTCAAGGCCGGAGGCGCAGAGATCTCCCTCTGTGCATCCAATCCCCTCAGCACCCAGGATGATGTTGCTGCATCCCTGGTGAAAAATTCCGGCATATCGGTCTTCGCCGTCAAAGGGGAAGACACAAAGACCTATTACCGGCATATCAGGGATGCCCTGTCCATAAAACCACAGATAACCATGGATGACGGCGCGGATGTTGTCTCGACACTCCATAAAGATGCCAGGGCCCTGCTGAAGGGAGTTATCGGCGGGACCGAAGAGACCACAACAGGGGTCATCAGGCTGAAGGCCATGGCTGATCACGGCGACCTTCAGTATCCCATCATAGCGGTGAACGATGCGTATACAAAACACCTGTTTGACAACCGCTACGGCACAGGGCAGAGCACCATGGACGGAATCATCAGGGCCACCAACAGGCTGATCGCAGGCTCTGTATTCGTGGTGAGCGGATACGGCTGGTGCGGCAGGGGAGTTGCCATGAGGGCAAAGGGGCATGGCGCCAGGGTCATCATCACAGAGATCGACCCGCTGAAGGCGCTGGAGGCCACCATGGACGGCTATGAAGTGATGCCCGTACGGGACGCGGCAAAGATAGGGGATATCTTCGTCACCGCCACCGGTGATATCAATGTTATCTCCACAGAATGTTTCCGCTTGATGAAGAACGGGGCCATCGTCTGTAACACGGGCCACTTTAATGTGGAGATCGATATCCAGAGCCTCGGGAAGATGTCAAAGGCAAGGAGGCTTATGCGCGATTATGTGGAAGAGTTCACCTTGAGGAACGGCAAGAGAATCTATCTTCTGGGAGAGGGAAGGCTCATTAATCTCGCTGCTGCCGAAGGACATCCCTCCGCAGTCATGGACATGAGTTTCGCAAACCAGGCATTGTGCGCAGAGTATATGGTCAGGAACGCAAAGAAACTCGGCAAGAAGGTCTACAGCGTCCCAGAAAAGATCGACAAGGAAATCGCCCGTCTTAAGCTGCGGGCCATGGACATAAGAATTGATACCCTTACCCCGGAACAGAAGAAGTATCTCAAAAGCTGGGAGATGGGGACGTAGTAATATTTGGAGGGGGTGACGGTATTCCCCCTCTGCAATCCTCCGATTCATTAATCATTGCATCGGCAGACCAGCCCCTCCGCATCAAAGACAAATAACAATAACATCGAACATATCAGGAAGCGAGGCAAATTCAGTAGGACAAGTACTCCTTGAGGCTGATGACCCTTATTCCAAGATATTCCTTCAGGTCGAGCATTTCCCTGTCACCCGTGACAATGGCATCCGCCTTCCCGCTCACGGCACATTCGATGATCCTGTTGTCTGCCTTATCTGCAAGGACGTTTATCCGTTTCGCGGGATGGACAATGGTGGCGAGGTCCGAGAGATAAACGGCCATGCGGCTTATCGCCTCACTGTCCCTGCTGAATTTCTTCGCGAGAACAGACAGGATTTCGCTGATTATGGGCTTTGACATGAAAAGGATGTCTTTGCCTTCTGTTATCCTGCTGATGGCCTTTTCAGCCTGACCCCCCGGGATGACAAGGGCCGAGATGAATATGTTGGTGTCGAATACGACCTTCATCCCTTGAGGTATTTGCAAAGGTCTTTCTCGGTGAGGATTCCTTTCTCTTTTGCCTTTCCGGACCAGTAGCCCTGGATCTCTTTGAATTCCTTCCTGAGCCTTTCCTTTCTTGCGACACGAAGGGCGTCCTGGATAATTCCGCTCAGGGTCTTGCCCTCTTCAGCGGCCATCTCCTCAGCCTCTCTCGCAAGCTCAGGGGGAAGAGAGATCGTCTTCTTTACGGCGGTAGCCATTTCACACCTCCTAGTATGAATAAATACTACCACATCCTGCAGGCGGAAGACAAGGCGGATTGGGAAATGTTCCTGCGTCGGTTCCCCCGAAATGTTCGAAGGAGAACTTTTGGCCAACGAGCCTATGAGATCATGAGCTATGTTATCTATCCACGCTCCCGCGCGGGGAGCGACTCAAAAAAGACGCCGAGGGCTTTGCTGTTGATGAGTTTCAATCCACGCTCCCGCGCGGGGAGCGACTCACCTTGCCGCTGCCGGCAGCCACGGTGATCAGGTTTCAATCCACGCTCCCGCGCGGGGAGCGACCTTCATGAGGGAGAAAAGGACGATCCTTTGCACGCCGTTTCAATCCACGCTCCCGCGCGGGGAGCGACCTTCGTGCTCGGCACCAGCACGACCGACGTGAGGGGTTTCAATCCACGCTCCCGCGCGGGGAGCGACTCCAGGTCTCATGGTTCTCTGACGAGTCTCCCTCGTTTCAATCCACGCTCCCGCGCGGGGAGC
>JAMCQB010000091.1 GCA_023382175.1 Nitrospirota bacterium | reverse complement strand
AATTTTCGCCACGTGGCGAAAATTGACCCCCCTGCACGAAGTGTCGCTTTAAGACTTTGTAAGCCCCTCTTTCCCTCTACCGACCGCCTGCCGGACCTCAGCCTTGATAAGAATTCTCCAGATAACGAAATGAAGAAAGACGACCTGACTGAAGAGAGACAGGAAGAAATAATATCGAAACTCACGAAGATATGCGACGTACTTAGGAGTCTTGAGTGGTTCGACGATGCCGACGATCTGGTCATTGTGCATTTCCTCCCGATACTCGAGCGGAAGTCCGAAAGACTGAAGAAGGTCATTTCCACGGGCGGATACGCCCTTCTTTACGAAGAGATCAAGGGCCTCTATGACGAGGAGCACGGCCTTCACAAGAAATCGAACGAGGAAAGCGTCAGGAAGGATGAAACGATAAAGAGGCTGGAGCAGGAACTGATCAGAAGGCGGGAAGAATGCAAACGCGAATGTGAATATTCGCGAGAGTGGCTCAAGGAGGAGCTGGATCGTTCAATGGAGTACCTTTTGGACAATCTCGAAGTCCTCAGGGACGCGCTGCTGGAAGGACACATACTGGATATCAAGAAGAAACCGATCGATCTGCCAAAGGAAGCCCATCCGGCTATAAACCAACTGACGCTTAATGCCGTCTATGTGGCCATCTCCCACTTTGAGTGGGCCAAGCTCCACGGAATCAGCACGCTGAACATGACAAAACATTTTCCTCGTTTCCTGAAAGTCATCGAGTCCCTGGAGTTCAGCAGTAGAAAAGATATTGTTCAGAGAATTGATGAGGTCAGAGTGTTCTATCAATCATAAAGAGTCATTAAAGGAGAGTAACATGACGAAGCGAAGCAGGCCCGACGACTATTACAGAGAGTATCTTGAGAGATTCAGCAACTCAGAAGACGAACTGGGCATTTTTCTGGAAAAGAATTTCTGGCTCATCATCAAGACGGCGCGAAAGAGATTCGGCACCAATTTCGACCTTGATGAAATAGTGTCGGACGCGGCAGCAGCATACGACAGAATGAAGTACTATCACAACCGCAGAAAACCTACCAAGCACACGTCGTCCTACATATGGTTTCTCAATAAGCAGTTCGACAGATCTTCCCGGCATGGCGTCGTGACGGACAAAACCTGGGACAGCGCGCGATATTCAGAAAACGGGAACTGCATGGAACTACCGGATTTCAACGAAACCATGCTTGATCGGATCAGTCATGACAGTTATTTCCATGACAGCGGCTCGTCGCTTGAGCCGGAAGAAGAAATGCTTTATGGTTCCTCGCTGATCGATCCTCAGGAGATGGAGGAAGACAGGGAGGAGTCCGCAATGGAAGGGGAAGAGGAAAAAACGGTCTCCAGGGAAGGTAATTCGGGCAGATCCAGGGCTGTTTCCTATGGCCCTAAATATCTAATCTGTTTCGAAAGCTTCAAGGGGCTTTTGTCGACAGACCTATATATGGTCCTCAGCGCCTTGTCGGAAAGGAAAATGCATCGAAACCGCAGGCACTGTGAAAGGCTTCTCGAAACCCACCGTTCGATAGGCGATGTCTCCAGACTTCTCAAAAGCAACCTCTGCCACGAGATTTCTCAGGCAGGGCATCGGCTTTACGTTGCCGTATGCGTCAACGGTACCTGCAATAACATTCTTGTGGCCGCACCCTCCGAGGAAGAGGCGAGAAAACGTCTCGTCCCGTACGGTGAAACGCTCGAACTCCGCATGATGGATACCATCTCGGGAAAACTGAAGGAGTTGTGCGCCCTTGCATAGCGATGTGTCATCTCGGTCCAACGCAACTTATCCACCGGAGTAATACACATAAGGAGATATCGTCGAAATGAAGGGGATTAAGCACAGGAACATCATCGTAATTCACGGCACCATGATATCGGAGGTATCGCCTACGCAGGACGGCGCCATTATGGTCGTCAACACCGACGAAGAGGTCAGGGGGCCGAAGAGGTTCCAGGCCGACCATGAGGTCTTCGTGCCCGAACGATTTTTGGCCGAGGTGAACAAGACACAAAGGCTGGACACTATCATGATCGATGGATACGTGGCTCCGGACAGGCTCATAATCTGCAGGGACTTCTTCAATGTTTCGGCAGCGTTCGAGCACCAACAGGTGTCCTTCCTGAGAAACAAGAACCATCTCACCGTATACGGCCTTGTCTCTTCCAGGGTCAAGCCCGTCCGCTCGGGCTACATGTTCTTCGTGACTACGGAGACCGAGGTAAAGACTGAGCACGAGATATTCGCGAACGAGTCCATGGCGCAGAGCGTCCTGACGACCCGGGAAAAAGACTACGTGCTCATAGAGGGCCCCTATTCGAAAGATAAGAGACTCATCGTCTCCAACTTCAACAACATATCATTGGCCTTCAATTCCTCAGCCGACAGGCCCCCGGTGGTTATGGTTAATCAGGAAAGAGGCGGGCACTGTCTCTGCGTCGAGGGGAAAAAGTAGCAGTGGGGTGGGCGACTCAAAAAGAAGTCATCCGGCACTATCATATGCTGACCAAAAAGGAAGCGCTTTCCCGTCAGGTCGCGATGTCGTCGTTAATCGCTGCCATACCCACTCTCACCTATTTCATCTGTTCTCCGTTACATAAGGCGATCATCTGCCTGACCTTGCCATATTACGTTTTTGTTCTGATCGACATCCTGCTGCCTAACCACAAACTCTCTTCGACATTCCGGCACAAAGCACAGCGAATAAAAGCGCCCGGGAAACCCCCGACTTCGGAGACCCCTGAAGCCGGCGTCGCCGACAATGGCCCACCAAGCGGCAAAAGCGGCGGCGATGGAAGCGAGTCGGAGGGAGCCAGGGGGGAACAGGACGCGGATAACCCACAGACTGACAGGGCACTCCACGAGGTCAACCCGAATAGGGAATTGACACGCCTCGGGAAAATACTCACGTCGGAGAAGATGCTCAATAGAGCCAAGGCCGGTGTCTCCATAATCGGCGCGAGCCCACTCTATTTTGTGAACTTCTCTATTTTCCCGGAGTTGTTCGTCCTTTTCATGACATTCGTCGTAATGGACGGCGCCGCAATGATGCTTCTTTCCTCTTTTCTGCTTCACATAGAGTCACTTGAGATCGACGAGTTCCCGGAGGAACTAAGGGATAAGATATACCTCTATATCTACAAGAATCTTTCATTCTCCCGCGGCTACTATTTCCTGGGCGAAGTGGATGGCAAGAAGATCGGCCTTCCCAGGATGATGCGCTTTCTCCATACCCTGATCGGAGGACCCACGGGCGAGGGTAAATCATCGGCCCTGATAATACCGCCGCTGCTCTTCGACGCCGACAGTCCCGGCTCGGCTGTCGTCCCGGATGCAAAATCGCCGGAGCTCTATAACTGGGTGGCCGGCAGGTGGCTCAAGTCCGGGAAGAAAGTCTACCTCTTCGATCCCTGGCACCCGGAGACAATTGCGCTCAATCCTCTGCTGGGAGCCGACGAGCAGGAACTCCTGACGATATGCGACGTCATGCTCAGGGAGAAGGAGGAGGCCATAGGGAAGGAGGACCTCTTTTTCAAATCGAGGACGAGATATCTGCTCTACGCAATCCTTAAGCTGGTTCAGACTTTCAAGCCGGAATACTGCAATCTCGCCACGGTCTTCAAGATAAGCGAATCGGTCACCACCCTCGAAAAATTCATCAATACCGCCGATGATTATATTCAGGCTATTTTCGACGATTTTCACAAGCTCAACAGCGAGACCAGGGTCAACGCGCTCACGAGTATCAGGGAAAAGCTCGAGCCCTTCATGGAGGAACCCGTCAGAAAGGCGTTCAGCAGGAAAGAGTTCGACCTCTCCATGCTGTTCAGGGAAAACCAGCCGTGTCTTCTCGTGCTGGGCTGCCCCATCCATAAGAAGGAGCCGGGCACCAAACTGACGAGTCTCATAATAAATCTCGTGATCAACATGGCCTTCGAGGAGAGGACCCTGATGAAGCAGGCTATCCAGAGAGGCGAGAAGGCCATGACGCCAAACGACCTCTATCTATATCTCGATGAGTTGAGAAATTTGAAGGTCACCGGCCTGCCGGACCTCGTGTCCATCGCGCGTGAAACCCGGACGCACGTTATCGCGAGCGTTACGGATTTGGGTTTTCTGAAGTACTACCGGGACGATTACGGTTCGCTGATGTCAAATTTCAGGACGAGGATCTATATGCGAGGCCTCGACTACGATTCCGCCAAGTACATATCAGACAGTCTCGGGAAGGAGAGGGTGGCATCTTACCGGCTCTTCAGAGGACTCATGGTCTCTCAGGAAAGCCTGAACCTGCTTGACCCGGACAAGGTCACTAACATACCTGAGGATAAGATAATCTGCTTCACCGCGAAAACCAATCCCTTCATAGCCAATAAGGTCAGCATATACAAGCGTAAGTGGCTCCAGAGAATGAAGGTGGCTCCGCCCAAGGAAATCAGAAAACTCTATGAGCTGTGGGGCGATGCCAGGGAACCACTGGCCGACCTCGTGCTCCCCACGCTCAAGGACGGAGACTACGACTTATCGGCGATCAAGGGTCCGCACAGAGTGGAGATACAGAACAAGGGGCTTATCACCGAAAAGGGCCATCGTGACCGGATCGGAGGAGGAAAGGCCAGATTTCCCAGGAATCACGACAGCGTCGAGGTCCAGCCGGAGGGCTACAATGACGGCAGCCTCAGAACGGATGAGGAAATCGCGATGACCGCCGATGATTCCCCGCGATAAATATATGTTTGAGATGAAGGAGCAGGCATGAACCAACAACAAAGCAGCGTAGGCTTGAATTTCACCCCGCCCGCCACATTGATAGACGCGATGTCCGAGATACAGCAGTACTATCTCGTCGAACAGTCGGGCCAGCCGTTGCACAAGGACTTCTTTACCATGAGCCATGTGATGGGTTTCAGCAAGGTGGGACTGCACTCGGCGTTCAGGGACAGCATCGTCTGGCTTTCACTTTATGTCATAGTGGGCGCCGTGGTGTACTACGTCCAGGAAAACTACCTCGTTGAGCGCACGACGCAATTCCTGTTATGGACGGTAAGCGGCTCACCCCTTTACTGGTTCATCAAAATGGCGTCTTTCGGAGGACTATTCTTCTCGACTTCCATATGCGTTCTCACCTCCCGTTATTACACCGGCATGACCCCGAAGCGCGCCATAAATACCCTGTTCATAACCAGGGCAATGTTTCTCATTTCCTTCTCGCTGGTGTCCTTTCTCATCATGGGAGTAATCTTTAAATTCGCGATGAGCGATACAGCAATCGAGAATATGTACCTTTACCTCTCAAAAATAAACGCTGACTTTGCGACCAACATCTATTATTTCCTGCATAACTACGTCAAGAGGGCCCTGTTCGAAGCCGGCATAACAGTCCTCGTCGCCAGCACTGTGGCGATCATGGTGCCTTTCTGCTCCATGCTCTTTTTCAGACTTCACAAGAAGAAGAACAGAGGTCTCGGCATAGAGGGTGAGGAGGCATGAACTATGACGCGATCTATTACAACCTGTTTGCCTTCGCCAACTATAAAGTGCACGGTATTTTGCTCTGCAGAATTTTGGCGCCCGTCGTCCTTATTTCTCTTGTGTGGGTCTCGAGAATCATCTCCTCGGTGATCGTCAAGTTTTTTTCAGTCATGATAGCCCTGCTTCTCTATTTCCTGCCGAACATCGTGAGCATATTTCGTGGGTAAAAAACAGTTCGACCCGACTCCGGCGTTTCCGGGAGGTTCATTTAAGCAGATGGACCGCCTCGCGCGACACAGCATGATGATCGTGGCGATAACTCTTCTTCTGTCAACGGTAACTCATGCCTACGAGGATCCTTCCATAGTCATCCTTGATATCAAAGTGATTCCGTCTCGTGTTCAGACGACATCCGATTCGACGTACTATGACGATGATTACTGCTTTGTGACTGCCGAGGCGACCTACGGCATCGATGCGAGGGTGCTTTGGTCCATTTCCAGGCAAGAGTCCGGACATGATCCCCTCGCTGTCAACAGAAACAAAAACGGGACAGTGGATTTCTGCCATATGCAGATAAACAGCGGATGGAAGCAGGTCATAGGAAGGGAAAATTGGAGGCTGCTTTCAAATAAGTGTTACTGCACCATGGTAGGAGCCTGGATTCTCGCCGATTGCGTAAGGCGGCATGGATACAACTGGGAGGCCGTCGGGTGCTACAACAGCCCGAACAGGTCGCGAGGGGCGGCTTACGCGCAAAAGATAAACGCGATCCTTCGGAAAGTGAACCGGGGAGCAGGGCATGGAAAAAGAAAGTCCTGAGTCTCCCGGCGATGGCGGCTATTCCGTGCAGGTGCTCGATCCTACAGGGAAGCCCTGCTACAAGTGCCGGCCGGCAAAGGCGAGGCAGTTGCTCAAGCAGGGAGACGCGACCATCGAAAAGCCGGCGGGCAGAGGCAGGCCATTCGTACTTAGGTTGAAAAAGTAATATTCATGCATAAGGCTTTCACCTCCTGACAGCAGGAGAGTCATTTTTGCCGCACCACCCCTGAATATCCATCCTCGGGGCGCTTATCAAAGCCTGGACATTTGTTAAGGAGATTGAGACAAATGGGCAGAATAAGCGCTCTGAAAACCGACAATTCAACCGAATTCCTGCGTTCCCTGGCCGTAGGGGTCATGCTCTGTGTCCTCCTGGTTCGCGCGGCCTCCGCCGCCGACATATACCAGGTGACCCTCCCACAGGAGGCCAATGTCGTTTCAGTTCCGGCCCGCAACCAGTACGCCATATGCGATACCTACCCCTCTCTCACTCGGATGAACGAGAACGTAGTGGAGGAACGCCGGCCCACAAAAATAGCCATCAGGTTTTCAGAAAAACCGGACGTCCTTGCGAAACTAGGTCAACAAGGTACCGCCCTTGAGGATCGGCACGGGTCCGGGCCGTTTCTAACTGTAAATTTCGACCTTGACAGCGCCCAGGTCAAAGGAGGTGAGAGAAAGAAAATCGAGGGCGCAGTACCGTCTCTCCGAACGAAAGCCCCCCTCAAGGTAACCGGCTTTACATGTGACCTTGGCTCACAGGCTCACAACGACAGGCTCGCGCTTCAAAGGGCTCAGGCAGTCAGGAGCGCCTTGATCCAGAGCGGCCTGCGGAGAGGCGACATTGCAGTTGTTGAAGGAAAAGGGAAGTGCTGTTTTGCAGACACTTCCCCGGCCCGTCATTTTGCGAACAGGCGGGTTGAAATCGGCTCACAACAATAACCATTAAGGAGGAATTGTACGCATGTACATGCTTTTCACCAACAAGCAGTTCAAGACGGCCGTTCTGGTCATTGCCATGGTCATGTGCTTATCGTCCCTGGCCCTTGCAAACACCTCAAACGGCACCGAGTTCCAGAGCCTGTATGACATGGTGGTCAAGTGGGCCACCGGCATGCCGGCGATCATCATCGCGATCGGTATCGCCCTCGTGGCCATCATGAGGGCCTTCCAGTCCGGGTCCTTTGTCTGGGCTCTCGCCGGAATCCTGGTGGCAGCGCTGATATTCCTGCTGCCCAATATCATCGCAGGTCTTGGCGGGGCCACCATATAGTTAGGCGGCTGCCGATATCGACGGGGGGAAGGGTTTCCCCTCTCCCCGTCTGCTTATTCCATAAGGAGGAGAGATTATGGCGGTAGAGACACGGTTTCCAAGGTGGGCAGACAGCCCGCCGCAGTTTTTGATCTGGGAGATGGACGAGATCGTTCCCATGATGCTCTGCTTTGTCTTTTTCCTCCCGACGCGCAAGCTCTGGCTCGGACTGATCATCGGTTGGTTGCTCTCGAAGGGATACAGCAAACTCAAGGAAACCCTTCCCGCGTTTTTCTATCTTCACTATCTTTGGTACTGGGGAATCTGGCATCCGAAGACCAAGAACACCGAGGTCCCAAAGGGCTATATTTCGAGGTATAGGGAATAACCATGCTGAGTATTGTCCTTGCCACATTGCTTTCAGTGGTTCCTCTCGGGACCTATGGGAACCTCTACGACATCAAAGAGAAGGACGCCTTTCAGGAAATCGAGGAGAGGGCCAAAGACATCGATACATCAAAGATAGAGCTGGAGCTCAGGGAGAAGTTCAAGAACTACAGGCCCCGCGATATGGCCAAGCTGGAGCCCGCCAGGAAGAGCTATTCATATCCGGTAGAGATGCGCCATGTCCTTGACTACGACATACCGAGGGTGGATGGGGAAGGGAAGATCGTGGGCGTCCTTTACCCCAAAGGCCACGCCTATAATCCGGTGGAATTTCTCCCCGCCGATCCACCTCCCATGGTGGTCTTCGACGGCCAGTCCGGGAAAGAGGTTTCCTGGGTCAAGTACTACTACGGCAACAAGCCCGGTTTCATGCTCGTCATGACACAAGGGGACTGGGTCGAGGTCTCGAAGGAAATGGGACAGCAGGTCTACTATCTCAAGCAAGTCATCGTCGACAAGCTCAACCTCAAAAATACGGTCAGCGTAGTCTACCGAAAAGGGAAGAATATGCAGGTGGATGTGTATGCGATTAAATAAAATTGTAGCATCAATCATTCTTTTGATCTTCCTCAGCTTCGAGGCTGTCACTCCTTATAAGGCCGCTGCGGACATGATTCCCGGCTCGGGCAACTGTCCCAGCGGGACCTTCATGACCGTTTTCATGAACTACATATCGACTTTGCACAATGTATTCCCGATAAAATTCGCCGGCATTACCGTGCTGAATTTCGGCAACCTCGAAGATCACGACGACAGCGGAGGCGGCTTTATATGTATCTGCCAAATGCCGCCCCCCATCTACATAAGAGTGGGATTTCCGCTTCATCTCTGGGAACCGGCGGATGTGATAGAGACGGTGCAGCAGCCCTGGTGCTCGCCCACAATCGGCCTTAACCTCGGCCTTGGCTTCAACAAGAAGGCCATTGGCGACGAAAGCAGCCTTTCCCAGAACGACAAGACGGCCGCTGCCCAGGCGCATCTTATCGCCTACCCCGTCTGGTACATGCTGGGCCTCTTCGTCGACCTGATATGCTTTCAGGCGGGCACCGGCTTCGATTATCTCTACGTGACGGAGATCGATCCCCTCTGGCAAAACGACATGTGGGCGTCTCTTCTCGGCCCCGAGGCGAACCTGTTCGCCAACAAGGTCGCGCAGGCGGCCTGTCCGATAGACTGCGCCACTTCAACGGCATCGTTTCCCCTCGATTTCCTGTTCTGGTGCCAGGGCTGCTGGGGAGGGGCATATCCGTTGTCCAAAAACGCATCAAGCGTGGATTATCTTCAGGCGAACGCGGCCATCATGGGCAAATTCATCTACAAAATGCACAGGGAGCTGATCATGTGGCTGACCAGCGGTCCCATGATGCTTCGGGGCTACTGTCAGGCATTCCCATTCCCCATATGGAAAAAAACCCAATACAACCCGTTGCTTCTCTATCCAAGCCGTAACACGAACAGACAGCCCATCGGCCGCACGGCGAAACTCTGGGGGGTCGGCAAGTCGATGCCTTTCAACGCCAACTATGTCTTCGGTATCTATAGAGCGAGGGACTGCTGTGCGTTCTAAGCTGACCATAATCTTCGCGATTTCAGCGCTCTGTTATGTCGCGGTGCCGCATCCCTACTGTTTTTCGCTGGATGCCAGAAAGGAGACCGCAACGGAGCTGCATCTGTTCTACAAGAAGAACGCTTTTTTCCTGGATTGCGACAGGGAGACGAGATCCATTATTCGCACCGAAAAGGACATCGTTGTTTATCTCGATGGCAATGAACAAGAGATCATGAGGAATAAAGAAGTATGCGCAAGAAACAATTGACAGTTTGCTGCCTCTCGCTTCTCTTTTTCGCCGCTTCCTCCTTCGCCCTGGATTCGGGAGGCAGGAAGGCGGGTGAACTCACCGGAGGTTTCGCGGCGGACAAGTATAAAACCAAGAGCGATATAGAGATGAAGGTCAAGATGCCGATGACAGACTCGACTACCGAACTGACGACGCTCGACGGCAGCAAGAAAAAGAGCGCACCGTCATTTTGCGGACAGGGTGACGTGAAGGACCAGGCACTCGCGATAGAAGTCACGCTCGAACCGACTACCATAACGGTCGGAACGGATACGAATGCGGACGGGTTCATAGACAGCGTGCAGACACAGGCAATCGACAATATCTGCACGGAAGGCGTGCAGGTCGGAACGACGTACTTGGCGTGGCAGGTTTCGAATTCAGGCGTAGTCACCGCAACTTCATCCGGGAAGCTTGGCGGCTGTGTTACCCCCGCATCCGCCCCTCCTTCCTACGCAGGCGGGAAGATCGCGGAACTCTATGCCGCGAAGACCGGCCGAACAATCATGGGATCGCGGCAGAAGTCCACAAAGATATCCTATTACTCAGGACAGGTCAAGGATTGCAACAACCAGCCGCAAGACCTTTCAGTCACCAAATACTATGACAATCCCTACTCAATGGAAGGCGATGGAGTAAATCAGGCTTCGGCATGCGCGGGATCGGACTCGGCCTCCTGTGTCGCGTATCAAGGAATGCAAGGGGCGAACAATAATGTGAGTTCCGGCTCCGGAGACGTGACCTGCACCATCAGTCGAAAAACGCCCACCACGAAAGGGCCGCAAAACGGCAAGATATGCGAAGCAAACAGGGTCTTTTACGCAAACGGATATTCAGAATCGAACAAGTGGTGCCAGCAGCAGACACGCTGGGATTACACCTCGCAGTTGCAGATGAGATGCGACCCCTACGGGACCGCCGTTAAAGTGGAAGGCTGGGCGTCCTGGGAAGGGGCGCCCTGCGGGACAAGGGCAAACTTTCCACCCGGCAATCAGATCTCAAGGGAAGTGGGCTACTCGGGCGTTGGCGACACCATTATCGGAAAGTTCAGCGTCAACTATCGCATGGATGGACCTAATACGGCGCCGAACGACTTATCCGCTGACGCCCGTTGTTATTCAGACCTCAATCCTCTCAATGTCCATATGAACACCGTGTGCGCGGCCGACAGGTCTTCGTGCGATTATGCCTTCACAGTCGACAACGCCCCAAGCTGCGCCTCCTTTGTCGTCCGGGTGAGTCCGCCGGTGGGAGACGAAATAAACGACGGTTGCTCGCTCTACTCCGGAAGTGAGAGCACCTACAACTGCAAGCTTAGGGACGAGCGCTGGCAGGACGCAAACGGAACCTGGACGCCGATCGTTTCCGGCGGCAACCCAACGCACAACGAGACCTCCGATACATGCAAGACATTCTCCGGCGTGGGGACAATCTGCAAACCATGGTGGGTCAAGGAGAGGACATACAACTGCCAGAACAAGAAAAACAGCGATCCGGACATTACGCGCGTCAATACCGTAACCGGTTCCACAGCCCTGACAGGCACGACGGTTACATACAACAGCGATGAATGTTCCGAGCCAGGCGCCGAATGCAAGGTCGATGCCTGGGACCAGACGGCCGTTGCCGGTGACAGCTGCGAAATGTCATGCCTCGTCAAAAGGGTGGCTGGTGCGGCACAGAAAGGGAACTCGCAGTACGACTATTACGCTCAACCCTGCGACAAGAAGATCATAGGGGGGACGACGACATACTCATGTCCGCTTCAGAGCGGTGACACAAAGGTGAAAGACTGCGGCTGCATAGACACGTCGGGACAGGCGATCGGCGTTCTCGGCGCCGTCTATGAGGCCGCGCGGGACAGACAATGCAAGAACTGAATCATTCATCAGGACGGAAAGGGTGAAGGTAACATAGCTATGGACGAACTCAAGAGAGAAGGATTGGCGAGCTACGCCCCCAAACTCAGCTTCGGCGCCAAGACGCTCATTCTCGAGATAACCGATGGTCACAAGCTGTCCCGGCGACAATTCCTCAAGAAAACGGTAGTCGTAGCGGGCGGCGTGGCGTTGTTTTCCATCGTCCTCGGGGAATCGCGCCATGGCCGACTGGAGGCCGCAGACTGCAGCTGTCATGCGGGGTGCTATACCAATTGTCATTCGGATTGCGGCCGAAAGACATGGTAAAAGGCGGCAGTCGGCGTGACAAAGGACTGAATTCGGCCGTGCAGGCGTCTTATGGAAAAGTCTGCGTCCGCGAGGCTCGCATGCCACAGCGCAGGCGGAGAGGTCGCGACCGCGGACATAAAAATGAAAGGGCCATAGGGGTCCCCCGAACTGTTTATCAGGCGAGGAAAGGGCGATGCGAAACTTATTGACGAAGCTTTTCCTTTTGGCGATCATCATATCTTCCTCACAGGCTTATGCCGAGGATACATCATGCAAGGTGTTCGATCCCATTACCGGAACGGTCAAGTGGGATGGTGTCAGGTGCGCAGTAGACGTAAACGGAAACGAAAGTATCGACGACTGCAGCGAGCTGTTTGTCTGCTCGAAACCCAAAAGTGGCGGTTGGTGCGACAAGTCGGCGGACCCGGTGGGTTATAAATGCATCAGCACCGGCATATATTACCTGGCCCAGGGATTCAATGCCGCCGGTGTTGACCCCGCCAAGACTGAATTCGTTACCCCCGGCACTGAATTCGAGGCCTGCAACAATTTTGACCCCGCGACGAATCTTGGCTGTCCGGATCAGACATGCTCCCCCATATGGTCGTACACATGCTCAAAAGACAGCAGCGTCTACGCTTCCGGAGAGCTCTGCCAGTCAAGTTGCGGAGGACAATGCTCCTGTTCTCCCGGCGGGTTCTACAACGAACAGACTAAACTATGCGAGATTGAATCAACGAATCCCTGCCCGACCAACATCCCCTTCGATCCCTCTCTCGGCATATGCGCGGTCACGATCTATTGTCCTCCCGGCAGCCGCTATGACGAGGAGACCAATTCCTGCATTACCGACACCAGCTACACTTGTCCATCCGGCTTTACCTATAACAGTTCGACCGGAAAATGCCAGGCCCTGCCCCAGTGTCCGGACGGGACTTTCTACAATAAGCAAAATGACAAATGCGAATCCGTAACCTGCCCCGTTGATTATGTTTTTAATTCCTCTGCGTGGCGCTGCGAAAGGGAGACGGATTGCGGGTCGATACCGCTGAATGCCGATACCCAACAGTGCGAGGCGGTGATGGGGAAATGCACTCCCCTGGACCCGGCCGACACGCAGACAGACTACGTGAAGATCTTCATGGGGATTGCCGAGGAAAACTGGTGCGGACCCTGCACAACATGTGTCAGCAAACCCGTGATGACGAATGTAGTCGCAGTCCCCGCGGCATACATCTGTCTCGGCCAGTACAGGATCAACATCGTCTCGAACGAATTCAGAGGGTCCGGATGGTGCAATTACGATCACTGGATAGTTTACGGGAAACCCTATGCCTGCGATCGGACGGCGACCAACTATGACAGGGATACCTGCGACTCAGTCTGCCCCTGCCCGGTCGACTATACTCCCGATGCCCCGAACAATATCTGTACAAGGAAGGCCTGCAAGGCCGGCGAGACGCTCGACGCGGAGGACAAGAAGTGCTGGGTCGCGCCTACCGTCTGGGGCGGGGGAACTTGTCCTCAGAACTACATTGCGAGGAACGGAAGGTGCGAGGCTCCTTATACATGCACGAACGGCACATATAATCCCGAGACGGGGAAATGCGAAAACCTCGGGACAGCGGTCTGTCAATCGCCCTACACAGCCCAGGGCCCTGTTTGCGTGTATCCCATCTATTGCTATCCCGGCGGGTCCTTGTCCGCCTGGAACCCCACACGGGACAGGTGTGAGCAAACAGGCACGTACTATTGCGAACCGGGATATACCTACAGTCAAAGCTACGGGAGATGTATAGCGCCGTATATCTGCCCCGCGGGTTCCGTCTGGAATCAGTATGCGCTCACCTGCGTTCAAGCAGGGGGACAGAACTCCTGCGATTCCGGATACACGTGGGATGCCGGCTACCAGCGTTGCATAGCCCCATATATCTGCCCCGCCGGTTCCGTCTGGAACCAATACGCGCTCACCTGCGTTCAAGCAGGCGGGCAGAACGCCTGTGATGCGGGATACTCCTGGGATGCCGGCTACCAGCGTTGCGTTGCCCCATATATCTGTACGGCTGGTTCTGTCTGGAACCAGTACGCGCTCACCTGTGTTCAAGCAGGGGGACAGAACTCCTGCGATTCCGGATACACGTGGGATGCCGGTTATCAGCGTTGCATTGCCCCATATGTCTGTCCTGCCGGCTCCACCTGGAACCAATACGCTCTCACGTGTGTTGCGTCAGGCGTCAACTATGGCAACTGTTCCGCATTTGGATACACCTTCAATACTTCCACTTCGAGATGCGAGAAGGCACCCGAGTGCGACCAGTCCGGCCAATATGTCTCGGCCAGAGGGCGTTGCGAGTTTAATGGCACAACCAACTGTCCCCCGGACTTCATCTGGAACGCGCCCTATTGCGAAAAAACACCGACCTGCCAGGATATCGGCGCTTATGATACTACCACTGATCTTTGCCGCATGACACCGCAGGAAACATGTCCCCTGGGGGCATACGCGTGTTCCGCTGGCCAATGCACGGCAACTGTGGACTGCGACACTGTTCCGGTAATCGTGTCGATATCGGGCGGAGCTCCTCTTGCAGTCGAAATAAAGAGCTTCGCAGTGGCGGGAGACGGCAAGAGCATAACCTTTGTTCAATCGGATAATAAAAGCTATGTCATCACCTTGAGCGGATGCACCGCGTCAGGCAGTGCAACGATAACCGGGACCAGGTCGTTCAGCGCATCCAGCAGGAGCATCAGCTTCTTCGACGTGAACAGCAATCTGCTCGGCAGAATTACCATCGCCGGATGCACCGTCAGCGGCTCCGGCGTCGACCGCGTCTATGGCCCGATAGCGAACGGAGGACCTACACTGGATTTCATTACCGGCGCTGTGACATTCGCGCCTGATTCATCGACCAAATACGAATGCCCCATCGACCGGACGACGGCATGCACAAATGATCCGGTTCCTACTTGCACGGCTACACGGACATGCGCTCAAGCCTGTTCTTCCGGATACACACTCGGGACAGACATCTGTACGGCCCCGGCGACCTGCCCGGCCGGAGGAGTGCTGAACACGCAAAGAGATATGTGTCAGATGAACTATGCCGGGATGATATCATGCCCGCCGGGAACGATTGCTGACCTCACATTGGGTGTCTGCCACTATTCGGCCACATGCCCAAATGGAGGGACGTTAGATGCGGCCGGGGGCGTATGTTACTTCAGCAGCTGTCCGACCAATTTCACATGGTGTAACGTCAATACCTACTGCACATATCATTACGGGTGGAACAATTATATTTACTCCTATTACGGCGGTTCGGGATGCTACGCCAATGAAAATGCCCCGACCTGTCCGGCAACGCCCAATGCCGTACTCACGTCTAAGGATTATTATCGGTGCTACGAGAGCACCGGAGGAGTCTGTCCGGCGAACTTCAAGTGGTGCGACGTGAATTCCTATTGTTCATATCATTACGGCTGGAATAACTACATTTACTCGTACTACGGTGGCTCAGGGTGCTATGCAAATGAGATTGTGCCGACCTGTCCGGCAACGCCCAATGCCGTACTCACGTCTAAGGATTATTATCGGTGCTACGAGAGCACAGGAGGAGTCTGCCCGGCGAACTTCAAGTGGTGCGACGTGAATTCTTATTGTTCATATCATTACGGCTGGAATAACTATATTTACTCGTACTACGGTGGCTCAGGGTGCTATGCAAATGAAATTGTGCCGACCTGCCCGGCAACACCAAATGCGGTTCTCACGTCTAAGGATTATTACCGGTGCTACGAGAGCACAGGCGGCAACTGTCCCTCTGACTTCAAGTGGTGCGACGTGAACACCTACTGCAGTTACCACTACGGCTGGAATAACTATATCTATTCATATTATGGCGGTTCAGCTTGTTACGGAAATGAAAATGTCCCGACCTGTCCGGCAGCCGTTCAGCCAATCAGCAAGGACTATTATCGATGTTATATCGGAACAACAGGGTGTCTCACCGGTTATGGATATACCCTCGATGAGGCAAACCGCGTTTGCTATAATCCCAACAATCCGACCTGTCCCGCCCCTGGAGCGATAGACAACGCTCTCGACAAATGTTCCGCGCCGCCAACCAGAATAATTTGTCCTACCGGATACACATGGAGCGGAACCGGCAAAGTCTGCCAGAAGAACCCGGAATGTCCCCAGGCTATATCTACGAAAGACGGAAGGGTCCTGCCAACGTATTTCGATCAGGAACACGGCGTATGCTGGACCTGCAGCGAGAACTTTATTTTCAATCCCACGACGGGCACATGCCAGGCAGATCCTTACTGCCCGGAAGGCACTCTCCTGAATCCGACGCTCGATATATGTGAGAGTGTCGCCGAGATAGCGTGTCCATCCGGAACTCGATACGAGCCCTCAACAGGCCACTGCATATCGCCGGCAGCTTGCCCCAACCCCCAGTGTTCTCAGGGGTGTTGGGACAAAAACCTCAATCAATGCAATCCCGATGCTCAGCAGCCGTGCCCTTTCATCGATACCTACGATCCTATTCTTAAGATGTGCACCTTGAACGGCACAGCCGAGTGTCCGGTGGACTATGTCTTCAACGCAGCTACAAAAAAATGCGAGCAGACTCCGCAGTGCCCGCCTACAGACTGGATATGTCCCAGGGACACCGATCCGGTCTGTAAGGAAACCTCTCCCTATGGAAACAAGAACTGGAAGGAGGTAAGTCAAGGGGAGTATTGGACCTTCGCGACCACGGTCAACCCTATGACATACAGCGAATTCGAGACTGTGACGAACTATCACGATTATGCGGCTGCCATGACGACTCTGGACGATAAGGGAGATATATGGAAGTACTATGGTCAGGGCCCTTTCTGGATCAAGAACGCCATTCTTTACCAGGACGTTTATCTGAACATCGCCGATTGTACTTATCAGGACTTCGTAGGCAGCACGCCCCCAAGAAAGTGGCGGCCGAGAAACTTCGCAGTGAACAAGACCTGCAGCAATCCCGCTCTCTCCTGGGAACGATATGAGGAGTCGTGCCTGTGCAAAACGATCAAGGAGGAGACCTTCACGCGGTCCTGCAACGGCGTGACGTTCAACGAGACGCTCACAAACACAAAGCTCACCCCGTCGGACATGTCGACGTGCACAAGCGACCCCGTTCCAACGTGCACGGCAGGACTTCAGCAGCCTGGCCTCAACAAATGCGACATACATCAGGAGGATTTCTCGGGCTCCATAGTCTGCGGGACAAACGCTTATTCCAAGACACGTGTACTGACGACTTGCGCGGATTCGACGCAGGCGATCATCCCGGTGGAGTACAGGTCCGTATCCAGCCTGCGCGGCGTCGTGAAATGGTCTGGCATAAAGTGCACGCCCTGCCTGACGGCCGACCAGGCCACCGAAGACGATACCCCGTCCGGTCCCGAGCAGCCCATCGACCAGACAAAGCAGTGCACGAACTTCAAGGTCTTCACTGGGCATGACAAGAGATGCACTCCGACATCTCTTGCAACGCTCTTCAGCAATTGCTGTAACCTCAGCGGGTGGTTCAAGAGCTGGTGCAGCAACGAGGAGAGGGAGCTCAAGAAGAGGCGGATGGGCGGAACCTGCACCGAGGTGGGGGACTACTGCGCAAAGCGCATCTTCGGAATCTGCATCAAGAAGAAAGAGACATACTGCTGTTTCAACTCGAAGCTCGGAAGAATCATCAACGAACAAGGGCGTCCTCAGATAGGAAAATCCTTCGGATCGGCGAAAAACCCCGACTGCGAGGGGTTCACTCCGGAAGAGCTATCCAAACTGGACTTCTCCCGCCTGGATCTTAGCGAATACATCAACGACATGCAGTCCGAGATGGACATAACCGGCGGGCAGTTGAAGGCTGTCGAGGGGATGCAGAACTGGTTCGATAACCAGAACGGCAATTCTCAGAACAAATCCTTCAGCCCCGGATCGACCGATACCGGCTATTAGCGCCGAAGGGCGAAAGTAATATGAGTACATGATCACGATATTCAAGCCTACCCTCAGATGCAATATCCGGTGTACTCACTGCTTCGTCGGGGATCAGAGGACTGCATACCGGGATATGTCGCGAGAGGACGCCGTCGAAGTGCTCTCCAGGATCCCAGCCGGGTCGGAATTGATATTGCACGGCGGCGAACCGACCTTGTTAGGTGTGGATTATTACAGGGACATATTCGCCCCTTACCGTGGAAAATTCCACACATCGATTCAAACCAACCTCATGCTCATCGGCGATCGCTGGGTGGATTTTATAGGAAACGACCTTGGAGGAAGAATGAGCACCTCGTTCGACGTTGCAGCCTCCCTTCGGCCTATCGATACCGCCCTCTGGCTGGAGAACGTTCAAAAAACTCAAATATAGGGGGATATACCCCTATGTCGTCAGCATGCTCTGGCAGGGGAATGAAGACAGTCATCGCGACATGTATGCCTTCTTCGATTCGCTGGATCTCTCATTCCGCCTGAATCCCGTCGAGAATATCGGATACGCCAAGTCGAGATTCGGCCAACTTCGCCATCGACGCCTCAAGTATGCCGAGGCTGTAATCCACCTATTTGATCAATGGTTTATGGCCCCCCGCGCGAAAATCATAGTCGACCCGTGTGCCGAGATACTGAGTTTCCTGGTTATCGGCAATTCCGTCAGAAAATGTCCGTTTACCGCGAAATGCGCCCTTCACTTTGTCAGCATCAACCCAGACGGATCGGTATTTCCCTGCGGAGGGTTCGACGATTTTACCGGATTCAATTACGGGAACCTGCTGACCAACACCTTGCAGGAGGTAATGAACTCCCCTGTCCGGCTCGAGGCGTCGAGGCGCGGCGCCAGGCTTCCCGATGACTGCTATAAGTGTTCATACTTTCCTGTTTGTAATGGAGGCTGCAGGCTTGAGGCCTATAGCTATCACGGAGACATATACAAGGCGACCTCCCTCTGTGACGATTATATGAAGATATTCCGGCACATAGAAGGAAGGCTTCAGCGCGAAAAAGGCGACGTAAACGACTGGTGGTTCGCGCTTTACGAGCGGAGGGAGGAGATCAATGGGCACGATCTACCTTAAGATAACCCGCCGCTGTAACATAAGGTGCGGTCACTGTTTCATCAGGGAGTACGAAGGGGACATGGCGCCACAGGTCATCGCCAGAGTCGCACAGTCGTTTCCCTCGTCCATTATTGTTTTCCACGGCGGCGAACCCACTCTGGCAGGGGTCGAGTATATCGAGGAAGCGATCTCGGTCCTCGGCAACCGTCCCTACATACTGCAAAGCAACATGATCGATTTCGGACCCATATGGATCCCGCTCCTGAAGAAACACTTCGAAAGCAGAATAGGTACAAGCCTCGACACTTCCAGAATGCCCTACATTGACCGATGGCTCTCCAACATAAGACGTGCGGCAAATAACTCGATTCATGTGACAGCCGTGGTTACGATCACGGCAGATATGACGGTAGAGAAGCTGGCCGGACTCCTCGATCGTTTTGAAGAGGCAGGGGGAACAGCCTTCAGACTCCAATTCGTGACGCCGGTCAAGACGCCGCCTGTATCGAAGAAAGACTATGTGACTTTCATTAAAACGTTTTATGACCACCCTCTAAATGAAAACAGACGAAGAATCGAGGGTGCAGCATGTTTCGGGGCCTACAGCGGAATCAACGGGGGTAATTGCGGGAGGAACCTCAGGACTATAGACCCCGATGGGACAGTTTACATCTGTCCCGATTTAGCGGGGCAGGGACTCTTTCCGTTAGGCAATGTTCTCCATGACGACGCCCAGGCGCTGATCGGAGCGGAAAAGATGTTCTTTGAGCGAGAGCGGCGACTTGCCCTGGAATGCGACGAGGAGTGTTGGCGACTCTGCAGGGGAGGCTGCCTGGCCGCGGCCTATTTTCAGAAAGGCGACTATTTGAAAAAAGACCCCTACTGCAGTTCCTATAAGGAGATATTTTCCTTTGTCAGAGGGAGGAATCGTTCAGTCCATGCGTGACGGCGCCGCATACAATATCGTCGTCACCAATGACTGCCTGATCCGGTGCGGCCACTGTTTCATGGACAGAAAGGCCGTCAAATTTCTGAGCATGGATACTGTTAGGGCGATCACGGCCAAGATACTGTCGTTCGACAAGACCCAGGACATAAACTGGGGGGGAGGGGAGCCTCTTATTCTGGGACGAGGGTATCTCAGAGGAATGGTATCCCTTGAGTGTTTCGAGGACCCCGGCACGAGGAATCTTCTGTATTCGACATATCAGATACAGCTCGATAACGACTGGATCGATATCCTCAATCGATTTGATGCCCTGATGTTCAGCATCGACTCTTATCGAAGCGCTCAAACCAACTTCAGCTCCGGACTCGCTCTCTCCAATTTGAAGAGACTCTCTCCTGAAAAGCACGTATCGTATACCCCGATGGTCGGCGATACGCCCGAGAAAGTCGCCGGATATTATGCTCAGGCCCTGGATCTCGGCGCCGAGATGTTTCATCTGGGGTTCCTCTACTCAAGAAGATTGATCCCTCCCGCCACATACCTCAGGCTCATTGACGACCTCCTGGACCTCCAGGTCTCGCTCGACGGACCGGAAATAGGATTCTTCCATAAATCTCAAGCCTGCGGCGGCGATTATAAGTCGGCTGTGGGATGGAGGGGGTATGACTGTTTTGACAAGGGCATGTACTTTTCACACGACGGCATTGTGACGCCATGTTTCATCATGTACAGTCTGGGTTTCGATGTCCCTCATATCAAGATCGGGGAATTCTTGTCAGAAGACACGGACATCTTTGGCCTCAACAGGAAATACGCCGCGGAGTTTTTTATCAGGAGCCGTGAGGGGAAATGCCTCGAATGTTCATATTACACTCTTTGCATGGGAGGATGTCCCTTCTTCACGGCGCGTTCTGAAACCGGCATCGACTATTACTGCGAGGTATACAAAAGAATCTTTGAGACTCTTCTCGGAAGGAACCACAGGGAGGTTTGCGCGTGATAACGATTGGGCTCAACAACAATACTCTTAGGTATCGATATCTTCAGGAGATGGCAGCACCCCCCTCGAAGGCTGAAACAGCGCCTTACTACATCTTCGACAGGTACGGGGTGGATTTCCTGGACCGTCTCTACATGCTTCAAAGCTGCGTCACTGCGTGTCATGCGCTTGTCCTCTTCGAGCCCCGCGACACGGAAAGGGTCCTGCGCCACATAAACATCCTCGACGGCTTCACTTTTACTCTGGTGCCGACCGAAATAGATCCCTTGGTCTATGGCAACATTTATGAATTCTTCATGCACTCCCGGCTTTCGACATCATATATAACCTGGATATCCAAACTCCTGCTAAGGCCCCATAGGGAAGTCAGCAGCGTTAAATTCAACGATATACCTGTCGAATACGCCATGTGTCAGGAAACCTGTCCGATGCGCATCAAGGACTGCAGCAAAGGGCTTCTTTTTACCGAGTTGTTCCATCCGATGAAGGAGTTTCCGACGGATGACGATTTCCAGAAATTCTGTGCCGTCCACAAGGAATATTCCCTGCGCATAGTGCAGGACTATCTCAACAGCGACCTCGATCTGCCGGAGTTCAGCAGAATTCGCCGAAACTTCGGGATACGCAATCAGTACTGGATAGACCCCCAGCGTATTTTCGTGGGAGAAGGCCTCAGCAAAGAGGCGATCATACAGGGTGAAAAGTCCTGGCTTCAAAGAGTTGGACAAGAAGAAGGGAACGGAAAACCTGTCGACGCGATCGTGACCCTGCTAAACTCCCGCTTCGAGAAGTCAGCTCCGACGGTGGAGGTTGGCTACACCGCATATGACAGGGATAGCTTTGCCCTGGTTATTGACCGTAACGACGCTGTCGAAGGGGGCAGCCTGCCAAAGTATATCGACGCCATGATTCCGGAAATCAAGGGCCCCTCACTATGCGAATTGTCCTCGGCGATCGTCTCGTCGAATATCGTCCGGAACTATCCTCTGGTCAAAATGGACTGCGACAGACATAACGGAAGTGTGGAGCGCGTCTCCATCTATTACAGATTCTCGGAGAGGCTTCGTGGTCTCGACGAATTGCGCAGGCTTTTTGAAGCCCGTCCCTTTGAGATGATATCTGACCCTGAGAGGATGCAGCCTTATCTCGATCTCGCAGGCAAGGACATTCAGTCAGCCGGATTTACATTGAAGGTGCGACCCGCAACCGGCGAACAAATACTGAGGTTGTGGGTGAATATCCCCTTCAAGCTTGCATACGCTTACGCTATGGCAAATCTCTCGGACACCGAGAAGGAAAACACGAAAGCCTTCGCCCCCTATATCAGGAAATACTATCCGGACAGGCTGGACAGCGTTTTTATGGGTGTAGACGCGGCTTCCAACCGGGAGAATTCCCTCTTGGTTTTTTCCATAGATGTCCCGGACATTACCGGGGCGGAGCTGGTCGAGCTTCTGGCTCATTTTGGAGACGTGGGAGCGGACGAGAAGCGCATACAACTCCTTGTCGGCGACAACTGGCGGAATGTCGAGTTTGACTACGTCAAGTTCAGGCCCGTCAAGACAGGCGAGGGCGTCTCAATCAAATACAGCCTCTCCTATGGAAAGACTCTATCTAAAGGGAGTATATAACAGTGGCCGAAAAGACGGAATTGACCGTTCATATCGACAATTTGCCCAGGGAAGGGAAGAATATCCGGGTCGTCATGACAAACTCGAGGACCCTCAGGGAGCATGCCGGGGGTGGAAGGATACATGGGCCATCCCTCGTTTTCTCAGATATAGAGAAGGAAAGAGGAGATAGGCACTATTTCGAGATCGTCATTCTCGACGGCGCCGATCAAGTCGTAGACAAGGCATATATCAATGCCGATCTGCCTCAAAAGAAGAACATCATATCCATGAGCCTTGCGGGCGGTATCTGGCGCCTGGAACGGGAGATCAATATAGGCGGGAATGCTTACGACCGATTCGTAATAGATCCACTTGATGAAAAGAGAGGGGCCTCGACCCGCGGGACCCATTCTTTTCGCCTGGTTAACAGCAAAACTGGCGACAAGACCGCTACAGGAGTGTTTTATCATTACGTCACCGACCGCGAGTCTTCTCTTTACGGCGTCGAGGGGATAGAACTCGTAAAAGGCGCGGATACCCCACAGGATATGCTCATTTGCAACGAAAACCTCTTCAATTTGGACCTACAGGCGGGGGCAGTAATAGACGCGGAACTCCGAAAAGCGATATTTACTGACAGGCCTTACCCCTATACAGTGGCAAAGAATAGAGATCGCGTCGAGTTCGGGCTCTGGATAGCCCAGAGCATTCCGAAGAGGGCCAATGTCATCCAGGCCTCGGATATCAGGGAATTCAAGAAGAGACTGGATGACCTGTCCTCATCACTTGCCTATCGCAATTCATTGCCGCGGATCGAGGACGGCAAAATGATCCTACTGAGGGATGTCCCGGTGCTTCACTTCCGGAAGCAATGCATTGGACAGTACAAGGTATTCCCGTATCGTTACAGCACGGTAATTCTCATATCTGCACTGTATGACATAGCGATCCAGAAGGTAAGGGCCATAAAACTCGCATAGATTCTACCGCTAGGTTTAATGAGGACAAGACCCTTGTTTCATATCAGCCTCGTTCCCGAGAGACATCTTCATCTTTTTATAGGCTCTGATAACAGTTCCACCCACTAACACCTGAAAACCGGGAGTCCAATAACCGGCGCAGATGTGTTGATTTCCGGTCGAAACTTCGCGACGACTCGTTTGCCATAAACGCATGAACCCTACCCCACTGACCCCAGATGTATTCCCCTTGTTGAGGACAGTAGATGCTCCTATTCCCCAAGAGCCTATCTATGAAACTATAGCAGGCTCTTTTGTATAATAACGGGGTAAAGTTAGGGACTGTACTCTTAATAACAAAAGAGGGTTATAGCGTAGCCGTGATAAGCAAAATAAAGAGAATAAAGAACATCGGTAAGTTTTATGACTATGCCTCGAAAGGGGACGGATTGGACTGGAAGAAGAAGACCTTCCTTTTCGCGCCCAATGCTTACGGCAAGTCCACCCTGGTCAACGTACTGAGGTCACTCCGGGACGGCAACGCAAAGATCATCTCCTCCCGAAAAACCGTGAATGCCTCAGGTAATGCAGAGGCCGTCATTATCGCCGGCGGCGAAAACCATGTCTTCGGTGGAGCGAAGTGGGACAAATCCCTGCCTGCCGTGAAGATATTCGACACGTCTTACATACACGACAATATTCTTGCCCGCGATATCGAACATGAGCACAAGAAGAACATGCACCGGATTATTATCGGGGAACAGGGAGTGAAGCTTGCCCAGGAGCTCTCGGCCATAAAGAGCAAAGAGAAGGAAAAGAACAAACATATCGAGGATGGGCTGAAAAAACAGTTCAAAGCTGGCGAGTTTACCCAAACGTTGGAAAGTTTTAGATGCATTCCCGCTACGGCCGAAGAAGGTGTCGCCGAAAGGATCAAGAAACTCGGGGGTGATATTAAGGCGAAGGAGTCCGAGGAAGCCGTAAAAGCGCTCGGGGCTCCCCAGGCGCTGGTGGCCCCGGCCTACGATGTGGATGCCTTGAAGGCCATTCTTTCAGAGAAGGTAACCTCGATCCATGATGAGGCCGAAAAGCTTGTGCTGGCGCAGATTGAGAAGAACATAAAAGATAAAGAACAGGCGAAGGACTTCATCAGCACAGGGCTAGACCTCAGGGGACCCAGACTGGAG
>JAMCQB010000138.1 GCA_023382175.1 Nitrospirota bacterium | reverse complement strand
GCGGCTCCGCCACTGCAGAAACAGCTGGCTCTTCTTCAAAGGCGCGTCCCTCGATCTCGCTCAGACACATCATCGCATCTTCATCCAGAGGGTTGAGCTGTATTACGGTCTTATATTCGCTCATGGCCTTTTCGGTCTCACCCCGTTCCTTATAAATATCGGCAAGTTTTCTGTGGGCAAAGAGGTTGTCGGGAATAGCGCTCACCACTGCCTCAAACTCGTTTTTCGCCTCGTCCATCATATTTTTTTCGAGGTATATCCTGCCCAGCGCTACCCGCGCACTGGTATACCCGGGCTGGTGTTCCAGTCCCCTCAAAATAACAGTGATCGCCTCATCAAGCATCCCGGATTTTCTGTATTCTTCTGCAAGGGGAAGGAAGAGTCGCGAATTCGGATCCTTTTCAACCCTGATGCGCAGTTTTTCGATTTCTTCCATTGACATTGTTATTGAACTTTAATCAAAAAAAGGCCAAATGTCAAGGGATAAAATGTGCAATCCTGTCAAGAAGAAGATCGGCAACTTCATCCTTTGACATGAGGGGAAACGACGATTCTCCCTCCTTCTGAATGATAGTAATCTGGTTCGTATCAACGTCAAACCCTGAACCAGGAGACAGGACATTGTTAAAGACCACCACGTCTGCGCCCTTGTCAAGAAGTTTTTTTCTTGCACGGCTGATGTCGGCGCCGGTCTCTGCGGCAAACCCCACCAGAAACGGTCTTTTCTTCATGAAGCCTATTTCGGAAAGGATGTCAGGTGTCTTTTTGAGTTTCAGGACAAGCCCCCCGGATTTGTCGATCTTTTTGTCGTTTTTGTCCTCCGGAGAAAAGTCGGACACCGCTGCAGCCATGATCACGGCATCAGAGTCTTTGAGGTTTTTCATGACCGCATCCCTCATCTCCCCGGTTGTCTCCACAGCCACAAAACCGGCGCCGGACGGCGGCTTCAATGGAGAGGGGCCGCTGATAAGGATTACTTCAGCTCCCCTTCTCAGTGCAGCCCTTGCTATGGCATAGCCCATCCTCCCCGATGACCTGTTGGACATGAACCTCACCGGATCCATGTATTCTCTTGTGGGTCCGGCGGTGACCATGATCCTCTTTCCCGAGAGGTCCTTTCTGGTGAGGGCAGACCGTATCCCTTCCATGATATCGGATACATCGGACATCCTGCCCACGGCGTCATCACCGCAGGCAAGACTCCCCTTCTCAGGACCGACCTGGATCACTCCCAGGGAAGCAAGATATCCGAGGTTCTTCTGGAAAACGGGATTCTCATACATTCTCCAGTTCATGGCAGGGGCAATGACCGTCTTGCCCTTGAAGGAAAGAAAGCACGTGCTGAGCATGTCATCGGCGATCCCGCCGGCAAATTTCCCAACGATATTTGCGGTGGCAGGGGCAATGACCATGAGGTCAGCGTCCGAAGTGAGGCTGATATGTGAGAGGGGATCCTGGAACGTATCGGTGAAAACCCTGCTCTGAGAGACGACTTCAAAGGAAAGGGGCGTGACGAATTTCCGGGAGGCGTCGGTCATGATCACCTGTACGGATGCCCCTTCCTTGGTAAGCCTCCGCACTAGATCAACGGACTTGTAAACCGCGATGCTTCCTGTTACCCCTAACAGGATCTTTCTATTCTTCAGCACACCACTACCCCAAAAAGTCTCGTGACTTTTTGGGGACCCTATTCTTCCTCGGGCTTTTCAGTGAAGAGCTCCTCTAATGCCTTCTTGTCTTCGCCGGACTCCTTCTCGTGGAGGTAAATCTTCAGATCCCTTTCCAGTTCGGAAAGATCCTCGGGCGCGCCCTCCCTCCTCTTTTCCTCAAGGAGTCTCCTGTAATCGAACTTCTTCGCCTCTTCTTTTGCCTTCCTTGCTTCCTCGCCCGTGAGGAACTCCAGAGTGCCGTTGATCGCCTCTTCGATAGCGGCGGTGGTCACCTTCTTCGCCTTTGTGGGGATCTTCGCCTTTGCTCCCAGGGAAAGCTCCCGTGCCCTTTGGGCAGCTATGGTGGCAAGTCTGTATTTCCCATCAATCTTCTTTTTGTCCAGTTCCGCAGGTAATGAAATAAGATCCATCTCTTCCTCCTAAACCCTAAAAGTTTCCTTTACCCAGTGGGGGTCTATCCTGTTCGTTCTTTTACTCTCAGCGAGCACAATCGCCTTCAGCTCCACCAAGGCCTCGCTGAAATCACTATTTACTATAACATAATCATACGATTTATAGTCTTTTATCTCTTCCCGCGCTCTCTTCATCCGGAGATCGATCTCCTCGGGAGAATTGCTCATCCGCTTCTCAAGCCTCTCCCCCAGGGCTTCCATGGAGGGTGGCAGGATAAAGATATACACTCCGTCATCGTAATGCTTCCGTATCTCCTTGGCCCCCTGAGTATCAATGTCGAGGATAACGTCGATCCCCGTTTCCCTGAGCTCTTCCAGTCTCTTTTTTGATGTGCCGTAAAGATGGCCGTGGACCTCTGCCCATTCCGCAAACTCGTTCTTCTTCACCATCTTCCGGAACTCATCCTCACTCACAAAGGTGTAATCACTGTCATTTATTTCACCCCTGCGGGGCGGCCTTGTCGTATAGGAGACAGAGTGCCGGATGTTTAGGACAACAGAGGTCAGTTTCTGGCAGAGAGAGGTCTTGCCTGCGCCGGAAGGCGCAGAGACTATGAAGAGGTTCCCCCTACGCTTCCTCACCGTCATCTTCCGGACTTTTGTAGTTTTTCGGGGCTCCCTCTTCTTTTCCTTCCACAAACCTCTGGGTTATGGTCTCGGCCTGAAGGGCGCTCAGTATGATATGGTCGCTGTCCGTAACGATTATGGAGCGGGTCCGCCTTCCCTCGGTGGCGTCCACGAGCTTCCCCCTCTTCTTGGCCTCCTCCCTCAGCCGCTTCATGGGAGAAGAGCCAGGGGTTACGATAGCAATAACCCTTGCAGCAGAAACCACATTCCCAAAACCTATGTTCACCAGAATAGGACTCACATCACCCTTCTTCACCTGAAACCCTTCCTTCCGTCATTGCGAGCGCAGGCGAAGCAATCTCATCATTTTGTCGTAACTCGTAACGCGTCACGTGTAACGGGTTGCGAATTTAGATTGCTTCGTCGCCCGTAAGGGCCTCCTCGCAATGACATCCTTTACTGTATATTCTGGGCCTGCTCTCTCATTTTTTCAAGCTCAGATTTCATTTCGACGGTGATGCTCGAGATCCTGTAGTCGTCCGCCTTGGAAGCTATTGTGTTTACTTCCCTGTTCAGTTCCTGGAGGAGAAATTCCCCTTTTCTTCCTATTGTATCACCATCAGAAAGAATTTTCCTCATCTGCGCAGCATGCGAAGTAATCCGCGTTATCTCTTCGCTGATGTCGGCTTTTTCCGCCATGAGGGCGGCCTCCTGAAGCACCCTGTTTTCGTCAAATTTCAGATCGCCGAAAAGAGCAGCAAGTCTTTCCCTGAATCTCTCCCTGCACTCATTCACCACCGAGAGGCAGAGTTGTGCAACCTCCCTGTTCAACTGCTCCAGGCGGTCCAGTCTCGAAAGCATGTCCTTTGAGATGGACTCCCCTTCCCTGCGTCTCATGACCCTGAGCTTTTCCATGGCCTCATGGAAGGCGGCATACAGTGGTTCCGCATCGTATTCCGCATCTTCCGAAAGGATGAGCTCTTTGAATCCTGCAATGGTCTCCATTCCTATGGAACCCTCAAGTGAAAGATCATCTTTGAGAGAACGCAGGGCGCTGTAAAGCTCCCTCGCAAGCCCGGTATCGATCCTGACCTTCGTGGTGCCTTCATGGATGATGGACACCAGGATATCGAATCTCCCCCTCGAAAATTTCTCCCTCACCATGTTCCTGAGGGGCATCTCGTGCTGGTTCAGATTCTGGGGCATCTTGATGGATATATCCAGGAACCGGTGGTTCACGGAGCGCATCTCCACCTTGAAGGCGCCCTTCTCCGCAGACCCGAAACCCGTCATGCTCTGTATCATAGGCATTAACTATAAAACAGCCCGCATATTTAGTCAAACATTGCCGCCTCTTTTCTCCCCTGTTTTTCCAGAAAAAGGATTGCAGATCGACGGGTGTGATACGGAAACCTCATCTGTATGAAAAGACGGTGAGTCACCAAGGAAAAACAAAAAGACCGGGGCACCTTCTTCTATGCTGTGAAGATCTTCGGGCTCTTTATTCCTTCCGTGGCATTCCTTGTATCGACAATAAGCCTGCTGTGTCTCACGATGGCCTTATAATCATAGGAGGAATGATTCGTGGAGATCACGACGCAATCGTATTTCCTGAGATTCTGCGGGGTAAGGGGGACGGAACTCATCTTGAAGTCATACCTCCGCATACGGTGGGTCTTCGGCACATGGGGGTCATTGTAGTCCACCACAGCGCCCTTTTCCGTCAGGAGTTCTATCAGCTTGAGGGAAGGCGATTCCCTTACATCGTCCACATCCTTCTTGTAGGCAAGGCCAACAATCAGTATCCTTGAGCCCTTAATCCCTTTTCCCCCGGCATTCAGGGCATCAATAATCCTGCCCACCACGTAGTAGGGCATAAAGGTATTGATCTCCCCTGCCAGTTCTATGAACCGTGTATTGAAGTCATACTGCCGCGCCTTCCAGGTGAGATAAAAGGGGTCGATGGGAATGCAGTGTCCTCCCAGTCCAGGGCCGGGATAGAACGGCATGAACCCAAAGGGCTTGGTTGAAGCGGTCCGGATAACCTCCCACACATCGATCCCCATCCTGTCGAAAAGCATTTTGAGCTCGTTCACAAGGGCGATGTTCACCGAACGGAAGATATTCTCAAAAAGCTTTGCAGCCTCTGCAACCCTGGTGGACCCCACAGGGACGGTGGTCACCACCGTGTCATAGAGAGCCTTTGCAACCTTCAGACAGTTCGCGGTATACCCTCCCACCACTTTGGGTATTCCGGCCGTGGAAAAGTCCTGATTGCCGGGGTCTTCCCTTTCAGGGGAGTAGGCGAGAAAAAAATCCCTGCCTGCCCTGAGCCCTGATCCTTCCAGTATCTTTCTCATATCATCATCAGTTGTGCCGGGATAGGTGGTGGATTCAAGGACTATGAGCTGATTTTTCCGGAGATATTTCGCGATGGTCTTGGCTGTTTCGAATACGTAGGTGAGATCCGGTTCCCTGTATTGATTCAACGGTGTGGGCACACAGATGAGGAGGCTTTCCATATTCTTTAATTTGCTGAAGTCAGCAGTGGGCGTAAACCGCTTCGTCCTGTTCATCTCTGCTATAGTCTCTGCAGGAATATGCTTAATATAGGTCTTGCCCTCCCTGAGGAGTTTCACTTTCTGCGGGTCAATGTCAAAACCGGTTACGGGAAACCCTGCCCTCACAAACTCTCTCACAAGGGGAAGTCCCACATACCCCAGGCCGATGATGCCTATCCTTGCGGTCCTTTTCGTGATCTTTTCAATAATTTCCATGGTGAGTATTGTAACCTAAAACAGCGTCAGAATTGTATATGTCTCGTCTCTCGATAAAATATGCCGAGGGCACACCCAAAAGGGTCCATACCGCCTGCGACAAAAATATAGGTAGGTTTGCAAAAGATATTTTTTTGTGGCATAATCTGTTAGCGTGTGAGCTATCAGATTAGGAGGTGAGCATGGCAGAAGGCATAAGGAGTCTCGAGCAACAGAGGAGA
>JAMCQB010000081.1 GCA_023382175.1 Nitrospirota bacterium | reverse complement strand
ATGTTTCTGGTCAACATTGAGCTTCTCGGCAGGAGTATCGGCGTAACTATTTATGCAGATGATATCGAGGCTGTCTGAAGCAGGGACAGAATGCATGGGAGTTCTTGGCAAGACTGCTTGATCCCCTAAATTCCGTCTAAGAAGCATCGCATAAATAGGAGACATAGTTAGCCCTCTCTTATCTCTTCTTCGGTTGCCTTGTAATCGAGAAGGCGGAGCATTGAAATGAAAAAATACATTGCTGCTTATGTCAGAAGAATACAGGCAAGAGATATCAAAATCGGTATTATCGGACTGGGGTATGTGGGTTTGCCCCTTGTCATTGAATTCTGCCGGTCGGGATTTCAGGTAACGGGCTTTGACATCGACGCAGAAAAGGTGATTGCTCTCAAGGAAGGCAGGAGTTACATAAAACACATTGCTTCTTCTTTTATCAGAGAGTGTTCCTCGTCCTTTTTTCCCACGTCGGACTTTTCCCATCTTGCAGAAATGGACTGCATTATTATTTGTGTGCCGACCCCCCTCAACAAGCACCGTGAACCTGATCTCTCATACGTCTTTGACACAACGAGAACAATTGCCCGGCATATCCGCACGGGCCAACTCATATCTCTTGAATCAACCACCTATCCCGGGACCACCGACGAGGATATGAGAATAATACTCGAAGAGTCAGGGCTGCGGGCAGGTGTTGAATTTCATCTCGCTTATTCTCCT
The DNA here is from genome assembly GCA_023382175.1 of Nitrospirota bacterium. GTDB lineage: Bacteria > Nitrospirota > Thermodesulfovibrionia > Thermodesulfovibrionales > UBA9159 > JAMCQB01. Next base: position 25,281 of record JAMCQB010000081.1, on the reverse strand, counting down.
GAGCGTGAAGACCCTAACAATAATAATTTTTCCACACGGACCATTCCAAAGGTGCTCGGCGGCTATACTCCTGCATGCCTGGAAATCGCCACCGCCCTTTACAGTCAGATCATTGATGCGGTAATACCGGTCTCCTCAACAAAAGTTGCCGAGGCGACCAAGCTGCTCGAAAACATATATAGAGCGGTGAACATTGCCCTTGTAAACGAGCTTAAGGTGGTCTTTGACAGGATGGGGATAGATATATGGGAGGTAATAGATGCGGCGAAGACAAAACCTTTCGGTTTTCAGGCCTTCTATCCCGGTCCGGGGCTCGGCGGTCATTGTATACCGATAGACCCTTTTTACCTTACCTGGAAGGCCAGGGAGTACGATTTTTCTACGCGTTTTATTGAACTTGCAGGGGAGATCAACACCCGTATGCCGTACTATGTTGTCCAGAAAACTGTCGAAGCATTGACTGCACATAACAGAGGGATAGGCGGAGCAAAAATACTGATTCTCGGACTGGCCTATAAGAAGGATGTGGACGATGTACGTGAGTCCCCGTCCCTGAAACTTATGGAGATACTCAAGGAGAAGGGAATAGAGGTTGATTATAATGATCCCTATGTCCCGACGCCTCCAAAGCTGCGAAAGTACAGGGTGGAAAGAGGTTCCATTCCTCTGACGGGTGAAAATTTGTGCCAGTACGATTGCGTGATCATCGCGACGGATCATTCTCTCTACGATCCTGAGTTTATAGTGGAAAATGCGCAATTGGTTATTGATACCAGGAATCTGATCAAGAACCCGAATAGTCATGCCTGCAAAGTAGTGAAGGCATAATCCCTTCAAGGCATGAGCAGATACTATTGCTGCAGGCGTGCCTGGCTTCTCCGCATCCAATAAAATGTGAACTCATTGACACTGTCTCTTAAGTCGAACATGACTCAAAATAGTATCCCTGAGACTTTAGCCCAAAAGGAAGAAACCATCAAATCACGGAAACGGTTTATCGGCCTCGTCGGCCTTGGCTACTGGGGGAAGAACATATTTCGCAATCTCTGTGAAATCGGCGCTCTTCACACAGCATGCGATTGCAGTCCTGAGATTGTCTCCGCTTACAGGAAGAACGTTCCCGGCAGTTCAGAAATGTCTCTTTCTCATCTCTGCCTGTCAAATCCCGACCCGATCCACTTCACCACTTCCTTTGAAGAAGTGCTCAGGAATCCTGAAATCAAGGCGGTGGTAATCGCGACACCGGCAGGAACGCACTATGAGCTCGTAAAGCGATGTTTGATTGAGGGTAAGGATGTCTTTGTTGAGAAACCCCTTGCATTGACGGTCAGAGAGGGAAAGGAGCTCATAGAAATCGCACAAGGAGAAAAGAAAGTTCTTATGGTCGGCCATATCCTGCACTATCATCCGGGCGTTATCCGGCTGAAAGAGCTTATATCCCTGGGCGAAATCGGCAAGATCCAATACATCTACTCCAACCGCCTGAACATAGGGAAACTAAGGACCGAAGAAAACATACTGTGGAGTTTTGCCCCTCATGACATATCCGTCATCCTCATGCTCCTTGAGGAAGAGCCCATGACTGTTTCGGCATCCGGCGGCGACTACCTGAATAAGAGGATTTACGATACGACCATGACGGTCCTTGAATTTGACAACGGCGTCAAGGGGCACATCTTTGTGAGCTGGCTCCATCCCTATAAGGAACAGAAACTGATCGTTGTCGGCTCCAAGGCAATGGTTGTGTTTGATGATATCAGCAAGGAGAAACTCTTTCTCTATCCACATACGATAGAATGGAAAGACGGAAAGATACCGTATGCGAAGAAGGCCGATTGCCGGATACTACCGGTGGAAGGGGGAGAACCGTTAAAGGAAGAGCTGAAGCATTTTGTAGAATGCGTTATTCAGAGAAAGAGGCCCAGGACCGATGGAGAAGAAGGTCTCAGGGTGTTGACCGTCCTTGAAGCGGCTGAACATTCCCTGAGAAATGGCAAAGCGGGCACGGGCAATACCACCGTTCCCGTTCATGGTTCACGCCCCCCTTTCCGCGCCCTGCCTTCGACGCATGTCCATGAGAGCGCCTATGTTGACGAGGATGTCATATTGGGAGAAGGGGTGAAGATATGGCATTTTTCTCATGTGCTCAAGAATTCCGTGATCGGCAACAGATGTGTTATCGGACAGAATGTCGTGATCGGTCCGGATGTGCGCATAGGTGACGGGTGCAAGATACAGAACAACGTGTCGCTCTATAAAGGAGTGCTCCTCGAAGACGACGTCTTTTGCGGGCCTTCCTGTGTATTCACCAATGTCTACAATCCGAGGGCATTCATCGAGAGGAAAAAGGAGTTCCGGAATACGCTCGTAAAAAGGGGAGCTACAATAGGGGCAAACGCCACTATTGTATGCGGGGTGACGGTAGGAAAATACTCTGTTGTCGGCGCAGGAGCTGTTGTGAAGACAGATGTTCCCGGTTATGCAATCGTTGCCGGCGTTCCTGCAAAACAGATAGGATGGGCCTGCAAATGTGGAACGACATTGAACTTTCAGGATAATCATGCCATCTGTAACTCCTGTGGGAACGAGTATGAAAAGGGAAGAGATGATTCCCTCAGTGTGAAAAGAGAAGAGGAGTAAATGAAACAGATTTCGATGCTCGATTTAAAGAGTGAATACGAATATATGAAACAGGATATTGATTCTGCGATCAAGAGATGTCTTGAACATCAAAAATGGATCTTCGGTCCCGAAATCGGGGAGTTTGAGGAGGTTACGCGTGCGTATATCGGTGTAAAACACTGTATAGGGGTATCGTCGGGTACTGATGCGCTCGTCCTTTCCTTGAGGGCCCTCGCAATTCAGAGGAAAGGGGAAGAGTATTTCGATAGAAACGATGGGATTATCACAACTCCATTCACGTTCACTGCAACGGGGGATGCCATCCTTCGGGCGGGAGCCACGCCTGTTTTTGTTGATATCGATCCTCTCACGTGCAACATGGATGCAAGAAAGATCAAAGAGTATCTCATTTCACTCCGGGATCTCCGGTCCGTCAGGATCGTCGGTATTCTGCCCGTTCATCTTTACGGACAGGCGTGTAACATGGATGAGATAACGGCAATCGCCGAGGAGCATGATTTATTTGTCCTTGAGGATGTTGCGCAGGCGTTTGGGGCAACATGGAAGGGGGGAAAACTGGGTTCTTTCGGAAGTTGCGGGGCGTTCAGCTTCTTCCCGTCAAAAAATCTCGGCGGGTTTGGTGACGCGGGAATGGTGGCCACGAATGACGACGCAATTGCAGAACTCGTGCGCATGCTCCTGAAACACGGAGGAAAGGACAAGTACAATGTTGACCATATCGGGTATAACAGTCGCCTCGATACGTTACAGGCGGCAGTCCTTCTTGCAAAATTCAAATACATAGATGAATTCAATGAGCGGAGAAAACAGATCGCACGAATATATACCGAAGAGCTTTCAGAAGTCAAAGGGGTATCACTGCCCACTGCACCCACAAAATCGTCTCTTGCTGCGAACTCACCGCAGATCGTTCCGGAGCATGTGTTTCATCAATACACCATATGCACTCCGAGGAGAGACGAGATCCAGAGCTATCTCAGAGAAAACGGCATCTCTACCATGGTCTATTATCCAATTCCCCTGCACAGGATGAAGGTGTTTGAAGGGAGGATGGAGACGCCGGGGCATCTGGGGAATGCGGAGCGCGCGGTTCGTGAGGTTCTGTCTCTCCCGATAGAACCGCTACAGAGTTCTGAAGATACACAGCATGTGGCCCATACCATAAGACAATTTCTTGGACAATAGAGAAATCAGAATGGAAACACCTGCGGCAATTCCCTTTCACAGACCGTATATCACGGAAGATGAGATATCCGAAGTCCTTGATTCTCTCTATGCCGGTTGGCTTACCATGGGGCCGAAAACAATAGCGTTTGAGGCGAAATACCGGGAGTACATCGGCTCAAGGAATGCGGTCTCAATGAACTCCTGCACAGCCTGTCTCCATCTCGCCCTCAAAGCGGTAAACATAAAAAAGGGAGATGAGGTCATTGTTCCCGCAATCACTTTCGCAGCAACCGCGGAAGTGGTCACATATTTTCACGCAACCCCTGTCTTTGTGGATGTGGATGAGGGCACACACACCATTGACGTATCGAAGATTGAGGAGAAGATTACGAAAAAGACAAAAGCGATAATCCCTGTACATTATGCCGGCCAACCCTGCGATATGGATGAGATCCTTGATATCGCAAAAAAGCACGGACTCTTTGTTATCGAGGATGCTGCACACGCGGTGCCTGCCTGGTATAAGGAGAGAAAAATAGGGACCATAGGGGATATAACGTGCTTCAGCTTTTACGCCACGAAGTCGCTGACCACTGGTGAGGGGGGAATGGCCACCACAGAGAATGATGAATGGGCGGAGAGGATGAGCATATTGAGATTGCACGGCATCTCGAAAGACGCGTGGAAGCGATATACCAATGAAGGCTCATGGTATTACGAGGTTGCGGAATCAGGCTATAAATATAACATGACGGATATCCAGGCGGGACTCGGTCTCGCGCAGCTGAAAAAGGTCGACTGGATGTGGCATCAGCGAGAGGAAATCGCCCGGAAATATGCGGAGGCTTTTCAATCCATGGATGAAATAACTCCACCGCGCGTCAAGTCTGACAGGAAGAGCGCATGGCACCTCTATGTGATCAAACTGAATCCCGCGGCGGTGAACCTGGACAGAAAACAATTCATGGAGGAGCTCAAGGAAAGGGGGATAGGCACATCGGTCCATTTTATTCCCCTCTACAGGCATCCGTATTACAGAGACACCTTTCGCTATACTCCACAGGGGTTTCCTGTATCTGAGAGAGTTTACGAGCGGATTGTTTCACTCCCCATCTATCCAGGGATGACAGAGGGGGATATCGAACGGGTCGCTGAGTCGGTGCGGGACGTGGTTCGCCGGCATAGGCGATGAGCAGTGCAGCATGAAGCGCCTCTTTGATATAGTCCTTTCATCTATCGGTTTGCTGATTCTCTTGCCTCTCTTTGCGCTGGTATCACTTCTGATAAAAGTCGACAGCAGGGGACCGGTATTTTTCCGACAGGAAAGGGTCGGAAAAAATTTCGCACCTTTCAGAATCTACAAGTTCAGAACCATGGCGGCAGACACGGAAGGGCCGGGCTCTCTGATAACAGTGGGAGGAGACAGCCGTGTCACAAAGGTGGGAAGGGTTCTCAGGGCATCAAAGATTGATGAATTGCCACAGCTGCTCAACGTCCTGAAGGGAGAGATGAGCCTCGTGGGACCGAGGCCGGAGGTAAGAAAGTATGTCCAATTATTCGAGGCAGATTACAAAAAACTGCTCATGATACGCCCCGGGATAACGGATCCGGCAGCCATCAAATACTCGTCGGAAGAGACTCTTCTCGCCGGGTCAGATAACTGGGAAGAGGATTATATAGGGAAGATTTTGCCGGAAAAGATCAAGCTTTCATTAGAGTATGTGGATAACCATACAGTCCTTACGGATATAAAATTAATCATAAAAACTGTTTTGAAGACATCACCGCTGCACAGGAACACCGGTCGCAAGTGCCAGTTCTCTTAAGGGCGCCACGGTCACACTAAACCATCCCATCATACTGCACGTCAAAGGTGAGCAAGAGCATGAACGGAATCTCTAACAATATTTATAAGACGATTAAGGACTGTATCGTAAAATACCGGCGCATTGTCGTTACCCTTATTTTCCTCATCCAGGCAGTCCTCGCAAACTACCTGGCATTTATCATCCGTTTTGAATCGATCCTTTCGCCTTCCTCTCTCAAGACATTTCTCGCGTATCTCCCCATCCTTTTGTGTATCCGCTTTGTTTTCTTCATTCAGGGCGGGCTGTACAAGGGTTTATGGCGCTATGCAAGTGTGAGCGACCTGATCAAAATTATAAAATCAACAACATTGGGAAGCATCGTATTTCTTCTCACTGTCCACTATCTCATCGGCGATCCAAATTACCCCCGCTCAATAGTGATACTTGACTGGCTGTTATTCATAATCATCTCAGGGGGAAACAGGCTCTTCATAAGGGTATTCAAAGAATATATGTTCTCGGAATCCTTGAGGAAGAGAATCCTCATCATTGGCGCGGGTGACGCGGGTGAGATGATCGTAAGGGAAATGAAGAACAATCCGGAATATGCGTATGAGCCAATAGGTTTTATCGATGACGACGCAAATAAGAAGGGACTGACGATACATGACGTCCCTATCCTGGGACCCAGCAGCATAATTCCGGAAACCATTACTAAACATCGCCCTGAAGAAATTCTGATATCTGTGTCTACCGATACACAGAAGACCATCCGGGAGATTTATGAGATCTGTAAGCCCTTCAACATACCGATAAAGAAATTGCCGGGGATAAGTGATCTCCTCGACGGCAATATTTCTGTGGCCTCGAGGCTGGGTCAGCGCTTGATAGATGCGAGCCTGGTGACGGAAGCCCAGATAGAGGAAGCCCTGGCCCTGCAAAAAAGAGAAGGAGGAAGGCTTGGAGCAAAGCTTGTAAACCTCGGATATGTTACTGAAGAACGGCTGATCGCATTTCTCAATAAGCAGTATGGGATCTCCCAGATGAAACCGATCTCCCTTGAAGACTTTCTCCAGAGAGAGCCGGTGAATACGGACATCACAGCGGTGAGAGACTTCATCAAAGGGAAATCAGTGATGGTCACCGGGGCCGGCGGTTCTATCGGTTCAGAACTCTGCAGGCAAATAATCAAATATAATCCCTCCGATCTTCTGCTCCTGGACCGGTATGAGAACAGTACGTATGAGGTAGACCTTGAATTGAGAGCTGAACAGCACAGGTCGACAATATCAACCATCATTGGAGATGTGCAGGACACGCTCTACCTGGAATACATATTTTCAAAATACAGGCCGCAGATCATTTTTCATGCAGCCGCCTATAAACATGTGCCATTGATGGAGCACAATCCCATTGAAGCAGTGAAAAATAATGTCTTTGGCACGAAAAACCTTATCGAAGCTGCATCGCGGTATTGTGCAGAAAGTTTTGTGCTGATCTCAACGGACAAGGCGGTAAACCCGACAAGCATAATGGGTGCAACAAAGCGTATTGCCGAGTTTCTCACGGTCAATATGAATTCATCGTGTGAGACTAAGTTCACAACGGTCAGATTTGGGAACGTGCTGGGGACGAATGGAAGTGTTATCCCGATTTTCAAGGAGCAGTTAAAAAAGGGTGGTCCGCTCACGGTAACTCATCCTGAGATCAAAAGATTTTTTATGCTCATCCCCGAAGCTGTTCAGCTTGTCCTGATCGCCGCGGCAGCAGGGAACGGCGGGGAACTCTTCGTCCTTGACATGGGGGAACCTATAAGGATAATTGACCTGGCAGAAAACTTTATAAGGCTTTCGGGCTTTATTCCCCATAAAGAAATCAAGATAACCTTTACCGGACTGAGACCGGGAGAAAAACTCTACGAAGAACTCTTTGACAAATCGGAGAGAATAATCCCCACCTTCCATAAAAAACTTATGATGGCAGTTCCTGAAGTTCCCTCAATGGCAGTCCTTGATCATTCCATTTCTGATTTTGAACATATTGTGCAAAATTACTCCCTTGATGAAGTAGTGCAAACAATACGAAAGATAATTCCTACCTTCAAGAACTACGTACCTGAACAGATTACCCAGGATGGTCTTGTCGATTTTCGGGTGCACTAGGAAAAAGAAAAAATGTCGGGTTACGAGGGGGTTCCCCTTAACGGTTCGTCAGAAACGCAGGGGAAATGAGGATGGATACGAACGGTAAAGTTCTGGTCGTTGATGATGAGCCGAACGCCGTCCGGGTGCTGTCCGCAATACTCTCTGAAGAGGGGTATCACGTTCTTGAGTCAGGGGATGTCGAGAAAGCCATCGGAATAGTCAAAACGGAGGACGTTGACGCAATCATCACAGACCTCAAGATGCCGGGCAGAGATGGAATAAACTTTTTTGACTATATTACAGAAAACCATTCTGACATCCCGGTCATTTTTCTCACCGCCTACGGAACAGTCGAGTCTGCTGTTCATGCGGTCACCCGCGGCGCCTTCTATTATTTTATCAAGCCCCCCGATTACTGGAAACTGAAGAGTATCCTTTCAAGGGCGGTTGAACAGCGGTGTTTGAAGAGAGAGCTTGAATCCCTGAGGAGGAGACTTCTCAATGAAAATAACCACCATCGCATTATCGGCAAGACGCCTGAAATGCGCAGGCTCTATGAAACGATTGAGGCGGTGAGGGATTCATCAAGCAATGTTCTCATCTCCGGTGAGACCGGAACGGGAAAAGAGCTCTTCGCAAGGGCCCTCCACTACAGCAGCAACAGGAAGGATACACCCTTTGTCGCAGTAAACTGCGCTGCGATTCCCAGGGAACTTATAGAGTCGGAACTCTTCGGATATGAAAAAGGGGCATTTACCGGAGCGCTTTCAAGGAGGATAGGGAAGTTTGAGGAAGCCGGGAATGGTATCGTTTTCCTTGATGAGGTCGGTGAACTGGAGCTTTCATTGCAGGCCAAACTCCTCAGGGCTTTCCAGGAGAGGGAGGTCGAGAGGCTGGGAAGCAACAGGAGGATCAAAGTTGAATTCAGGCTTATCTGTTCCACCAACCGCGACTTAAGAAAAGAAGTTCAGAATGGCAATTTCAGAGAAGACCTCTTTTACCGGCTCAATGTGATCGAGATAAAGGTGCCTCCGCTCAGGGAAAGGCGGGATGACATTCCTCTCCTAGTGTCGGAATTTGTTCATGAATTCTGCATAAGGGAGAAAAAGACGCTCACGGTATCAGGGGAGGTGATGGAAATGTTCCAGAGACATCGTTGGCCCGGGAATATCAGACAGCTCAGGAACGTCATAGAGAGGGCGGTTGTCCTCGCAAGGGAGAAAACCATCACCGCAAAGGAACTTCCGGAAGAATTCCTCTCCTGCTGGAAACAGGGGGTTGCCTATAAGTCCGTAAAGACCTTGAAGGATCTTGAGATACAGGCCGTCAGTGATGCTCTTCATGTATGTAAAGGCAACAAATCGAAGGCTGCCAAGGTGCTCGGCATTTCACGGAAGGCATTTTATAAGAGGCTCAAAGAGATTCATTGCTGAGAGCATCTGGAAAAGGGCGGCATGACAAACTGTCCTTCTCTCTCTTTTCCCATATTAATGTATCCTTTGGAAACAAAATTTAATTTGACTGTGTAGCAATAGGACACAGTCTCCAACAGGGCCAGACATTGCGCTGTCTTTTCTGTTTGATCAGTTCTCACCGGTTCCGGCACGTTCTGGGAAAGCACTTATAATTCATGAAGATACATCTTCACATCTCTCCCGATTGGCCGAGTCAATTCTCATCCCTTTTTGCTTCAAATACGAAGCAATTTGGCATAGCAATTGCTCAAAGACAAATGAGTCTAAGAAGCCTCGACGAGTTTCCGGTCACGCCTGATTACTCTGCATGTAACTCAGTTGGCGGAGCATTGAGAAGAGGCTCTTGCAAAAGTCTCGCCACAGAGTTCACAGAGATAAAAATTTTGTAAGTGCGTGAGATTGCTTCGCTCCGCTCGCAATGACAGATCGTGTTTTCGTAATGCGTCATTGCGAAGGGCCTTATCCATCAGCAATCCCGGTCGTTCTTCGCCGTGAATTGCTGATGGTGGCCGCGTGTGCAGCTTTATTCAAATAACGCTCCCATGAATACAAAATCATCAAAAAGAAAAGGGGTGATGCTATGAAAGCCATCATTCTTGCCGGAGGACTTGGAACCCGGTTGTCTGAAGAGACGGTCTCGCGTCCCAAACCCATGGTGGAAGTCGGCGGCAAGCCCATGTTATGGCATATCATGAATATCCATTCTGCTCACGGGATAAACGAGTTCCTCATAGCAGTCGGGTATAAGGGCGAGGTAATTAAGGATTATTTCCTTAACTTCTATGCAATCAATAACGACATCACCGTCGACATGACTACAGGAAAAACGATCATCCACGACGGCAACCAGCCGAACTGGAAAGCTCACATTATCGACACCGGGTTACATACCCAGACCGGCGGACGCCTTAAGAAACTTCAAAAGTGGCTGGAGAGGGAAGAGGCTTTCATGTTCACCTACGGTGATGGAGTAGCGGATATCGATATTAAGGCCCTTATGGAGTTCCACAAGTCCCATGGTAAGCTCGCAACGGTCACCACTGTACGATCCCCTTCGCGGTTCGGCAGGATCGCCTTTGACGGCGATCAGGTTGCCAATTTTTATGAAAAACCCGAGGCAGCCGAGGGCTGGATAAACGGCGGTTACTTTGTCCTCAACCCCAGGGTAATCGATTACATTGACGATGATGAAACCATCTGGGAGCGCACTCCCGTGGAGCGTCTCGCCCGTGACGGTCAACTGATGGGCTATCGCCATTATGGTTTTTGGTCATGCATGGATACATTAAAGGAGAAGATGTTCCTGGAAGAGCAGTGGAACTCCGGCAAAGCGCCGTGGAAGATATGGTAGCAAATGATGAACGGTTGCGCTTCGTTTTCGAGAAAGAAGGCAACGGAGCCTGCAACCTGGACGATCTGAATGGACGCTGACATAACAATCATAGGAGCCGGAGTGATTGGCCTGGCGATTGCCTCAGAATTAGCTGAAAGTAACCTGAGCCTGTATATTCTGGAGAAGAATGAAACCCATGGCATGGGAATCAGCTCCCGAAACAGTGAGGTGATCCATGCAGGGATATATTATCCACCGGGCTCGCTGAAGGCGCAACTTTGTGTGGAAGGCAGAGAAATACTCTATGAAACGTGCGTGAAAAACAGTATACCCCACATGAAGCGTGGCAAACTGATAATCGCAACGACGGAAAAGGAAATGGGAAAGGTTGAGCGCCTGATGCACAATGCCCTGCACAACGGCGTTTCATCTGTTTCACTCTTAACGCAAAGCGAGATCAGACAAAAGGAGCCAAATATCAAGGCATTCGGGGCTCTTTATTCTCCTGATACCGGGATACTGAGCGCCCATTCCCTCATGGATTATTATCTTTGCTCAGCGAAGCGGAAAGGCGCTGAAATAGTCTATGGAACACAGGTGGTAGGGATAGAAAGGGATACGGCGGGTTACAGGATTGTGACTCTGAACAGAGACGGCGAATACTTTGAATTTATCTCGGAACGGGTCATCAATGCAGCAGGATTGCAGTCCGATATTATTGCGAGGATGGTAGGAAAAGATTACACCCTCCATTACTGTAAAGGTGATTACTTCAGCATTAACGCCGCGAAAAGAGGTCTTGTGCAAAGGTTGGTGTATCCTGTTCCCGAAGAGAATCATGTCGGGCTGGGCGTTCACCTGACCCTCGATTTACAGGGCCGCATGAAGCTGGGTCCTGATGCCACTTATACAGATAAAGTTGAAGAGTATAGGGTTGACGCATCCAAAAGGGATCTCTTTTATGAGAGCGCAGTGAGGTTTCTCCCCTTTATTCGCAAGGGAGATATTGTCCCTGATATGTCCGGCATCAGGCCAAAACTTCAGGGATACGGCAAAGGCTTCCATGACTTTGTCATCAGTGAAGACCTGCCCGGGTTTATCAATCTTGTGGGGATAGAGTCTCCCGGACTAACTGCTGCGCCGGCCATTGCCAGGCATGTCAAGAGAATACTCAAGAGCGTGAGTTCTCATTAGAGTATAGCTCGTACGATGGACCTGAGTCTTAATGACACCGGAGCAACCATGAAGTGTCCCCAGTTAAACCGTCGGCCTGTGGCTGCATGTAAGGTCCTGGACGGGACCTATGTGCCGAGCGAGTTTCAACTCCAGGAATACTGTAAATCGAAAAAGCACAAAAAGTGTCCTTTCTATGCGCGACTCAATGCCGGGAAGGCAAATAATGCCATCTGAATGGGGGGAACCATGAAAATCTTAATAACAGGAAATATGGGTTACCTCGGACCCTGTGTTGTGCAGCGACTGCATGCCTCTTATCCCGATGTTACACTGGTTGGCCTTGATATGGGATACTTTGCAAGTTGTCTGACGAACGCGCAAATCCTTCCAGAGTGCAGGGTTGATCTGCAGTATTTTTCAGATGTAAGATGCCTGCCCGATAATGTGCTGCAGGGGGTGTATGCAATCGTATACCTTGCTGCGGTCTCCAATGATCCCATGGGAAATACCTTTGAAGAGCCGACCTTCGATATTAATTATCGTGCTGCTGTTGAAGTCGCAAAAAAGGCTAAGCAGGCCGGGGTAAAAACGATCGTCTATGCCTCAAGTTGCAGCATGTATGGGTTTGCCGAGGACGGGGCAAAGACCGAGAACTCGGAATTAAATCCACTCACCGCTTATGCTAAGTCTAAAGTATTAGCGGAGGGAGATCTTAAGAAAATTGCAGACACCAATTTTGTTGTGACAAGCCTGAGATTCTCAACAGCCTGCGGGATGAGTGACAGGCTCAGGCTGGATCTGGTTTTGAATGACTTTGTGGCAGGTGCAGTTGCCTCAAAAAAGATTACGATCCTCAGCGACGGGACCCCCTGGAGACCATTGATCAATGTAAGGGATATGGCACGGGCCATTGATTGGGCAGTGAGCAGGGAGCCGGCAGACGGGGATGACTTCCTGGCTATAAATATTGGGAGCGATGAATGGAATTATCAGGTCAAGGATCTGGCCGAGGCTGTAGCGAAGGTTATTCCTGATGTTGAGGTCTCATTGAACAAGAACGCTCAACCGGATAAACGTTCCTACAGAGTAAGTTTTGATCTATTTAAAAAACTGGCCCCTGATTATCAACCGGAAGTTGATCTAATAACCACAATAAAAGAGTTAAAGAATGGTTTAGAAGCTATGGGATTTAAGGATAAAGATTTCCGTGAGTCTAAATTTATAAGACTAAAGGTCCTTACGTATTTGCAGAATAAAGGGTTATTGACAGAAAAACTTGAATGGAAACAATGAGGAACCTGAAGGAGACAACATGATCTTTACGGAAACCAGACTGAAAGGCGCGTATATCGTTGAACTTGAAAAAAGAGCGGATGAGAGGGGTTTCTTTGCCCGCACATGGTGCAAGAAAGAGTTCGATGCGCATGGATTGCCCTCGCAGATGGCCCAGGCCAATGTCTCCTCCAACAAAAAAAAAGGCACACTGAGAGGCATGCATTACCAGATGACTCCCCATGAAGAGACAAAACTTGTCCGGTGCACAAGAGGAGCGATCTATGACGTGATCATTGACCTGCGGCCCAACTCTTCCACATACAAGGAATGGATAGGCGTGGAGTTGACATCGGAGAATTACAAGATGCTCTTCGTCCCTGAAAATTTCGCCCATGGGTTTCAGACCCTTGAGGACAACACAGAGGTCATATATCAGGTATCACAATTCTATTCACCGGGGTCTGAACGCGGTGCCCGGTACAATGACCCGGCCTTTGGGATCAGATGGCCGGCTCAAGTCCACGTGATCTCAGATAAGGATAAGAATTGGCCGGATTACGCTGGTTGAAGAAGTGCATGATATACAACGGACATCCAGGCGATTCGCTTGTTCACTCATTCTCACACTTCATGGCTTGCTTCTGTTCACGGTAATTCATGAACGGAAGAGTTAAGAGATAGAGAAGAACGATTGAGAGTTCACCAAGACACTTGGAGGTTTCCTCATGATAATTCTTGACAAAGCATTGGAAAAAAGACAACAAGAAGGAAATCCTGTGAGAGTGGCCATGGTCGGGGCAGGTTTCATGGGGCGTGGGATAGCTCTTCAGATCTGTACCTCGGTACCGGGAATGGAACTGGTGGCAATCTCAAACCGTCACCTGGAAGCGGCCAAGAGGGCCTATCTGGAGGCCGGCATAACCGAAATGCGGGTTGTCGAAACTGTCTCTCAATTGGAAGATGCTATACGCCAAGGCCAATATGCCGTCACAGAAGATGCAATGCTTCTCTGCCAAGCGGATGGTGTCGACGCTGTGATCGAGGTAACGGGGACAATAGAGTTTGCAGCTCATGTGGTACTTAAGGCTATCGGATGCCGCAAGCACGTAATCTTGATGAATGCTGAACTTGACGGTACGGTAGGGCCGATCCTCAAGGTCTTTGCCGATAAGTCAGGGGTGGTCATCACGAATGTTGACGGAGATCAGCCCGGCGTGCTGATGAACCTTTATCGCTTTGTAAAAGGGATTGGAGTCCGGCCTGTTTTGTGCGGTAACATTAAGGGCCTCCACGACCCCTATCGAAATCCGACAACGCAGGAGGGATTTGCCCGCAAGTGGGGACAGAAACCGAATATGGTAACCTCATTTGCTGATGGAAGCAAAATATCCTTCGAACAGGCTATCGTTGCAAACGCTACCGGAATGAGAGTAGCCAAAAGAGGAATGTTTGGCCCCACAGTCCCCGTAGGGACGTTTATCAAGGAGGCGGTGAACTGGTATCCGCTGGAAACACTTATGGAAGGCAGTGGCATAGTGGATTATGTGGTTGGCGCAGAGCCCAGTCCCGGAATCTTTGTCCTCGGCACTCATGACCATCCGACTCAGAAACATTATTTGAATTTATACAAGTTAGGTACCGGTCCTCTCTACTGTTTCTACACGCCCTACCATCTCTGCCATTTCGAGGTCCCGAATACTGTTGCCCGTGCCGTTCTGTTTGGTGACGCTGCTATCGCCCCCCGTGGTGCACCCTGTGTTGATGTCGTGGCTGCAGCCAAGATCGACCTGAAGGAAGGCCAGGTGCTCGACGGGATCGGATACTATATGACGTATGGTCTCTGTGAGAATTCCAATGTGGTGAACGCCGAAAACTTACTTCCAATCGGGTTGGCAGAAGGATGTCGCTTGAAACGGGATATTCCCAAAGATCAAGTTCTGACCTACCATGATGTGGACTTACCTGCCGATAGGTTGTGTGACAGGCTCCGTGCTGAGCAAAATGAATACTTCGCCCTTTTTGAAAGCCAACGAGTGTGATTCTACCCTCTGGCGGGCATAAAGAGGAAACTACAGAGGGAACATAATGAAAAGGTTGTTGAAGAAAGTGTTGCCGGAAAGTATGCTGCAGATGTACAGAGATGGTAATCGGAGGCTCTTCCAGGTCGCATTGAACAATCTTGAAGAAAAGCAAGTGGTGAAACTCCTGGATGATCACGGCTTCAACGTCTCCCGAAGTTCTGATTATTATTCTCCTCTCCCCGTATTGTCTGCGCTCGAGGAAAATAGAGATCGATGGTTTAAACCCAGTGACCTCGTTGGCATTCCCTATGACCTCGAAGAAATGAAGGACATCCTAAAAAACTTGCTACGCACCTACTCGGATGAATACGGGACACTGACCAGTTATGACGAAAACGAGAAAAGAGATTTTGGCCCCGGGTTCACTCCCATTGATTCTATGGTGTCCTATTCCATGATAAGAGGTCTAAAACCCAAACGCTACCTGGAGGTCGGTTCAGGCCTCTCAACCTATTACTGCTTGCTCGCAGCCAAGAAAAATGCTGAAATGGGAAATCCTCTCCAGATTCGATGCATCGATCCCTATCCCTACGAGGCACTGTGCAATGTGTCGGGAATAGAGATAATCAGAAGGGAGGTCCAGTCTCTAGAGTTGTCTGCGTTCGAACGGCTTGAAGCGGGAGATGTATTATTTATCGATTCTACGCATGTTGTAAAGATTGATGGAGATGTTCCCTACTTGTATCTCGAAGTTCTCCCGAGGGTGAAAAAAGGGGTCATAATCCATATACACGATGTGCCGTTTCCGTATAACGTTCCCTATCCTCCTCAGACGTGGATTTTTGGCAGGAGCTGGCCGTTCTACTGGACCGAAGCTATGCTGCTGCAGGCATTCTTGTGCTATAACGATGCATTCAAAATCATGCTTTCCGCCCCGCTCCTCAGATATTATGATGAGGAGTTTTTGAGAAGTGTCATACCGGACTATTCAACATACTGTCACGACCCGGCCAATACGTTCAGCTCTCTTTGGATCAGGAAAATGAAATGATACCTGAAGAAAAATTACTGGGCGATTCCACAGATCAGCCTACTGGATTTCATAACGTGGAGTACAACGGGACAGTAATCCGCATCGAACCTTCCAAAGGGTGGATTTCCCTTAAGCTCAAAGAGTTATGGGAATATCGTGAATTACTCTATTTCCTAATATGGCGGGACATTAAGGTGCGATACAAGCAAACGGTGCTTGGAGCAGCATGGGCCATTATTCAGCCCTTTTTCACAATGGTCGTCTTTAGTCTCTTTCTTGGGAAATTAGCCAAGATGCCGTCCGATGGCATTCCCTATCCGATTTTCGTTTATGCTGCTTTAGTACCATGGACTTTCTTTGCTAATGGGCTAAGTAAAGCTTCCAACAGCTTAGTAAGTAACTCCAATCTTATCAAGAAGGTGTATTTCCCCCGGCTGTCTATCCCCATTTCATCAGTATTATCAGGTGTAATAGATTTTGTGCTCGCCTTTATTGTACTGATTGGAATGATGATCTATTATGGCCTTATTCCTACTGCCAATGTGCTGTGGCTTCCATTTCTGCTGGCACTATCATTTATTATTTCACTCGGTGTATCATTCTGGCTTTCTGCCATGAATGTCCAGTTCAGAGATGTGCAATATTTGATACCTTTTCTAACCCAGTTCTGGCTTTTTGCAACACCTATTGCATATCCAAGCAGCTTGTTGTCAGACCCGTGGCGAACTCTCTATGGCATTAATCCTATGGTTGGTGTGGTGGAGGGTTTCCGTTGGGCTTTATTAGGTACAAATACAGCTCCAGGGCCAATTATTATAGTTTCCTTAATAGTGTCATTGTCTTTATTGGTAAGTGGTGCTTTATATTTCCGTCGCATTGAAAAGACATTTGCAGATGTGGTGTAGGTAAAATCGATGAATGGTATCGCAATACGCGTTGAAGAACTCAGTAAACAATACCGAATAGGCGGGAAACAGGATAATTATAAGACTCTCCGCGACACATTAGCCGATGCGTTTATGTCACCCTTTCGCAAAACGGGGAAGTTATTGCGAGGCCAGGCCACAGGTGCTGCCGAATTGGATGAAACGATATGGGCGCTCAAAGATTTATTCTTTGAGGTTAAACATGGTGAGGTTGTTGGTATTATCGGACGCAACGGTGCCGGCAAAAGCACATTGCTTAAGATATTGTCGCGAATTACTGAGCCCACAACTGGATTTGCAGAAATTCACGGACGTATAGGCTCACTTTTGGAGGTGGGAACCGGTTTTCATTCAGAGTTAACCGGTCGAGAAAACGTCTATCTCAATGGTGCAATACTCGGGATGAAACGACTTGAAATTGATAAAAAATTTGATGAAATTGTGGCCTTTGCAGAAGTTGAGAAATTTATTGATACACCTGTTAAACATTACTCCAGCGGCATGTATCTGAGACTGGCTTTTGCCGTAGCAGCACATTTAGAGCCGGAGATATTAATAGTGGATGAGGTGTTGGCAGTAGGCGATGCGCGTTTCCAAAAGAAGTGTCTGAATAAAATGGAAAAGGTGGGACAGGAAGGACGCACCATCCTATTTGTATCACACAATATGTCCGCTATTACCAGACTTTGTAGTAGAGCAATCCTGTTGGACGAAGGGAGCATTGTGCAAGACGGACAGGCACACGAGGTAGTGAAAAGCTATCTCAGCAAAGGATTGGACACCACTGCCGAGAAAGAATGGCCGGATCCGGCAAAGGCACCCGGGAACGAGGTGGCACGTTTGCGTTCAGTCAGGATAAAGACTGAAGACGGCCGGATTACAGATGTCATGGATATCAGCCGACCTGTTTTGGTCGAGATGGAATTTGAGGTTCTCAAGTCAGGCTATGTGTTGTTGCCGCACTTTTCCCTAAACAATGAAGAAGGTGTGCTCATCTTTGTCACCGTCGACCTGGATCCGGCCTGGCGGAAACGTGAACGTCCGAAGGGGTGGTATCGGAGCGTAGCGCTGATCCCGGCCAATTTCCTGAATGAGGGGGCATTGTTCGTGGGACCTGCACTTATTACGCTTGATCCGCTTCTCGTTCAGTTTTTTGAGCGTGATGCAGTCTCCTTTCAGGTTATCGATAACTCGGACGGCGATTCAGCGCGGGGCGATTATAATTCACCCCTAAGAGGGGCTGTAAGGCCTATTTTGAAATGGTCCACAGAATTCAATTTGGAGGGAAAGCGGCCGTAGAAGACTGGTCGAAGTTCTCTTAAAGCCAAGTAATTTCGTTGATACTTGATATTTCTTGGTCAAGGCAGAGCAGATGAAAATTGAAAATTTGAAAGTTGAAAAAAAGGGAAATAAAGCAAGGGTTGCGGCCACGGTCATCTGGGAGGATTGTGGACGTCCCACGGGGGAAGTCTTCATTGAGACGGACGAAGCCTTTGCCCAGAGCTTGTCCTGCAATCCCCATGCATTTCTGGTTGGTTGTGCAATACCGGCCATGCATTTCGGAGAAGAGCGGGTTTTCATAGATGCGGAAATCTGCCCGGAGTTGCGAAATGGCTTGATCACAGCTATGAGCTGGATTCGCCACTGGTACTATGATTCTGAGCGTAACCTCGTCCGAATTGAGGCGAAAACGAGATCCAGTTTGTCGATACCCCGCCCTGAGCGGGCTGGTTTTTTCTTTTCCGGAGGAATCGATTCCTTCGCTACGCTTCGAGCTAACCGTTTAAGCTTCCCATCTCAACACCCCTGGTCAATTAAAGATGGATTGCTTGTATATGGACTTGAAATTGATCAGATTGAAGCCTTTGACCACGTAGTCCATTCCCTGTCAGGTATAGCCCAGGACATAGGCATAACAATCATACCTGTTTACACCAACCTGTATCTGGATTACAGGCAAGAAGATACTGCTGATAATTTTAGTTTCTGGGGTAACGAATTTCAGGGAGCCGCTTTCTCTGCTATAGCACATGCATTTGATCGGCGGCTCACTATGGTCTGCATCGCTGGAGGCTCCGATATCTCTAATTTAGGGCCCTCAGGCACACACCCTCTGTTAGACCCAAATTACGGTAGCATTGATTTGCGAGTTCGACATGATGGCATAGCACTATCGAGGCTCGCTAAGACGAAGTTAGTAGCTGATTGGGATGTTGCCCTTCAGCACCTGAGGGTATGCAACCTCCACAAGCTTTATAAACCAGGCGTGTTGAACTGCGGCCGATGTCCGAAATGCGTTAAAACCATGCTGGCCCTTCTGGCACTTGGGGTGCTCGATAAGACACGGGCTTTTCCTGAGAAGGAACTCTCTCCGGAACTAATCTTGAGAGGGGCAAGTATATACGATGACTATTCGGAGTCCAGCTATCGCGAGTTAATCCCTCCCTTGTTGACAAAAGGCCGCCATGACCTGGTGCGAGCTATTGAATACAAAATATCCGAATACCATAATCGAGAATCGGGTTGGAAGGCAAAGATCAGACAACTTGATCGCAAATACCTGAACAGCAATCTCAAGAGATTGCTTTCCTATACCAGGCGAAACCTCCGTCAGTCCGAGATAATCACCAGGTAAGTGTCTGGATACCTGAAGAGAGTCATATGCTAGTCGATGCACGCTCATTGCCCGGGAATAAAACGATTGAAACCGATGTTTGCATCGTCGGTACAGGAGTTGCCGGGATTACCCTATCACGAGAATTTATAGGCAAAGGATTTCGGGTCTGTCTGCTGGAAAGCGGCGGCCTCAGACCTGACAGGGCCATGCAGTCGCTTTTCTGGGGCGAGAATATCGGTCATCCATATTTCCCATTGGACACCGCACGCACCTGTGGTTTTGGCGGCACAAGTCATCGCTGGGGCATTAGGATAGGTGACGATCGTCTTGGTGTCAGGTTGCGACCTCTCGACGAGATTGATTTTGAGGAGCGTGATTGGGTTCCCTACAGCGGCTGGCCTTTTAAGAAGTCCCACCTCGATCCATTCTATGAACGTGCGCAATCTATCTGTCAGATAGGTCCTTTCACGTATGACGTTAAAGATTGGGAAGACACTGAGAAGACTCCACGCCTCGCCTTTGCCGACGGCAGAGTGAAAACTACAATCTTTCAATTCGGCCCGCGCGACTCCTTTATCCGTGATTACCGGGAAGAAATTATACGGGCAGAGAATATTACTGCCTATGTCCATGCCAGTGTGGTGGAGATAGAGACGGACAAGACAGCTCAGACGGTGACACGGCTGCGCGTGGCTTGTTTGCAGGGCAAGAATTTCCGGGTCGCGGCGAAACTGTACATTTTGGCTATGGGCGCCATCGAAACCCCGCGTTTGCTATTACTATCGAATAAGGTTCAAAAAACAGGGTTAGGTAACGAGAACGACCTTGTCGGCAGATTCTTTATGGAACACCCCCATCTCTGGTCTGGCACATACATCCCATCAGATCCTCACATTGCCAGGTCAACGGCTTTATACAATATACATACAGTCAACAGAATACCCATTATGGGGAAATTGACCCTTTCCGAGGAAGTGCTTCGCTCTGAAAAACTGCTGAATTATTGTGTCTCCATTCACCCAAAAGTATTGCAAGGTCGGCCGGACATAGCGCCTTCCTGGCCTGTGGTCTCCTGGCCTCTTTTAAGCGCTGCTCATCCAAAGACCGTGCCGAATCAGCCGGGTTATCAAAAGGCTGCATCAGATGGTATTGATTCTTTAAAGGTACTCAGTTCGGCAATCCGCTGCGGAGATGTGCCTCATGATTTCGGTAAACACTTAAGAAATGTGATAACCGATATAGATGATGTGTCCATAGCCGCTTACAGAAAAGTAAGAAGGAAATGTGTGAGTATCTTCAATAAATTCAAAAAGTCCAAGAGAAATGTAGTGTTTCAGCTTGACCAAATGAGCGAACAGGCACCGAATCCACAGAGTCGGGTAACTCTCGCTGATGAGCGTGACATTCTTGGAAGGAACCGCGTGCGCTTAGACTGGCAGATGAACCCCTTGGACATACACACCATCGTCAGGGCACAGGAGATAATAGACGAGGAACTCCGTCGCGCTGGTCTGGGCCGGCTGCAAATCGAACTTCATGGCGATACCCCGCCCTCCAACCTTGAAGGCGGATGGCATCACATGGGGACGACTCGTATGCATAAAGACCCCCTCAAAGGTGTTGTGGATGAGAATTGCAAGGTCTATGGCAGATCTAATTTATTCATTGCAGGTCCGTCGGTTTTCCCTACCTCCGGCTATGCTAATCCCGTGCTCACTATCGTTGCTCTTGCACTGAGGCTTTCTGGTCATATAAAGAAGCTCATGGAATGATCTTATCGAATCGTGCGCTGGGAATGGTGATTGATTTGCAGATGTGCCTTGGAACAGATACGATTTTGAAGTGGACGCTACCTCTCGATGGCCGTGTAAGACCAAACCCGGCCTCAATCAATCAGAAGACAAGTGAAGAGGGACATTGAAATGAGCAAATACTTTACTACAAGGGAAATCTGTCCCGCTTGCAAATCTTCCAACAAAACGCCATTGCTTAGCTTGAAATACACCGAGCCCCCAATAAGGGAGTATTTGAATTCTTGGTACTCATACAAGAAAATAGACTTTGGGTATCTGGAGGGGAGCAATTACATTCTGGATGAATGTAAAGATTGTGGATTGGTATATCAGGAAGAGATACTCAATGAATCCACAATGGTTAGACTCTATAATGAATGGTTCGACTATGAAAAAGTATCTGAATGGCTACGCACAAATCTTACTATTAAATATTACTCTGCACATGCGAAAGATTTAGTGAGCATAATTTCATATCTGGACATTATACCGGGCAATCTCCGTGTTCTGGACTTTGGGATGGGATTTGGAACCTGGTGTTACCTTGCAAAAGGGCTTGGTTGCAATGTATATGGAGCTGAAATATCACAAACACGCATCGATTTTGCTGAAGGCATAGATGTGATAAACTGGGAGGACATACCAGATTACCGGTTCGATCTTATTAACGCAGAGCAAGTTTTCGAGCATCTTGCCGAACCTTTGGAAGTTCTTACTTACCTTAGGCAATCATTGAAACCGAATGGACTTATTAAAATCAATGTTCCAGATGCATGGGATATCAAGAGAAGGCTAAAAACATGGGACTGGGAAGCCCTCAAAAGCTATAAGGACACTATTCATTCGGTAGCACAACTTCAGCTTATAAAATCGATATGGGACTGGGAAGCCCCACAAGGAAGCGGTTCGGAAAGCTCCATCAATTCTGTGGCACCCCTTCAGCATATAAACTGTTTTAACCATGATGCGCTGGTCAGGATGGCTGGGAGAGTCAGACTCACACCAATAGTAATCCCTGCTATGGTCGCTGATGCAGGGCCGGCAGTTTCCTTGAAACAGAGAATCAAGAATCGAGTTAAGGCTACGGGAAGCCGATGGTATCGTTTGTTGGTGCAAAAGAAAGAAGTGAAAAGAAAAAATACGAAAGTATTCCTTAGAAATTGTTGAGAGTCATTTGTTTCAGGACTAAGGCACATATGTAAAACTCATAGAATGATCTTATGAAATAAAATAGGGAGATCGAATGGTGCGTTGGGGAATGGTAACTGATTTACGGAAGTGTATCGGATGTGGGGCATGCTCCATTGTTTGTGGGCAAAGGAACGAGTTGCCATCTAACCTGTGGAGACGGGTACATGATTGTGGCATCAGCGGGCCTCCAGAGAGGCAGCGCATGTGCCTGCCTATGAGCTGCATGCACTGTGGCAAGCCGCCCTGTCTCGATGTCTGTCCCACTGGAGCCACTTACCGCCGGTCTGACGGCATAGTAGACATTAAATACGAGATATGTGTGGGATGCGGCTATTGCATCCTGGCCTGTCCCTATCTCGCCCGTACTATCGTCTTCCACAACGGAGATGATTTCGAAACGGACGTCACTTATCGAGAGTCAGGCAAGCCTAGTCCCAGCATCAGTTTCACTGGTGTTTGCAGCAAGTGTGACTTTTGTCTTCCCAGGGTGGATGCCGGTCTGGCGAAGGGATTAGAGCCCGGTCTCGATCTGGAGGCTTCTCCGATGTGCGTTGTCTCCTGCACCGCAGGTGCGCTCCACTTCGGCGATCTGGATGATCCGGATAGTATGGTATCACAGATGCTCCGGGAAAATAAGACTGCCTGTCTTCAAGAAGATTTAGGAACGTATCCATCGGTATACTATATCCTGGATTGACACCTTTTTTAAACCAAAGGAGCCCGATATGAAGTTAATTCAGCCGGTCAGGAATAACGTATGGACCTGGTCAGCCACGGTAAATTTTATTATGGGGGGAATGGCTTCAGCGTTTTACCTGTTTTGTTTTCTAATGAAGACACCTCAGGGAGAGACGTTTTGCACGTTACAGCCTGTATTGAAAATAGTCGCACCTGCACTGGTCAGCCTGGGTTTTTTCACTTTGAGTATTAAATCCATCCGACCCTTGAGGGCACGTTATCTGTTGCGGAACCTTCGTAGCTCCTGGATATCCCGCGAGATTCTGGCAGGAACCATGTTCATTTTATCTGCATTCATCGACTGGCTCTTTCCTTGCTTCATTTTCCAGATAATAGCTATAACTACTGCCCTTGGATTGATGACGAGCCATGGCTTCGCCTTTTATCGTGCCAGGGCAGTAGCGTCCTGGAACGCGCCTCTCATCCCTTTCCTATTCTTGATCTCCAGCTTCACCATGGGTTTTGGGATGGTGCTGTTGGCGGCTGCCCTGAACGGATTGACTTTTAAGCTCGATTCCATGGTTATCGGGTTGACCTTTGTGGTGCTGAATCTGGTGACATGGCTTATCTATATGAACTGGTACCGGGACAGGGCCTTTAAGGAAGCAACTGAGGTATTACATCGCACCATTCCGCTGATACTCACTGTTGGAATAGGCCATCTTCTTCCATCCTTGCTACTATTGCTCCTGTTAATCGACAGCACCGGGGTTAAAGCTCAGCCAATTATTTTGGTGCTCTGTGGGCTGGCTATCGTTACCGGTGGGGTGGGTCAGAAGGCCGATATCATATTAAGGGCAAACTATCTAAGAGGGATAGTGATGGGACAGCCAAAGGTCAGTGCAAAAGTAGTTAGCCCTACATAGGCTATCAATATCACGAATATATCAACCTCTGCGCCGTGCATTCCTTTAGATCCCGAAAAAAATAAAAAAGATATGAGTATACCAAGAACTGGCCGTTTTTCGTACGGATTCCTGTCAAAATATTGGACTCGCTTCTGGATGCGTTATGCCGGATTAAATAGTTTTGGGCGAATAGCTACCCGCTTTGCCACATGGTTCGCTCCTCCTCACAAGGCACGCGTATACCTCGCTCATATGAATCCAAAGGGATATATTTCGCCCAGCGCGATCATCTATCATTCCGACCTACGGCTCGGTGCAAACGTTTTTATGGACGATCGTGTCGTCGTCTTCCAGAGAGAAAAGGGTGGGCCTGTGGAATTAGGCGATAGGGTCTACATCTATAGAGATACAATCCTCGAGACCGGCAATGGTGGCTATCTGGAGATAGGGGCCGGTTCAAGCATCCATCCAAGATGCCAGTTAAACGCATATGTAGCGCCGATTCAGATTGGCTATGGAGTGATGATCGCGCCAAGCTGTGCCCTTTATCCGTACAATCACGGCATTGCACCGGATCAAGCCATAATTGAGCAGCCGTTGCAAACAAAAGGAGGCATCACCATTGGTGACGATGCCTGGATAGGCTTTGGCGTTATTGTACTGAGCGGGGTTAGGATTGGAAAGGGCGCAGTGATCGGAGCGGGTTCAGTCGTCACACATGACGTGCCGGATGGCGCCATTGCTGCGGGCGTGCCTGCCCGGGTTGTGAAAATGCGCAGTGACTTAGCATAGTTAACCCTACGTAAATTGGTACGGCGAGATATCCCGGAATTCATAAATACAGCTATGACAACGAATTTAAATGAACAACTTTGTCGGCTTTACAAAAAGGAGGTAAGCTATGAAAAGGAAAGGGGTTAAATTGCTATTCCATTTCTTCTTGTTAATTATGGCAGGATTAATTATGCCAGAATTGGCACAAGGCATTGCAGATTGTCCTTCTGGTATGACGCACTATTGGAAATTGGATGAGCTGAGTTCACCTTATGTAGACTTTTATGGGACGAATGACGCAACCTGCACAAACTGTCCC
>JAMCQB010000163.1 GCA_023382175.1 Nitrospirota bacterium | reverse complement strand
GCCTCCCACGCCCAGGGCCAGGCACATGCCGAGGAGACCAATGCCGGTCGTGCGGAAAAAGGCTCTTCTGTCCATTTCCCTTGCGCCGGATGGCAGCGGAGCCACGGCATGCTGCTCGGCCTCGATGAGGCCCCGCCATGACAGGCGCAACGAAACCGGCCGGCCTGACCGTCCCACTTCACCATGCAGCCCAGATGGGTGCAACTCGCCTTGAAGCATATGATTTCATTGGCAGTGCGGGAGATGTGGACCGGCTCCGCGAGCTGCTGCGTGTACGGACCGTTCTTGACCTCGTAATGCATGGTTACGGTGGTAATGTCGCCCACCGGAAGGCTGCTTAAAGAAGCCACGGGCACCCAAAACTTTGGTTTCCTCACAAGAGAGGGGCCGACAAAGGCAGTGGTCGCCACGCCTCCCACGCCCAGGGCCAGGCACATGCCGAGGAGACCAATGCCGGTCGTGCGGAAAAAGGCTCTTCTGTCCATTTCCCTTGCGCCGGATGGCAGCGGAGCCACGGCATGCTGCTCGGCCTCGATGGGTTCAGGCTGTCCTTTGATGTGCCTGAGAGCAAGCCGCTGGATGTACTTGATCGCCCTCGTGCCGCTGATACCCTTGGGGCAGACTTCGGTGCAGTTGAATTCGGTCCGGCAATGGTAACAGGAGGCCAAGACCCGGTTAAGACGCTCATCGAAAAGACCGTCACGGCTGTCGGCCAGAAGGGTGAAGGCCCGGTTCAGGGCTGCCGGCCCTGCATACCTCTCATGGTAATGGCACATGGTGCAACTGGACACGCAGCAACCGCACGCAATGCAATCCGTTGCCATGCCAATGTCCTGCCGTTCCCGGGAGTCGGGTCGAATAATCGATGGTTCGAGGAACTCCTCCCGAGGCTCGTAAAATGGCAACGCCTCCTCATACTTCTTAAAGAAAGGTTCCAAGTCCACCACCAGGTCCTTGATGATCGGGAAGTGGTTGAGCGGACGGATAGCTATATCCTTGCCCTGCGGGATGTGCGAGACGTTGGTCTTGCAGGCCAGGCCTTCCCTGCCGTTGATGACCATGCCGCAGGAGCCGCACATGTTGACGCGGCAGGCGTAACGAAAAGATAAGGTCGGGTCCTGTTCCCGCTGGATTCGCAGGAGCACATCCAGGATGGTGGTCGTAGTCTCATCCTGAATGTTCAACAGGTAACTGTCAAAGCGGCCCGTGCCGCCTTCTTGTGGATCGTAGCGGAACACCTTGATGTTACGCACGCCCCCGGATGTATGAGCCATAAATCTTCTCCTTAGTCTTTCTCGTCGTCCGGACCTGCTTAATAGATCGAGAACCAGATTACCGCCATGACCACCAGGCCCAGCCCGACAAGACCCCCGATGAGGGCACGCTGGTACTTGACCCCGACGATGTTGAAGTCAAGAAGGATAACCCTCAGTCCCAGTGCAGCGTGGAAGGTCACCGCCAGCAAAAGCAGGAGTTGAATAAGCGGCCTGTAGGTCAGGGTGACGTGCACGGCGAGTAAAACGACAATGGCCAGGGCGGAGATGCGCTGCCAAAGCCAGGCCCACATGCCGATCTGGGTATTTTCCCTGCGGTGAGGGTCATACTCCCCCCACTGGAGGGGCTTGCGGTAGTTCATGGAACCATTCCGGATCATTGATTCACTCCTTGTAAAAACAAATTTTCACCACAGAGTACACAGAGAAAGACAAAAAAGTTTTCCCAAAAAATACTTCTCTCCGTGACCTCTGTGTTCTCTGTGGTTAATTTTCTTTCCATTATTGCAAGGTTTTAATTACTTCTTGTAATTCCGGCACTCCTCCAGAGACTTATACTTAAAAACCACAGGCTTCTTCTCTGCCACGGCCCGGCCGTCATCACCGCGCCGCAGGATGATGTTGAACAGGCCGTAGTCATCGCGCTGCTCGGGAAAATCCTGCCTGAAGTGGGCGCCACGGGTCTCCTCCCTGAGCCGCGCCGAAAATGCGACCATTCTGGTGGCGTCGATCATGCTCCGGATATCGAGGTAGGTGTTATACATCATGTTATAGACCGTTCCTTCGGTGACACTGGTCGTCTCAACCTCAGCAGCGATTTCCTCGATCTCGTTCAAGGCCTCGGACAGTTCAGGTTCCTTGCGCGCCACTCCCACCTTGTTCCAGTTCAACTCCTGAATGGCTTTGCGCAACTCGAAGGGGTTGGCTCCCTTTGAGCGCTGGAGCGGCGCCTTGAGCCTGGCGACAAAATCCTCAACCTGGCCCCGCCTCGTCTCCTTGATGGCGCGGTTGCCGTTGGAGAGGTACTTGCCCAATGCCTTGCCCGTCTGCCTGCCGTAGACACAGGAATCGCAGATGCCGTTGCCGCCCAGGCGGTTGGCGCCGTGGACTCCTCCGGCGTCCTCACCGGCAACAAAAAGTTTCTCCAGAGTGGACTTGCCGCCGGTATCGATGACCGCGCCGCCCATGAAAAAATGGGCGGTGGGCGAAACCGGCACCCGGCCGCGGGCCAGATCATAGTTGAACTGCCGGCACCGCTCAGCCATGCCCGGGAAGTTCTTCAGTACGAAATCGGCCCCGAGGTGCGAGGCGTCGATGCGCACGCCGCCCTCCGGACAGGCCCGTCCTGCCATCATCTCCAGATAGGAGGATCGACTGACCACATCGCGTGTGGCGCGCTCGCCCACTCCCGGGGCGTAGTTGAGCATGTATCGTTCCCCGGCGCCATTGAAAAGATGTGCGCCGGCGCCGCGCAGGCCCTCCTCGAGTAGGGCTCCCGCAACAACGCTGCCGGGAACGATCAGGCCCGTGGGATGGAACTGGAGCATCTCCATGTCCTTCATGATGACACCGGCGCGATAGAGCATGGCTATGCCGTCCACTGACTTCTCAGGACCCGGGGCGTGGAAACGGTATTGGGTGGGGCCGCCGCCCGTGGCGACCATGGTCGCCCCCGCCTCGGCGATAATGAACTCCCCCCGTCGTACATCAAAGAGCAATGCGCCCGTGACCATCTCTCCCGACTCGTCCAGGAGGAGTTCCACTGCCCGGCATTCCTGAAGCACAGGGAAGCGGCGTTTCATGACCTGTTCGGTAAGGCGGCTAATGATCTCGATCCCCGTGAGGTCGCCCTTGTGCACCGTGCGGTCAAAGGACTGGCCGGCAAAGGCCTTCTGGTGAATGGTGCCGTCGGGGTTGCGATCAAAGAAGCAGCCGAACTTGGTCTCCATTTCCTTGATGGTCGGTGTAGCCTCTTCAACCAGGGTCTTGGCCAGATCCTGATCGTTAATATACTGCCCGCCCTTAAGCGTATCCATGAGGTGCTTCTCATGGGAGTCCTCGCGATTCAGGACGACGTTGAAACCGCCCTGCACCATGCGGCTGCAGCCGCCCTTGCCCCTGAGGGCCTTTGTCACGATGAGGATGTTCAGCTCCCGATTGATCTCGTGGGCGTACAACGCTGCCATCTGCGCCGCGGCTCCCATTCCGATGATGAGCAAGTCAGCTTTGACCCTGGATACCATAACGTTTCCTTTAAAGCTTCACCGCAGAGGAAAAAGGCCTTCTAATTTTTTCAGTAAGATTTCCTATCGTACACTGCGTCCTCTGCGCTCTCTGCGGTTTCATATTTCTTGATTATGCGCTTCTGTAAAGCTTTGTAAGGACGAACTCCCGGTGGCCGAGGGCTTCGGCAGCGGTGAAGCGGCCGTTGCAGGTCCGTATCATCACTTCGATCAGCCTGTCCCCTGCCTCGTCAAGGTTCATCTCTCCTCTCAATATCCCTGAAACGTCGAGGTCAACATGCTCGCTCATTGTGGAGCAGGTAATCGGGTTTGCAGAGAGCTTGATCACCGGCTCGATCGGATTACCGATAATGTTTCCCTGGCCTGTAGGGAAAAGGTGGACGACTGCCCCTGATGCCGCCCAGAGCGTCACCGCTTCAGCTGCGGCAGAAGATGTATCCATGTACCAGAGGCCTTTTCCCTTTGGCGCTTCGGCAGGCTTAAGGACTCCCACATAGCGAGCCTTTTTCCCGATCTTCTGGAGGTTCCCCAGGGCTTTTTCCTCGATCGTGGTGAGACCGCCCCTGATATTTCCCTTGGTGGGCTGTGAGCCCGAGAGGTCATCAGTCTTCTCTTTCATGATGAAGTCGTTGTACTCAGTCCATGTCTCCATGAACTTTTCAGCGATTTCAGGTGTTGCCGCCCTTGCCTTGCAGACGAGTTCGCCGCCGGTGATCTCCGAGGTCTCACCAAAGGAGACGGTTGCACCCATTTCTACACATTTGTCAACCAGGTTGCCCACCGTGGGGTTTGAAGCGAGTCCTGACGTGGTGTCTGACTCACCGCACTTCACTGAAAGGTAAAGTTCATCCAGGGAGCACTCTGTTTTCTGGATCTCTGTGGCCCACTGGACATATTCCTTGGCCTGGCGGGAAGCCATGGCAATGGTGTTGATGTCACCGTTCCGCTCTATGGAAAACCCCTTCACCGGCTTTCCGGTCTTTGCGATGCCCTGGACAACACGGTCTGTCCACTCAGGTTCGATTCCGATCACCACAACCGCCGCCGCGTTCGGATTTGCGCCGGTACCGATGAGTGTCCTGAAAAAGAGTTCGAGGTCCTCACCGAACTGCAGACGTCCATACGGATGGGGCAGTGCCATGGTCCCTTTGATATTGTTCGCAACGGCCTCGCATGCTGCATTGGAAAGATCGTCCAGCGGCAGGATCACCACATGGTTTCTGATGCCGACACGACCATTTTCACGACGATAGCCCATGAATTTAGGAATTTTCATTGTTACCACCTCTTTGTCTTGAGATTGTGAACATGCACATGTTCACCTTTTCTGATAGCAGCCACCACCTTGCCGATATCGTGGCCATACTTGGTCACTGTGTCCCCGGACTTAAAGTCCCTGAGCGCGATCTTGTGGCCGAGGGGAATGTCCATGAGGGCCTTGACCTCGACCTTTTCCTCTGTGTCCATCGCAAGACCCTTCGCGGTCTCTCCTGCCTTGATATCCACGGTTGCGACACCTACGGTGTCATTCTTTTCATGAACCAGAAACTGAATCATATGCTTCCTCCTTTTCATCAGATTCTTTTTGGTTTCGGAAAATTAACGTAGTTTTTTGCCTCCCTCCCTGAAAGTATGTCAGCCACATCCCTGCAGACAGAAGAAACCACCCGCTCCTGGCCCTCAGCGGTGAAGGCAGCGATATGAGGCGTAAGGATGACATTGTCCATTTCGCCGAGGGAACTCTTCACCGGCGGCTCCTGCTGCCGAACGTCCAGCGCTGCGCCTGCAATTTTTTTGTCCTTAAGCGCTTTCACCAATGCCTCTTCGTCAACCACTTCGCCCCGCGAGGTGTTGATGAAAAAGGCGGTGGGTTTCATTCTGCAAAACGTCCCATAATTGAACAGGCCGACAGTCTCATGCGAGAGGGGGATGTGGCACGAGACAAAGTCGGCCTGTTTGAGAAGTTCATTCAGACTCATCATGCGGGCCCGCAGTTCCGAGACGATCACTGCGTCAGGGTTTGCATATTCGTCATGGGCGATGATATCCATCCCAAAGGCCCTGGCCCTCACCGCAGTACGGTAACCGATTCTTCCCAGTCCCACGATGCCGAGGGTCTTTCCGTAAAGCTCGACACCGGAGAACTGGTGACGGTCCCATTCACCGCTCCTCGTGTTGCGGTCCGCTGCTGGAATCTTCCTCGCAAGGGAAAGCATCATTGCCATGGCCAGTTCAGCAACCGATATGGAATTCTGTTCGGGCGCGTAAGAGACCACAACACCCGCCCTCGTGGCGGTCTTGAGGTCTATATTGTCAAGCCCTGCACCGGCACGGCCGATAATCTTCAGCCGGAAAGCCGCATGGATCAGCTCTGCGGTCACCTTTGTCTGGTTTCTCACAATAATGGCCTGGAATTCAGAAATCGTGTCCAGCAGCCTTGCCGGCGACTTCCACAGATCGGGTTCAAATACCACGTCAAAGTCGTTTTTCAGGGTCTCCATTTCTGAACCGACAATGTTCTCTGTTACGAGCACGTCCCTCATCGTCCCTCAGATATCCCGAAGTGCAAAAGGTATCATGAATTCTTCGCACAAATCCCTGAACTCCTTTATCGTCTCTTCTCCCAGGGGTATTCCCTTTTCACGGTTCTCCCTCGCCTTTCTGAAAGAGCGTTCTCCGGGGATAAGAATCTCTTCCACCCCTTGCCTCTTTTTTGAAGCCTTGATCTCGTCGATCATACGGTCTATCCGCTTCTTGAAGACCGCAACGTCCATTAAGGCATCGATGTCCATGAGGCAGAAGAAGTGTCCCACATCCTGTTTTCGGTCCATGTCTTTATACATGGAACCGACCGAAGAGCCAAAGGCCGAGCCCGAAAGCACTCCGGAGAAGGCATCCACCATAAGGGCAAGGGCATATCCCTTGTGTCCCGCCATGGTGAGCACTGTCCCCATCAGGGCCTTTTCTGCGTCGGTGGTGGGGTTACCCTCCACATCCAGCGCCCATCCCGGGGGAATGTCTTCTCCCCTCTTCCGGGCAGCGATGATATTGCCCCGGGCAACAAGAGAGGTGGAGAGATCGATCTTTATGGGATACCCCTTGCCTGTGGGAAATGAGACCGCCAGGGGATTTGTCCCGAAATACGCCTGATACCCTCCCTGAGGCGCCATGGAAGGCTCTGCATTGGTGGCGGCAAAGAGGATCATGTCTTCCTGAGCGGCTTTGTTGCAGTAATAAGAGAGGGCGCCGAAGTGCTGGGAATTCCTGATGGTTGCCACCGCAATCCCTGCAGCCCTGGCCATGGGGAGCAACATCTTCAAGACCCTGTACGCCTGGACCTGACCCAATCCGTTTCCTGCGTCCACTGCCATTGCGGCACCCCGCATCCTGTCAACCGTGATTTCTGCCCTTGGGTCGATCAGTCCTTTCTGGATGCGGCGGATATAAATGTTGAGGCGGGAAACTCCGTGGGTCGAACTGCCGTGGATATCGGCATCCACCAGTGAGTCGGAAAAAATACCGGCCTCTTTTTCAGGGACTCCGGCAGCCTGTGCGATAGTCACAACAAGCTCTTTTACATCCTTCGGGGGGAAGCGCCTCATTATTCTTTTATTTTTCCCTCAATCAGAATATCTGTTCGTCTTAATCCAAGAAAAGCAATTCCCATACCACAATGTCTGGTCATGCTAACTCATTGAAATAATGTTATTTTAATTCTTATGGCTTTCTGTGCCAAGTGGCACGTGCCGAATATTGTGCCGACTATATGGCAGAATGCCGGATATTCGGCTTGCTTTTGCTCCGGATAATCTGTTAGGTTTAATCATTGGGGAGGAAATGCTGAAAGACCCTGTCGTCAAGTACCAGTTACTTCTGAAGATCAATAATGCAAGCATAAGCCAGCTTACACGGGACGGCCTTTTCCGGGTGCTTGCCGCCGAGATCAGCAAACTTTTTCACTATGACCGCTTCAGCATCAATCTCTATGACCCGGACACGGGTGAGCTTACCTACTTCGCCACAGCTGCCGGGATAACTCCCAAGGAGATCAGCGAAAAAAAGAGACCTCTCGAAAAGGGCTCTGTCGCACAGCTCGTTATTCAGTCCAGAAAGCCTGTTTTCATTTATGACCTTTCCCAGAACCCCCAGCTCGCAACCGCCAAGTGGATGGTCAAGGCTGGATTGAATTCAACGCTTGCCTATCCGATGATTGTCCGCGACAGGGTCCTCGGTTCAATCCATTTCGCATTCAGAAAAGTTCCTCCCAATATCTATGAACTCCGCGAGTTTCTGGATGACCTCTCTGCCCAGATCGCACTTTCTGTAGACAACATGCTCTCTTACAACAAGCTTAAGGGCGACATCGAAAATCTCGAGAGGGAGAAGCGTTTCCTCCTTGACAGCTCCGACCCTTCCTACCAGTACAGCAAGGACAACTTTTACTATGCCAGCCAATGCATCACCAATATCATGCGGGACATCGAGATCGTGGCAGGGACCGACGCAGCGGTGCTCATCACGGGAGAGACCGGCACAGGCAAGGGTCATCTGGCTCGTCATATTCACAACCTCAGCCTGCGCAAAGACCATCTCTTTGTGAAAGTGAATTGTGCCGCCCTGACCCCTACCCTCATCGAGAGCGAACTCTTCGGTCATGCAAGGGGCGCCTTCACCGGAGCAGAGAGCCGGAGGATCGGACGGTTCGAGATGGCGGACAAGGGGACCATTTTCCTGGACGAGATCGGAGAACTCCCCATGAGCGTTCAGGTAAAACTCCTGCAGGTCCTTCAGGAAAAGACTTTTGAGAGGGTAGGTGAGAGCACGCCCCTCTCTGTGGATATCAGAATTATTGCTGCCAGCAACCAGGACCTGAAACTCAAGATGCAGGAGAAGGCATTCCGGAGCGACCTCTTTTATCGTCTCAACACTTTCCATATCAGCATCCCTCCCCTCAGGGGGCGCATTGAGGACATTCCTCTCCTGGTGAGATGCTTCACCACAAAATATGCCGGAAAGATGCGGAGGCCCGAAGTCCGGTTCACCCCCTCAGCAATAGAAGCGCTCTGTAATTATCCCTGGCCGGGGAATGTGAGGGAACTGGAGAATGTGATAGAACGCCTGATCATACTCCGGGCAGGAACGGTCATTTCCAGGGACGATATCAACCATATCCTCCAGACCTCGGAGGCAACAGAGGGGAGCAGGGTTCTCACCAAGGATGAGATGGAGAAGAAACATATCGAAAGGGCGCTGATGCAGTGCAACGGCATGGTAGGAGGACTGCGCGGTGCGGCTCAGCTCCTGGGAATGAAGAGGACCACCCTGCAGTACCGGATGAAGAAATTAGGGATCGATCCTTCACGTTTTCTGAGAATCACCGAACGGAAAATGCTTCCTCCGGAGCAGGCAGATGATCTCAGCGGATTTTTGGATTAATTCCCGTCCCTAATAATTCTTTACATTGTCATTGCGAGGGTCGAAGTCCCGAAGCAATCTAAAAGCGAGATTCTTCCCTTCGCTCTGAATGACACTAATTGTACACTTATCTATGACCAGAGACTCGTTCCTTGAGCTGAACTCAACTCAGCGGGTTCTTCATCCACCAACACAGTCTGCTGAGTAATTCTTCAGCTTTTTCTCATCTTCGTGGAGATGGCAGTGCTTGTATTTTCTGCCGCTTCCGCACCAGCAGGCCTCATTTCTTCCCAGGTCCTGGAGCGGGCGTTTCTCCTCTTCAAGATTAAGGAAACTCATTACACTCTTCATAAATCCCATAATCAAACCTCGCATATTAGATGTTTAGAAACTGTAGTAGTTTAACAAAAGTGATAAGTGTTTTTCTACTGCCTGCATCAGGAGAAGGAGTGCTAAAAAACACGATCTGCGCTCGGATGAAATGTTATTCCCGCTGGGAATCTTTACTTTAGTTGTGTAACAGAGATAGAGCAGCCATGAGAAAGATTCCGAACGAGTCGGAATGACATACAAAACAGATTCTTAGAGCCGCCCTGTCTTCCGGTATTCCCGGATATAGAGCTTCAGCGCCCGCAGCACCATCCAGTCCACGCTCACGTTGTTCTCAGCGGCAATTTTTATGAGCTGGTTAAGAGTCTCCTTTTCAACATCGCTCAGTCCCGCAGTATCTTCCGTCTTTCCCTCTTCCACAGGACCCGCTTCGCATTCCGGCATCCTCTTTTTATGTTCCCTCGCAAGGATCTCCATCACGCCTCTGACATCGCCAGAGTGAACAGCATTGATCACATCCTCCGGCGGCTGAACTGCGGAAGGCATTTCTCCGGGCGGTATCACTTCTTCTGATTTCCCGGAATGCTCCTCCGCTTCTTTCCCTGACGGTGAAGGAAAGGCCCCGGGGAGGATCATGCCGGTCATCCCCATCATCATCGTTGCAAGAGTCCTGGCATAGTCATTATCAGGCATCTCCTCCTTCATGAACTCTTCCAGTTTTCCCTCTGCCATTGCCGCAGCCATCCTGTCAGCCATGAGGGGAGCGTCCTCTTCCCTCTGCTCAAAACGGTTCCTCCCGAGGGGAGTCTTCGGCGGCCTCGGTAACGGTTTTTCTTTTTCAGACATGGTTATCTCACCTTCACTTTTTTTATGATAGCACACCGCTTCTTCCTCTGAGCATCAACTCATGATTTTTCTGAGAGAAGCCTGTCTATTGACCATCGTCCTCCACCTTTATTATCAGAGCGATGGTGATGGCCACCACCCTGCTGCGGGCAATGCCGAAGGCAGTTAGCCTCGTGAGGAACCCATTCTCTTTCCGCCCTAAAACTTCTCATAATGGATCTTCCCCTCCTCGAACTCTTCGTCCCTGTGGGGAGCCGGAAGTTTTTCAGGATACCCTATGGGAAGGAGGCACTGCACCCGAAAATTTTCCGGGATCGAAAGGACCTTCTTCACGTAGTCCTCCGGATTTCCCACGTCAGCCTCAGTTCCCTCAGCGATCTGTATGAAGCATGTTCCCAGCCCCTGATTCACTGCCTCGAGATAGATATTCTCTGCGCACAGGGAACAGTCTTCTTTAAAACGCCTGCCCCTGTTCATGTCATAACAGATCACCAGGACCACAGGTGCATCCCTGGCAAAGGATGCATAAGGGGTAGCGCTGGAAAGCTTCTTTTTTGTTTCTTCATCAGTAATGACAATAAATTCCCACGGTCTCAGGTTCCTTGCCGTGGGCGAGAACATGGCCGCTTTCAGGACCTCATTCAGCTTCTCCTCCTCGATCTCCTTTTTCAGATATGACCTTACACTCCTTCTCTGTCTGATGATCTCAAGCATTGGACACCTCCGTCTCAGGGCTGCTAACGCCTTAAAATAATGACCACATTGGGCTCTGAAAACTCTATAGCTGCCATCTCCTCAGGTGTCCCCTGGATAATGCGTTCTTCTACCCTCTTTTCAAAGGGTTTGTAGCCGAGGCCTACGACATAGATTTTGGGCTGGAAAAGACTCTCACCCATGGGGAATCCGTAAAAGAGGGCGCATCGTCACTGCATTCCTAATATTCAATACCCGCTCTGGCTTTTACGCCTTTTTTTCGGTAGTGCTTGATCTCCTTCATCTCGGTCACGAGGTCGGCCATCCGGATCACCTTTTGATCAGCGTACCTGCCCGTAATGATTATTTCGATGTTCTCAGGCTTTGCTGCCATAAGTTCCAGAAGGTCATCGACACTGATGAGATTGCAGTTCACCGCAACGTTCGCCTCGTCGAGAATCACCACATCAAAGTTCTTTGATGCGATGGCCTCTCTCACCTCACCAAGACCGGACTGTGCCTCTCTGATATCCGACCGGTTCGCCTTCCGCTTCAGAAGAAAGCCTCTCCCATACTGCCGTATGGTTATCAAATCCTCGAACCGTTCCAACATTTTGTGTTCGCTGCACCGTCTCTTTTTGATGAACTGCACAATAAAGACCTTGAGTCCCGCTCCTGCAGCCCTCAGCGCGAGACCCAGGGCCGCGGTGGTCTTCCCCTTGCCGTTGCCTGTGTAGACCTGAATGTATCCCCTGCGCATTGAACTCCTTTCCGGCTAAACCCGAATTCCCTTCATACGCCTATTGTACCTGATAACCCGCTCCGCCGCGTCATGCCATTCTCAATTTTCTTTTTTCAGGATGAACGTGATTGGCACCTCTATGCTGCCTTTCACCACCGGCAGCGGCGCCGCCCTGATGAGCGTCTCCTTCGCCGCCCCATCAAGAAGGCTGAACCCCGAACTCCTCGTAATTTCAATATTTTCAGGCACCCCCTTGGAATTAATGGAAAATTCCATCACCACGGTGCCCTCCTGTCTCCTCTTCCTTGCAAGGGCAGGATAGGTCTTGGCCCGTTCAATGGCTTCCCTAATCTGTTTTGTGAGGTGTTGTTCGCCGCTTCCCGGACCCGAGGGAACTGAATTCATTGAAGTACCGGCTTGATCATAGAGAGAGACCGATAAGCCGTCTGTTCCCCTTTCCAAGCTTCCCTGTCTGCCCGCCTTTCCTGTTACCTGTCCTGTTTCCGGCAATGCGGAGAGAGACGACTCTCCTGCGCTGGTAGGAACAGGTTCCGGCGTCCTCTCCCTCACTCCTTCGCCGGTTCTGCTGTCAGTTTGCTTTTCTCTGTTCATCGAAGAAGGAGAGGCCTTCTTTCTTTTCGGCGCTGGAACCGGGAATTGCCCCCGGGTTTCTGTGCGCGGCGGTTTTACAGTGTCCCTGTTTCTTGCAGTATCATCAGAAACGGCAGGTCCGATCTCCACAAACAATATCCTTTCCTCCATGGGGACATTCTTTATGGCGAGGAGCGCCCCATAGACAATAAGGAAATGGAAAAAGAGTGAGACTGCCACCGTTCTCTTAATCGTCATCTCTCCCCTTCACCATGTTCCTTTGCCTGCCCATGAAAATCCAATGTCATCTGAATTTTGCACAAGGGTTGCCTATAGCGACACCTTCATCCCTCCGTAGACAGATGCCCCTTTTGTATTGAACCCTCCTACCTCTTCATAATGCGCGTTGAAGAGGTTCTCTATTCTGCCGAACAGCGTAATGTTCTTTGTCACCCGGTAGTTCCCGCTCAGGTTGACCACAGAATATGCGGGAAGCTCATTGCCCACAGAGGAGTCCAGGCGCTTTCCGACATAGAGGTAATCGGCCAGGAGGGAAAGATTTCGGACCGAGTAGCCGATACCCGCAGTGAATTTGTTCTTCGGCCTCTTGATCAGATTTTTCCCCGTGTCTTTGTCCTCTGTATTGAGATACATGTAGCCCGTTTTAATGTCTACCGCGTCGTTCAGTCTCAGGGATGCAGCTGCCTCCACTCCCTCCACCGATGCCCGCGCAATATTGGCAGCTGTGAAGGTGAGGGGGTCTGCCTGTATCAGGTTCTTATAGTTCTGCTTGAAGTAGGTCAGCGACAGCGACATCTTTTCTTCGAACAGGGTTTTCACAACACCTGCCTCATAAGACTTTGACTCTTCGGGTTTCAGTGCAGGATTTCCATAGAACGGGTAGAAGAGGTCGTTGAGGGACGGAGCCCTGAACCCGGTGCCATAGCTTGTCCTGAGGGTCAGGCCTGCTTCCCTGAAATTATAGGCGGCTCCCACTTTGCAGGTTGTCTTAGTGCCTGCTGTCTCGTGGTCATCATATCTTAAGCCTGCGTTGATGATAAGCGCATCTCTCAGGAACTTCAGCTTGCTGTTGAAATACACTGCCTTGTTCTCCACTGAATCGTCGAAATTACCCCTGTTTTCACCCTTCTCTTTCCTGTATTCAAAGCCTCCGGTAAGGGTAACAGCATTGGAAACATAAACATTATGCTGCCAGTCCGCGATCTGTCTTGTATTGAGGATGTCGGCATTGTTGAACAGGGAATCCGGGTCTCTGAACTTCAAGATATCTGAAAAGGTCGAAAGCGTAAGGATCTGCTCCCATTTATCCAGGAGATAGAGCTTGCCCCGGGCGGAAAGGAGGAAGTGATTGCCGTTCTGGACAAAGCCCAGGGAGTCCACCGGTCTGCCTGTGGTGAAATCAATGTCATCAAGCTTTGTGCGGTCATTGGAGTAATAGCCAGAGAGTTCCAGTTCAAGGTTTTCGAGGGGCTTGTGACCGAACTTCCATGAAAGGGAAGCATTGTTATACCCGTCCCTTTCGGTACCGTCCTTCGCAGCTGATATCCCGTCGGTATGGAAGTAAAGGGCGGTGACCCTGTAATTCAGGGATTTCGCGCTCCCCGAGACGGTGACTGCAGGATTGTAGGTACCAAAAGAACCGCCTTCAAAGGCTGCGTCCATCTTAAGTTTCCCTTCGCCTTTCTTTGTGATGATGTTGATCACCCCTGCCATTGCCTCTGAGCCGTAGATAGTGCTCTGGGCGCCCTTCACGATCTCTATCCTCTCGATATCTTCCACAGGGATGCTGGAGAAATCAAAAGTTCCTGTGGTGTTGCTGTTCACCTTCACCCCGTCGATCATCACAAGAGTGTCCTTGGGGTCTCCTCCCCTCAGGAATACCGAAGAGAACTTGCCGTCTCCCCCGTTCTGAACAAGATTCAAGTCCGGG
This sequence comes from Nitrospirota bacterium, assembly GCA_023382175.1. Lineage (GTDB taxonomy): Bacteria > Nitrospirota > Thermodesulfovibrionia > Thermodesulfovibrionales > UBA9159 > JAMCQB01. Next base: position 11,929 of record JAMCQB010000163.1, on the reverse strand, counting down.
ACTCTTCTCAGGACATCGGGCAGGAAGGTCACATTCATCTTCTTTATCTCTTCCCCCTTTATCACCGCAACTTCGCTCGTCGTCTCCTCCGCTGCCTCTTCAATTTTTGCAGCAGTGACCACAACCTCTTCAACCTTTATCTTCTCCTCCGCCCATCCTGATGAAATCATGCAAAGGAGAAACACTGCCGGGAAAATTCTCGTCATAAAACTGCCCTCGACTCTCTTGACATATCGAGTCTTGCTCCTCCGGCACCAACCTGATCGCTGAGCTGCATCTGACCTCATCTTGAAACCTCCTCTTCCCTCGAAAGGTAAAATAGTTTTCGGTATCCAGGGTCTCCTGACTCAGGTCGTTGCCTCATTCAGAGACAGCCTACTCGCCAGCCTTCCCATCCGCCTGAGGCGGGCAGTGGCATTGCGGCTTTCGTTCCCTTTACAGTTGCGGGGCAGCTCCCGACTTTCACGGGATTCCCCTGAAATACCTATTGGGACTGCTGAAAGCAGCCTTTATGGAATCCTTTCTTTCATTATCTCTCCGATCTCTTCAGCCAGCCTGTAGATGTTTCCTCCATGACCCGTCATAACCACGCCCTCAAAGAGAGGATGATCACCGCCGCTGAAATTCCCAAAACCGACGCGATCTTCACAATACCCACCGCAGTTTCAGAGGCAGCCAAATAATCCTCTGTGAGCGTCGTCCCGATATACGGTTTCTCCACCACAACTCCCCCGTATGTTGATGGACCTCCCAGCCTGACGCCGAGCCCTCCCGCCATGGCCGCCTCGGGGACCCCGCTATTGGGGCTCGGATGTTTCCTCCCGTCGCGGAACATTATGGTGATCGATCGGCGGGCAAGGGGAAGAGAATCGTGGACAGTTCTGAGCAAGGCAAGGACGAACACAGCCGCCGCTATCAAAAACCCGGTGATGCGTGCAGGGATATAATTGGCTATATCATCCAGTCTTGCGGCAGCCCAGCCGAAATGCCTGTATTTTTCATTTTTATATCCGACCACGGAGTCCATGGTGTTTATCGCCTTATAGGTCATGGCTGCAGGAAGGCCGCCTATGGTCAGGTAGAAAACCGGTGCAATAACGCCATCTGACAGATTCTCGGCAAGGGTCTCGATAGTCGCTTTCAATACCTCATCCTTTGAAAGATGGGCGGTGTCGCGCCCCACAATCCTGCCCAATTTGGCCCTTGCCGATTCGAGGCTTCCGTCTTTCAGCGCCTCGATCACAAGCCGTGCGGAACCAATCAATTCTCGGAGGGAAATTGTGGTTGCGGTAAGAAAAACAAGGATTATCATGCCCACAAGCATCAGGGCGTTTTGTGAAAACCATACCATGCCCTTGTAAATGATCAGCGCAAGAAAAAATGTGGGGAGGGTAATGAGGATCAGCAGGAATGCTCCGGCCCATTTTTCCCCAGAGGGTGTTCTGAAATGCTTGCGGAGAAAGAGCTCTGCACCCTGTATAGCCCTCCCCATGATCCTCACCGGATGAGGCAGCCATACAGGGTCGCCAATGGCGAGGTCAAGGAAAAATGCGAAGAGCAACTCTACCGGCCCGACCATGGATTCGCTCCCTCTTTCCTGAAATGCATTAACAAGGGACCCTTCCGTTCAAAAGCTTCACCACCGGATATCCTTCATGCAGCTCGATGATGTTCAACGCCCCGTAATCCTGTTCAATCCTGAACATATTCTCCAGAGGAACCCCGAGGAAGTGACACATGATTACCCTGTTCACGCCTCCGTGGGCAACAATGGCAATAGACTGAAAGGATTCGAGCGGTCCGGGGTTCGAGGGGTCCAGCGAGTCATTTATCTTTCCACTTGAATCCTTGATTCCTTGAACCCCTGAACCCTTCTTTTGGACACTTGAATGTCGATCCTCTCTATGATTTCTCAAAATACCATTCAGTGCATTCATAACCCTGTCTCTTACTTCCAATGTGCTTTCCCCTTCCATGGGACTGAACTTCAGCGGATTATCTGCCCAGGCATCGAACTCCCGTGGATATTTTCCCCTGATCTCGTCAAAGCTCATGCCTTCCCAGATCCCGAAATTTCTTTCCCGTAAAGAAGGAACTACAACAGGCTTAAGGGCGTGGGGCTCAGCGATAATCTTAGCGCTCTTTACTGCCCTGGTCAGATCAGAACAGTAAACAGCGGAAAGATGCGACCCGGAGACACGGGGACGCGGTGATGCGGCGCCATGCGGGTTCTCCCCTTCACCGTTTCTCCGTTTCTCCCCGTCATATATAAACGCTGCTACCTGCTTCATCTGCTGAACACCCTCATCACTCAAGGGGACATCAATACTTCCTTTGTACCTGCGCACTTCTGCGCCTGCTGTTTCACCGTGCCTTACCAGATAGAGCTTTGAAACCATATGATCACCACCATTAAAAAAAGTATTTCCGACAGTTCGTTTATTGCGCCGAAATTGTCTCCCGTAAGACCGCCGAATCTTCGCATACAGAACTTTGCTGACAAGAAACTGAACAGAGAGCACGCCGTCAGAAGGACAACCGGCAACGCAACAGCATTGATGACAGCGTCTCCTTCATTTTTCCTCCCTTTTTATTTTCATGGGTATGCCGGCGACGACCATGTATACCTCATCAGCCACTGCAGCCACCTTCTGATTGAGCGTCCCGGCCATATCCCTGAATTTCCGCGCCATTTCATTTAAAGGAACTATCCCCATACCGACCTCGTTGGAGACTATATATACACGTGATGAGCGCTGAGTCATAAGCGATGAGATGAACTGTTCAATTTCATTTTCGATCTTCACCTTAGCGTGCATGACATTGGAAAGCCACAACGTAAGGCAGTCAAGGAGGATGACGCTGTGCCGGTCTTTTATTTCCTCAATCAAGGCAGCAATCTTGAGGGGCTCTTCATAGGTGATCCATTCATCACCCCTCAGGCGTTTGTGATTTTCAATCCTCTGCCTCATCTCCTCGTCCAGGGCCTGGGCAGTGGCGATATACGCCTTCCTGCCATCACTTTTCGATGCCTGAGCCAGCGCAAAGGTACTCTTGCCGCTCCGTGCGCCACCGGTAATGAAGATTATTTTTCCGTTCATCTGATCACCGTATAGCCCTTTACGTCCATGGACCGGCGCCCATTCATGCGTACGATCTCCTTTTCAAAAATTCTTTTCATTGCCTATGTATGTTCCTCCCGTTTCAGACCTTCTTATCTCGATGCTCACATCAAAGGCCTCTTCGAGCATCTCTTTGGACAACACTGTTACAGGTTTTCCGATGCCGAGTATTCTGCCCCCTTTGATCAACATCACCTTTTCAAACCGGAGTGCAATGTTTATGTCATGAAGCGCCATGATGATCGAAATGTTCTTATTGTCCTTCAGCTCTTTCAGCAGTCTCAAAAGCTCAATCTGATACTTTATGTCGAGATTTGCAAGGGGTTCGTCCAGGAGGAGAAGGCCGGCGCCCTGCAGGAGGGTCATGGCGATAAAAGCCCTCCTCCTCTCCCCTCCGCTTAAATTTGTTATGTATGATTCCGCCTTTTCTTTGAGTCCCACAGCCTCCATTGCCTCGTCAGCAGTTATCCGGGGCGGTATGTCATAGGGATAAAGCCCCATGCTCACAAGATCTCTCACCCTGAAGGGCACGTTAATGTCCAGAAGCTGGGGGAAATAGGAGAGGAGTTTTGCCCTGTCCTTATTCCTGTATGATTGGAGGGGTTTTCCCCACAACGTTATGCTGCCTTCCGACGGTTTCAGTATGCCGCTTGCAAGCTTAAGGATCGTTGACTTTCCGGAGCCGTTTGCACCGAGAAGCCCTATGAACTCTCCGTTGCCCGCAGAGAACGTGAGGTTATCCACTATTTTCTTATCCGGGGAATACGTAAAACCCACCCTCTCAAGTTCAAGAACGGGGGCGCTATATGCTGAGGACATCTCTCCTCCTTAAAAGATAGAGGAAGTACGGCGAACCTATGATCGCGGTGACAATCCCCGACGGGACCTCCATGGGTGTAAAAATCGATTTTCCGATCAGGTCTGCCAGGCAGAGGAACGCGCCGCCGCCCAGGGCAGATGCGGGTATTAAAGCTCTGCTGTCGGCGCCGGCAACGAACCGCATGATGTGGGGCATGAGAAGCCCAATGAACCCTATGGTGCCTCCCAGTGACACCGATGCAGCGGTCATGAGCGCCATTGATACAAACAAGAGCAACCGCTCCCTGTTGGCGGAAAAGCCGAGGCTGTGGGTGAACTCGTCACCCAGTATCAGCGCATTCAGGGCCTTTGCCCTCAGAAGGGCGATGAAGAGTCCTGCAGCGATAAATACCAGACCATAGGGAATCAGTGACCAGTCCGCCATGGAAAGATCTCCGAAGATCCAGAGGAGAGCCCTGCGAAGTCCTTCATTGGTCGAGACGCTCATGAGAAGCATAAGGATTGCGTGGAAGAGAAAACTGAGACCGACTCCCGCAAGCAAAAGCCTCTCAGGCCATAACCCGCCGCGTTTCCAGCCGAATGCGCCGACCAGCAAGCTCACAAGAGAAGCGCCGATAAATGCGGTCAAGGGGAGGGTGAATCTGCCGAAAGAATAAAAACCCGATAAGAGCCCCAATGCCGCTGTGAGGGACGCGCCGCTTGATATACCGAGGATATACGGATCGGCAAGGGGATTTCTTAGTACGCCCTGAAGCACTGCCCCTGCAGCTCCCAGGGCCATGCCCATAAGGACTGCGACCACAACCCTCGGCAATCGTATCGAAAACACTATCTCTTTCTCCACTTCACTTAAACCGAAGGGGTTTATTACCCTCGGACCGAGAAAGAGGGAGCAGAGGATGATAAGGAGTGCGATTATGATTAAGACCGTGATCCTTATCTTAGACATCCGGCGAACTCCTCAATGCCTTGAGCGACCCTCGGCCCGAGCCTGTAGAGGCTATCGCTTACATAGCAGACATTCTTATTTTTTACCGCGGGAACACTCTTCAGCCTCTCAAGGAGTGAAGATGATGCCTCCTTCATATCCGCATGCCCCTTGCCGATGATTATCACATCGGGGGCCTGATGAATAATCTCCTCAATGGAATATTTCGGATAGGTGGCCTTTGCCCTTGAAGCGATATTTTCATTGTCCAGTAGTCTGATGACGTCATCTATGAGCGTGCCAGGCCCTGCGACGATCAACGGTTCGGGCCAGATGATGAATAAAACTTTCTTTCTCAGTGATGCGTCACGCGTTACGCGTAACGAGTTATTAAAACTATTCAGGGTCGTCTCCATCTCTTTCGCAAGTTTGTCGGCCCTCTCCCTCACCCCCATGGCAACGCCCAAATCCCGTATACCCCCCGGCAATTCCTTTAACCGCCGAGACCCGAAGACAAAGGTCCTTATTTTCATGGAGCGAAGCCTCTCCTCAAACTCCCTGGGGTTGCCGTCCGTGGTCACGACCACTATGTCAGGTTTCAATGAGACAACGGCATCCAGAGACGGATTGGACATCCCCCCTATCTTCGGTTTTTTCTTTGCTTCTTCAGGAAAATCGCAGAAATTCGTGACTCCCACAATATTGTCCCCAAGGCCCAGGGCAAAGAGGGTCTCCGTTATGCTTGGAGCGAGGGATATGATACGCTTCGGCGTCTCCCCTGCGAGAGCGGAATAAGCATCAAAGTGAGAGATTAAGACCAAGAATAAAATTATCAGTTTTTCCATCGAATACTGTTTTTCTGCCATTGCCAGCCAAAGGCGAAGCAATCTTAAGATTGCCGCATCGGTCCTCCGGACCTCCTTGCAATGACTTGCTGCCTTACCTCCAAAATAAAAAATCCCCGGGGCAAAACGCCCTGAGGATTGCACCCTGTTTCACTTCATCCCCTACTTCCTCCGCGGGAAGCCTCGCAGTGTCCAGTGTCAGTTATCAGCATCGTACTTTCACTGATAACTGCTCATCCTTCACTTTCCTCAGCAGGCAGGTCTTCTGGCTCGCGGATCATCCTACTTGCCGGCCTTCCCAGTTGTTAAAACCAGTGGCTCTCCAAAAGCAACTCAAGGTAGAGGTTGAGGTAAAGATTCCTTAGCCTATACCTTTTGCTTTTCGCGGCTTTCGTCCCCGTTCACAGCGGCGGGACCGCTCCCGAATCAGGCTTTCAACCCTCACGGGATTCCCTTTTAAGCCCTATGGCACCGTGCTTCGTGTCTCCTTTTAAAGGTATATGAACCCCCGGGAAAATGTCAATAAAAAAACCTCGTCCAAACAAAGGCAAAAAAGTTGAATTTTGTCATATTTCAATGTATTATTTTAATAACCGAAGGGGTAGTTCTAAGGAAAGGAGGTGAAAGGAATGAAAAAGGCGGTGTTATTATTGTTAGCGTTCAGTCTTTTATTTGTGTTCTCGACAGGATGTGCGACAAAGGAGTATGTGAAGCAGCAGATCGATCCCCTGGTAGACAGGATCAGCAAGCTGGAGGCACGGGTCTCGGCTGTTGAAGCAAAGGTGAACGACCTGGAGAAGAAGTACGCAGAAGTTGCCCAGGCAAAGAAGGATGCTGCGGACGCCAAGGCAATGGCTCAAGATGCGATGAAGCTGGCAAAGGAGTGTTGCGAAAAAGCAGAGGCTGCGGCGAAGAGAGCAGAAGCTGCTGCTGACAGAGCAGAGGCTGCTGCTGCAAAGGCAGCAAAGGCCTTTGAACTGAAGCAGAAGAAATAAGAAAAAAGAGGGGTCTAAGAATTTCTTGATTCTTAGGCCCCTCTTTTTTTAGGGAGAGATATCAACGGGAATTCCCGACTTCTCTTCCACCGCCTGATAAATTTTCTCAGTACTCACATCCTTCAGCAGACCTTTCTTCGTCAACATTTTGACCGCCTCGTTAAAATAATTGATCTCTTCCTGGTTCTCATGTTTATGCACTTCTATGTATACCCTTTTATCCTTGACACCTACTTTCACCGGCTGACGGATGATGGTCACTTTTATTCCATTAGGTACCATGGCGTAGAGCTTCGGAATATCCTCCGGGTACAACCTTATGCATCCATGAGTAACTCTTCTGCCGACAGCAAATGGCCTGTTTGTACCGTGGATAAGAACGTCCCCCAAAGAAAGTCTTAATGCATGTGAGCCAAGGGGATTTCCCGGCCCCGGAGGAACTGCTTTGGGCAGCTCGGGTCTTTCTTTTTGTATGGATGGAGGGACATGCCACACAGGATTCAGAATCTTCTGGATCACCCTGAATGTTCCCACGGGCGTATCCTTTCCTTCATCACCTATTCCTATAGGGAATGTTCTCACCACCTTCGATCTCCCTTGCTCAAAGAAATAGTAAAGCCTCATTTCGGAAATGTTCACGACAATTCCACTGTAGGACTCGACATCCGGCAGTATCCATAACCTTGGGAGGACTACCGCAACACCGGTCCCCGGAACAAAAGGATCAAGAGTGGGGTTCGCAGCGGCAATCTCATTGAACCCCACGTCGAAGTTCCTTGCGATTTCGATCAGGGATTCACCTTCTTTTACCTTATATGTCTGCACATTCCCAATGAGCGTCTGGTCTTTTCCGTAGAAATAAACCTCGGCGGCCGCGAGGGCCGAGGCAAAAAACATAATGAAGAATGCTGATAGGATGATCGCTCTGGTCTTCATGAAAATGAATGATACCATAAATATTGACAGGTCTTCTATGGCTTTTATAGTATTTTTTGTTTAAAATATTTTCTGCAAATAACTCTATAGGGAAAAAACGAGGAGGAAAGAGTGAAGAGATATCTAGTGTATATCATGCTGATCGGTATCCTTTTTGGTCTCTCCGGCTGCGGATACAATGTCATGCAGGCCAATGAAGAGGCGGTGAAGGCGGCCTGGGGAGATGTGGAGGCGTCTTACCAGAGGAGAAATGACCTTATCCCGAACCTCGTGGAAGTGGTAAAGGCGTATGCAAAACACGAGAGGGAAACCCTCACTGCGGTCACAGAGGCAAGGGCAAAGGTCGGCACGATGCAGGTATCCAAGAACATCCTGGACGATCCGAAGGCCTTCGCCCAGTTTCAGGAGGCCCAGGGCGCTTTGAGCAGCGCACTGTCACGGCTCATGGTAGTGGTGGAGAAATATCCGGACCTCAAGGCAAACCAGAACTTTCAGGACCTTCAGCACCAACTGGAGGGGACCGAAAACAGGATCAATGTTGCGCGGGTACGGTATAACAAGGCAGTGGAGACATTTAATACCTCCATTCGGATATTCCCGAACAGCCTCACCAACAGCATGCTCCTGCATCTCAAGCTGAAGGAGCCTTTCAAGGCTGATTCGGGGGCTGAGAAGGCGCCCAAGGTAAATTTTTGATCTGTAAGACACTTAACCGCAGAGAACACAGAGGGCACGGAGAAAGAAAATGGTGAGCGCAGAGAACACCCTGGCAGTTAAGAAAATATTCTCTGCGTTCTCTCCGCTTATCTCTGTGACCTCTGCGGTAAGACATCTCCTGTTAGTTTCTTTCTTACTTCTGCCCCTTATCGCCCACGCCCTTGATGTCCCGAAACTTCAGGGTTATGTGAACGACTACGCAGAGATGATGTCCGCCGGGACAAAGTCTCAGCTCGAAAGCGAGCTGCGAGCATTCGAACAGTCCGACTCGACACAGGTGGTCATCCTGACCATACCGTCCCTGGAGGGTGAGGTGATCGAGGATTTCGGCATCAAGGTCGCCGAATCGTGGAAGGTCGGGCAGAAGGGCAAGGACAACGGCATCATCTTCATTGTGGCGAAGCAGGACAGAAAGATGCGGATCGAAGTGGGAAGGGGACTGGAAGGAAAATTGACCGACTTGATGGCCGGGAGGATCATCGACCTTGTGGTGAAACCGAGATTCAAACGTGCCGATTATGACGGGGGCTTCACTGCAGGTGTCTCTGCCATCATCGACGCCACGCGCGGCGAGTTCAAGGCAAACGGCAACCATAAAGTCAAAAAACGCGACACCTCGTCGCGCCTTCTTACGTTTCTGCTCTTCGGCGGGATCGCTATCCTCGTTCTCGGGAGCATGTCCCGGCCCCTCGGCGCCGTCGGAGGAGCGGTGGGACTTCCTTTGAGCGTCCTTCTGTCCTCCATATCCCTCGGCGCTATCTGGTTTATTATCCTCGCTGTCATCGGCCTCATCGTCGGGATCCTTCTTCCCGCCCTCTTTTCAGCGGGCGGCCGCCATTACGGCGGTGGAGGCGGATTCTGGCCGGGCGGGTTTTACAGCGGTGGCGGCGGAGGGGGAGGCAGCGACTTCGGCGGTGGAGGAGGCGGTGATTTCGGCGGCGGCGGGGCATCAGGAGACTGGTAATGAAACACAAGGTCGAGAAGTTTTTCAGCAAAGAAGAGAGGGAGCGGATAAAAGAGACGACCCGTGCAGTGGAATGCCGCACCATCGGGGAAGTGGCGGTGATGGTGATGGACAGAAGCGACGACTACCTTGACGGGGAGGTCATGGGCGGCGTCGTAGGTGGAAGCCTCCTTTCACTGGCGATAACTGCCTTCTTCTTCAATGCCTCAATGTGGTTCTTCATCCCCCTGGCATTCGTCTTCTTCTTTCCCTTCAGGAGCATCTTCAAGAAATACCATCCCCTCAGAACCGCCTTTCTCGGGGTGAAGAGAAGGGAACATGCGGTGCTCCACCGGGCCATCAGGGCCTTCCATGAAAAAGGGTTGAACAGAACGAAGGAGCATACCGGCGTCCTCTTTTTCATCTCCCTTCTGGAACGGAAGGTCTGGGTCCTGGCCGACAAGGGGATCCACGAAAAGATAGGACAGGAGACCTTGAACACATTCGCAGCGAAGGTATCACAGGGCATCGCCGAAGGACACGCCTGCGATGCGCTCTGCGAGGCGATCAAAGAAGCAGGGGAACTGCTGGCGAAACACTTTCCGAAAACAAAAGACGATGTGGACGAACTCTCCGATGACGTTATGACTGAGTAGGACGCAGGGACTTGATGAACTCATTGAATCTGGCCTTATCGTTCCCTGATATCTCTATAAACTCTACCCCGATATCATAGTGTTTAGGGACTTCATTGGTGATTTCGAGGCAGGAGGCAACGCGCCCCACAAAACGAATTGTCGTGTCATCAGAAAGGGATATTTCCATGGGCAACGATTCCTCAACTTCGAAGGGCAGGTCGGTCTCTATGAGCATGCCGTTATCACTCACCTTTTTGACTTTGTAATTGTGGGGGCCGTTGAGACTGGCCCTGTCGGGGGACCTGACACCAAATCTGATGGTCAGCCTGTGCTCCGGCGCAAGCTTGTTCTCGTCTATAAAATCAAGGAGTCTCGCCATCTTCTCCGAAATAACGTTCGTGAACCGCATCCCTGCCTTGTAAATCGGAACCTTCTCCTCATGCTGCCCTCTTGCAAGCTCACTCAGCACTGACCAGGCAACGATGCCGTTTAACGATATGACCTTATCGTGAAATTCAAGTTTCAGGGTGTATTCCCTGCCGATTTCGAGCCTCCTGTTGGCCCTCAGGGCGACGCCGTTTATGCTGATATTGATGATATCAACATCAGTGGCGAACATGAGGGTGCCTTCGATTCCCTCCACCACAAACCGCTGGTAGTGCCTTCTTTCCACCATGAATAATCATAATATCACAAATCCTGCGCCCTTGCAAAAAAAACGGGAGCAAGAAAGCGGAAATGTGTTTCTTTGCAGAGTCTTACCCTTACATGGTCATCTGCTCTAGAGGGTTGCAGTTACCTATTAGCGAATATGGTAAGCTTTCTTTTGACTTTTCCACTTGACAGAAGTAACACTATCATATACTATGTTATTAGTCCTTCATTAACATATAGTTATATGGACAATACACTGCTGGAAAGCTTCATTGAGCGAAAAGCCAAGGCGTACGCGGAACCCTCGCGAAGGGGGATGTCCAAGGGGCAGCGTATCGGGTTTTCGAAGAAAAAGTACCTGGCGACCCTTTATATGCTCACCGCTGACAAGCAGATTACCATGGCAATGGAGCTTGGGATCTCCCATGGACTTCTCAGGAAGTGGAACACCGAGGGGCCTTTCAGGGCCATGGTCAGGAAACACTGCAGGGAGTTTGCTGATATTTTCGTCAAATACATGATGGAAAGATATGAACAGCAGGAAAATGCGCGTACTGACTACCTGAACAGCAGCCAGGCAGCAGTCCCGAGCAACAGTCCGTTCAGGGACAGCAGGGACTACAGCCCCGAACTCCTGGCAGAAATCTTCAATGCAGTGGTCGCGTATGCTCAGAGGACGGAACTGGAAAGGTCTCCCACTGAGGCACTGGGTGTGGTGCTTGCTTTTCTGGCCATGATGGTTCCCGTTGTTGGAGAGAAGACTTCGAAAGAGATAATGAAAAATGCAGGGATTGATTTCACCGTGGTGGCCAGGCAACTGAAGCTCCAGGCAATAGGGAGGGTCAAAGAGATCATCCTGAAGCATAACATTACTGACGATGAACGAAAAGAAGCATATTACCTGCTAACAGAACTTGGAACTATTATCTGATAGGTACTTAGAGCGCTATAGTAACACTTATTATATTTTGTCACCCTTGATCGCAAATATTTTAACATGATAAATCTCACTGCTTTTTGCTGCATTCTTCAGAAATGGATTGCAGAAAAAAAGAAAACTACTTTAAAATCGAAGTAAGCGAGAGTGGCGGAACTGGCAGACGCGCTGGACTTAGGATCCAGTGGGCAACCGTGGGGGTTCAACTCCCCCCTCTCGCACCACTTCTAAATTTCATACTGCTTTTGCAGGCCAAGTGCAAATTGCTCCTCAAATCTGCTAAAGTAGAACACGAAATCTAACGTTGGAGAAGCCGTTGATGCGCTGGAGAAAATGACGGATGAACTCAGGGATATTGTACTCTTCATGTCACCCTAATCCAAGGAGGTAATGTC
>JAMCQB010000082.1 GCA_023382175.1 Nitrospirota bacterium | reverse complement strand
TTCTCTTTATCTGTTCCGGCGCGTGCCGCTCAGAGAGAGAATATTCATCCCCTCCTGATCATGGGCGGGGTATGTGCATTTTTTAATCCGGAACCGTTGGCGGATTTTTTTGACATCGTCTTTATCGGCGAGGCAGAGGAGATGCTTCCGGAGTTCATGGATTCCTACAGGGATTCCAGGAGCAGGGAAGACCTCTTTGAGAGGGCAAAGGGCATTGAAGGACTTTACCTGCCGCAGCATTACGTGATCACCTATGGAGATGACGGGAGGATTGCCGGAAGAGCAGCACGGGGTGATGCGCCGGAACAGATAAAGAGAAGATATGTAAGGGAGATATCAGGACATTCTTTCATGCCTTCCATCATCACGCCGGAAACAGAGTTTTCCGGCATGTACCTCACCGAGGCCATGCGGGGATGCCCGTGGCACTGCGGGTTCTGTGTCGCCGGTTCCGTATATAAGCCGGTGAGGAAGAAAGACCCCGGGGTATTAAAAGAAGAGATAGAGAGAGCAGCGGCAATGAGCAGCAGGGTCGGACTTATCGCCCCCTCCCTCACTGACTACCCGTACGCAGGGGATGTCCTCTGCATGGATGGTGTTGATTTCTCCATCACCTCCCTCAGGGCGAGCAGGAAAAGCGCTGAACTCATGAGGTTTCTCAAGGGACATAAGAGTGTTTCCATAGCGCCCGAGGCAGGCACCCAGCGGTTGAGGAACGTTATCGACAAACGGATAACTGAAGAGAGCATCCTCGAAACAGCGGAGCTTATCCTCGCCGAGGGGATCGAGACCCTCAGGCTGTATTTCATGGTCGGCCTTCCCACAGAAGACGAAAGGGATGTGGAAGGAATCATTTCCCTTGTGAAAAAGATAAGGGAGATTTCGGAAAAAGGGAAAATTGTCCTGACGCTGAGCACCTTTGTCCCGAAGCCCTTCACCCCCTTTCAGTGGCATCCCATGGAAAAAATGGAAGCGGTAAAGAGCAGGCTGAAATCCATAAAAAAGGAACTTGCGCCGCTAAAAGGGGTGAAGGCGTTCCATGACGTCCCGAAATATGCCTACATGCAGGGTCTCTTCTCCCGGGGTGACAGGAGGATTTCGGGGGTACTGGAAAGGATGCAGGGCATTGAGGATTGGAGGAAAGCATGCGCCGAAGCAGGCATAGATCCGGATTTTTATCTTTTCCAGCAGAGAGATTTCCATGATATACTGCCATGGGACTTCATCGACAACTATATCTTTAAGGAGAGACTCTGGGCAGAGTATCAGAAGGCAATGAGAACATGATGAAATGAAAACGCCCACGCTCTTAGAGAACATAAGCACGGTGTACAAGAGAATGTCCCATGCCGCCATGAGGGCAGGGAGGGACCCTGAAGAGGTGAAGCTCATTGCAGTGACGAAAACCGTAGGCGTTGAGCAGATAAGAGAAGCGATGGATGCGGGGTTGCGGATTTTTGGTGAGAATCGTGTGCAAGAAGCCAAGGCAAAGATAGAAGAGCTTGCGCGACTATCGACTGCCAACTTTCGACTGCCGACCATGGAATGGCACCTGATAGGCCACCTTCAGAGGAACAAGGCGAAATATGCGGTTCAGCTCTTCGATCTCATACACTCCGTGGACTCCGTCGAGCTTGCCCGGGAGATCAGTAAACACTCAGAAAAGATCGGCAAAGTGCAGCGAGTGCTCGTTGAGGTCAAACTCTCCCCGGAGGAAACGAAACACGGGGTCGATAGGCGTAACCTCATGCCTGTGCTGGCCGAAGTGGCGTCTATGAAGTATCTCCTTCTCCGGGGACTGATGGCCATCCCGCCTTTCTCTGAGAACCCCGAAGACGCCCGCCGCTATTTCAAGGCGTTGAGAGAATTGAGGGACGCTGCTCAGGACTGCGGCATCCCCCTGCCGGAATTATCCATGGGCATGTCCGGTGACTTTGAGGTGGCCATTGAAGAGGGAGCGACCATGGTGAGGGTAGGTACGGCGATATTCGGAGAGAGGAAATGATGTATTTCTATAGAAAAAACAGGTATTTTGGTATAGAATATCACAGCAGTATTTATGGGAGGTGATCTAATGAGCACATCAGTTAAAGAGATTCAGCATCCTTATATAACAATGGATAAGGAAATTAGGGGCGGCGAGCCCGTTATTGCCGGCACAGGGATTCGCGTTCTGGACATAGCCATTAGATATGAGGTTATGGGGATGTCGCCGGAAGATGTAGTAATTGCCCTTCCGCACCTTAATCTTTCGCAGGTTCATGACGCGCTCTCGTATTATTACGAGCATAAGAACCGGATAGACAAAACATGGAAAGATGCAATCAGAAATGCTGAGGCGCTAAGAAAGCTTCGCTCGTCAGTTCTGGTTCTTGTGAGAAGCTGAGGACGAATCAATTCAAATAAACAAGCATCCATGAAAGAATTATCCGATAGCCATATTGAAGAAAGCGTTGGCCTTATCTTTCGGACGATTACAGAAAAAGGACTCTCAAATTGTGGCACAGATACGGCATATTTTCTTTGAAAGGGCATGAGACGAAACTGGGAGGAGGCGAAAAGGATTTCTCCATGCTCTTTACCTACGCCTGTGCGGACAACTACCTAAAGGATGAAGGAGTCCCTTTTTATTCAATGTATAATATCAGCAACTTGTCATTTGCAAAGTATAGGGTAACGTGGAAACGTATGGCTTCGAAGATGAACGCAGTGGTCATATCCAGCATGAGAACGGACTTTGGAACCAAAAAGCTAATCTCGACAGACACCACGTCTTTTTTCGCGGTCAATGACAAGGACGAAGCGCATTATCTCTGCGCCATATTAAACTCAGAGATCATTGACGATTTCATTAAGAGCTTTTCTTCTGCGGGGAGGGGGTTCGGCGCTCCCTCTGTAATGAATAATCTTGCAATTCCGAAATTCAACCCTGATAATAAAATCCATATGAAGCTTGCGGAATTGTCTGAAGAGGCGCACAATCTGGTGAAAAAAGGGAAACCTGCAGAGCATTTTGAGAACGAGATAGATGATCTGGTGAGGAAACTATGGAATATAGAGTAATAGCCCCATCTGACCCTGAATACCCCCGCAAGGCTAAGGAACGCCTCGGCGATAAAGCCCCGACAATCTATTATAACGGTAATCTGGAACTCCTCAACCGGTTCACTATGTCCGTCCTTTGCTCGGACGAGAGCCACGGCACCGAGCTGTGGGAAACGAATGATATTCTCTTTACCATTCGGGAATACGATCTGAACTACTTGGGCAGTTGGCATTCGATAATCGAGACGGAAATCTTCCGGGTGGGACTGTTTAAAGGGTTTGGAAGCGAGAGATACAGGCCGAAGAAGCAACCGCTTTTGGGAGAAAAAACGGTGACGCTGTTTTCGGCTAAGGGATTGAAGAACGAAAGCTACGAATCCTATCTGCTCGACCGGTTTTATCCGCCGCTGCACCAGTTCCCGGAACGGGATGAATATTTCAGGCAGGCCGAGGCAGGCGAGCTCCTCATGCTCTCCATCTGCGACCCCGATGATGGAAGGCAGTCGAGGAAAAACATTATGGAGCGGAACTGGATGGCCTGTGTTCTCGGAGATGTTGTTTTTATTCCCTACGGACCCAAGGGGACAAAGACCTATACCACGGCCAAAAAAGTGGTCGAGGCAAATATCCCCGCCTTTACCATTGATCATGCTACGTCCGCCGATCTTCATAAGCTCGGCATCCCCGGTTTCAACCGGAAGACGGTCAAGGCTTTCCTTGAGCAGAGAGGCGCGAAGCGCGGTGATACAAAAAATAAGCAAGATATTTCCGGGTTGAGATGCGAGCCTGGGGAATATAAGGCGCCTGTAATCGAGAAGCCGGCACAGGCACAACTGAACTTTAAGAAAACCAGTTGAAAGAGTGGTGTTCAATGCCGGGGCAACGCGATAAGAAGAGGTTATATAAAAGGCAGGGGACGCGCTCTCTTTTTAGCGCACAGGAGACAATATGATCGGTTTCATCGGCGGGGGCAACATGGCAGAGGCGCTCATCAAAGGGATGACTTCCCACGGCATGCGGGATATTATCGTTTCAGAGCCGGGGGAGGAGAGGCGAAATTATCTGGAGCGGTCCTACGGAATAATGACCACGCTCCTGAACAAACCGGTGGCTTCCTCATGCAACATCATAGTCCTCGCAGTAAAACCCCAGGACATGGCCGCAGTTCTTGAGGAGATATCCGGGGTGATCACTGAGGAAAAGACCGTGGTATCCATCGCCGCAGGGATTCCCCTCTCGTACCTGCAGTCCAGGCTGAACACAAGGCGGCTTGTGAGGGTGATGCCGAACACCCCTGCCATAGTCCAGGAGGGCATGACTGTTATGTCCCTCTGTGAATGTTTTTCCGACAGTGAGATTGCAACGGTGAGAGAGATGTTCATGTCCGTAGGCAAAGTGCTGACCCTGCCGGAGAAACATATGAACGCGGTGACCGCCCTGTCAGGGAGCGGCCCTGCATTTGTTGCGCTGTTTGCGGAGGCCATGGTCGAGGCGGGAGTTGCCATGGGACTGAGCAGGGACAATGCCTCGGAACTTGCGATACAGACCCTGGTCGGCACGGCACGGCTTCTGGAAACGGGCATGACCCCGGAAAAACTGAGGGAGATGGTCACCTCGCCGGGTGGGACCACCGCGGCGGGATTAAAGGTGTTCGGCGAGAAGGATCTCCCCGGGATTGTGAGCGACGCCCTCCTGGCAGCAAGAAAGCGCGCTGAAGAGTTGGGCAAGCCATAAGAAGAAGCGCATAAGTAAGAAGACATCCCCTCTCCTCTGTCCTCTCCCCCCAGGGGAGAGGATGTATAAAGAGGTTCCCCTCCCTTGAGGGAGGGGATAAGGGGGAGGGTGATACTCTAAAAACGTGGAGGGAGTGATGTTTATCTTCGGTAACTTAATACTGGCCATCGCAAATATCCTCGATATTGTTCTCTCTGTCTACATGTGGGTCGTGATCATTGCCGCACTCATAAGCTGGGTCAGCCCGGACCCCTATAACCCCATTGTACGATTCCTTTATTCCGTTACCGAGCCTGTTTTCAGGCCCATACGGAGGCTTATCGGTTTCAGGCTGGGTCCCATTGATATTTCTCCTATGATAGTGATTCTTGCTATTATATTCATTCGGAGGTTTCTGATAAGTTCTCTGATAGAGTTCGGCTATAAATTAAAAGGAGGGGCCTTGTTATGAGGATCACGCCGCTTGATATTCAGCAAAAGCAGTTCCCCATGAAGTTCAGGGGCTTTGATGTGGAGGAAGTCTATGCCTTTCTGGAGGTCGTGAGGGAGGAGATGGAAGACCTTCTCAGGGAAAACGCCTCTCTGAAGGAACAGATCCACCGGGCAGAGAACCAGATAAAAGAATATCGTGACATGGAGACGACCCTCAGGGAGACCCTCATGACAGCCCAGCAGATGGTGGAAGAATACAAGACCAATTCGCGGAAAGAGGCGGAGCTCCTCATCAGGGAGGCTGAGATCAAGGCTGATGGGGTGATGAAAGACGCCCAGGAGAAAGTGGTGAAGATCCATGAGGATATCGTTGACCTCAAGGGGATCCGCAGGCACTTCAAGGAAGAATTGAAGAGGCTCATCGAGAGCCACATGCGGATGATGGAGTTTGACAAAGAGCGCGAAGGAGAAGAGGCAGGCGGGATCTCGTCGTGAGTTCATCCCCGCGGTTCAGCGCCCTCAAGGGCATTCAGGACATCCTTCCCCCCGATAGTTCCCTGTGGCAG
>JAMCQB010000086.1 GCA_023382175.1 Nitrospirota bacterium | reverse complement strand
TGAGGTAGAATTCAGGGTCAGCCACTCTGAAGAGCTCCATCTCAAATTTCGGGAGCTGACCTGTGCCGGTCATGCTCTCCCTGTTCACCAGTATGGGCGGAAACACCTCCGTGTATCCCTTGGAGGTGTTGAGATCCAGCATGAAATTCATCAATGCCCGTTCCAGCCTCGCACCTGCGCCCTTCATGAGAGCAAAGCGGGCTCCGGCAATCTTCGCGGCCCTGTCAAAATCGATGATCCCCAGTATTTCGGCAATGTCCCAGTGGTTGAGGGCCGGGAAATCTAACGCCTTCGGTTCCCCCCACGTCCTCACCACCACATTCTCTGTTTCATCCTTTCCTACCGGTACGGACTCGTGGGGGATGTTCGGGATTACAAGTAGTGAATTTCTTATTTTCTCTTCATACTCACTTAAATAAGTTTCTTGGTTCTTTATTGTTTCCGAAAGGCTTTTTGCGTCCTGTAATAATTGAGATACGTCTTCTCCCTGTCTTCTCATCACTCCGATCTTTTCAGAAATCTCGTTTAATTTCATGCGATGGTTGTCAACTGCTTCACGCATCCCTTTGCGGGATTTCTCGTTCTTCAGAAAGTCGTCAAACACTGAAATATCATAGTTTCTTTTTTGAAGAGCTTCTACTACCTTCTCAGGGTTTTCTCTCACAAATCTCAAATCGAGCATCCATTACTCCTTGAATGTGTTTTGATTAGCTATAATAAACTACTATTGAAATGGATGGAAGTCAAGAAAGGATTTGTGACAGTGATGAGCGCCAAAGCAGGAATGTCGGGTGAAGAAGTTTTGGGCGACACCTCTTCTCCCCATCGAATCTGCCAAGCGGAGAAGTATTAGCCAACCACCTTTCAAATGCGGATAAGATCGTGAGCATTTCAGAAGGGCTTCATCTCTGGGTTCCGCGCAACAGCAACGCCCTTACCAACCGCGCCTCTTCATAACTCACTGCGCCGTTGAAGTGCGCTATAACGGGGTTCAGGCTCCACTGCCCGAGAGATAAAAAAAGTTCTTCGATCTCTTTCCGCTTTGCCGGATCGACAAGGCGGTCCATATCAATGTCCTGACCATCCCGGATAAGCTGCTCAAGGTGTGAGGCGATGGTGGAGGGTGCGAGGTTGCGCAGTCTGGCGATATCATCAAGGGAAATTCCTTTCTTGAAAAGCTCATAGGTCTCTTCAACAGTTTCGCCTTTTTTCTTTCTCCTTGATCGATCGTCTTGAGGATATGTGAAGTCGTCGGGCCTCCCTTCCGGTACCTTGATGCCGGGATGATCAATTCGATACTTTCTTACCTCTGCGACAAAATCTTCCCCGTACCGTTCAAGTTTGGCGTCGCCGACGCCGCTGATCCTTCTCATATCGGGCAATGTGACAGGATAGAGCCTGCACATCTCGTGGAGGGTCCTGTCTGAGAAGATGACGTAGGGAGGGACCTGATGTTCTTCCGCGATCTTTTTTCTGAGACCGCGAAGCTTCTCGAAAAGGGTCTCATCATATTGCCCGGAATCATCCTCTCGTGCGCGTTTGGTCCCTGTTCCTGCTTCCTCCCTCTTCAAAGCCTTCACCTCTGCTTTGCCGTAGAGCACATCGGAGCCCTTTTGAGTAAGCTTCAGCACCGGGTAGGGATCGCCCTCCTGCCGGATAAGGTCCTGAGCAAGGAGTTCGTTCACAAGTAACCGCCAGTGTTTCCTGTCCTTCTGTTTTCCTGCGCCATAGGTTCTAATCTCGTAGTGTTTGAGTTCGCGTATCCGCTTTGTGTCCGCGCCGGTCACGATGTCGATAATATGGCCTGTCCCGAACCGCTGCTGCGTCCTTGATATTGCCGACATTATGATCTGCGCATCTCTGGTGATGTCGATCTGTTCGGCGGAGCCGGTACAGATATCGCAGGCTTCGCAATTATCGTCAGGATAGTCCTCGCCGAAAAACTCAAGGAGTTGTTTCCTCCTGCATACGTTATGGGATGCGAATCCCACGACCTGATTCAGCTTCTCAATTGCGATGGAGCGTTCACCATCATCCGTTATCTGGTCAATGAAATAACGGATCTTCGGGATGTCCCCCCTACTGAAAAGCAGGAGGCAGTGGGCCGGATCGCCATCACGGCCCGCGCGTCCAGTTTCCTGGTAATAGCTTTCGATATTCTTTGGAAGGTCTGCATGGACGACGAACCGCACATTCGATTTATCTATGCCCAAACCGAAGGCGATAGTCGCCACAATCACCTGCGCCTCATCCTTGCTGAACGCCTCCTGGTTTTTGTTCCGCTCCTCAGAAGATAATCCTGCATGGTATGGGAGTGCTTTGACGCCTACGGATACCAGAAAATCGGCGGTTTCCATCACCGAATCACGGGTCGTCCGGTAAATGATGCCTGATTCGCCCTGATGCTCCCTGAGGAACTCCAGTATCTGGAATTCAACCTTTGATTTCGGTTTCACCTGATAAAAAAGGTTTTCTCGGTTAAAAGAGGCACGCACGATGAAGGGAGCCCGGAGGCCGATTTTGTTGATGATATCTTCCTGAACTTTATGGGTTGCTGTTGCGGTAAAGGCGGCAACCGGCACATCAGGAAACAGCTTCGGAATAAGAGAAAGACTGAGGTAATCCGGACGGAAATCATGACCCCATTCCGATATGCAATGGGCCTCGTCTATTGCAAAGAGAGAGATGGGGAAGGTCTTCAGTGTTTCGAGGAAATGAGGCATTGCAAAACGCTCGGGCGCAATATAGAGCAGCCTTATCTTGTTGTATCTCAACATGCGATAGACACCGGCCACCTCATCAGCATTCATCGAGCTGTTCATAAACGCAGCCTGTATCCCGTTTTCGAGCGCAGCATCAACCTGGTCTTTCATCAGAGAGATGAGCGGGCTGATAACGACGGCGGTGCCTTCCATCATCTTCGCCGGGAGCTGATAACAGAGCGATTTCCCTCCGCCAGTCGGCATTACTGCAAAAACGTCCCGCCCGTGCACAATATTTTGGATGATGCTTTCCTGATTCGGGCGAAACGCCTGAAAACCGAAGACAGTTTTTAACGTGTCAAGCGCTGCCGCTTCAGTGTATTTGTCTTTACCGGTCATCGCCCGATATTTTAGCACAGAAATCCTGCAAGCCGTCAGGGCATTTGATGTCTCAGCTTTGCCGGATTGTGATAAAATAGACAAACTCGAACAGGGAGATGTTCTATGGAATCAAGAATGAAAAGCGCATCCGCAGACCGGAAACAACTTGCCAAGAAACCGCGAAAGGCGAAGTTTAAGCCTATCAAACTAAAAGTATCCAGGCTTCATAAGCCCGACGATATCGAGCTTGAGGAGTGGCAGCGGCTTCTCCGGAAGCAGTTCGCGGAGCAGCAGACTTATAGACTTAAGAATATCGGCGGCCATCCGATCTTTTCCGAATTCTCGCTCAACAATCCCCTGTCCGGCAAAACCTACAAACTGGCGATCCGGGGAGACAAACCCGGCGACAACTACTGCTCCTGTCCTGATTACGCCATTAATAATCTCGGCACCTGCAAGCACCTCGAATTCGCCCTGTCGAAATTGATGAAGAGAAGAGGGGCGGCAAAGGCATTTAAGGAGGGATACATCCCGCCCTATTCCGAAGTGTATTTGAGCTATGGGCTCAAGAGGGAGGTGAGATTCAAAGAAGGGAAGAATGCGCCGCCCAAACTGATATCTCTCGCGAAAAGATTTTTTGAGCCGACCGGAGCGCTCAGAAATGATCGCATCCTGAACTTCCACGAATTTCTCGACGGCGTGAAGTCAGACAATGGTCATGAGCTGCGCTGCTATGACGACGTGCTGGCCTATATAGCCGAGCATCAGGACGCGGAATACCGGAGGAAACTTGTCGAGACACATTTCAGGGAAGGCATCAATAGTCCTGCTTTCAAGAACGCTATCAGGACTGAGTTGTACCCTTACCAGCGCGAAGGCGCATTGTTTGCGGTGAAGGCCGGCCGGTGCCTTCTCGGGGACGATATGGGTCTCGGCAAGACGATACAGGCGCTCACCGCGGCAGAGCTGATGGCCGGATTATTCAAGGTACAAAAGGTCCTCATTGTCTCCCCTACCTCGCTGAAATACCAATGGCGGGCCGAGATCGAAAAATTCGTCGGGAGATCAGTCGAAGTGATCGAGGGCCTCAACCAGCAAAGGAAGCAGCTTTTTAGGAGCGACTCTTTTTATAAGCTTCTCAACTATGAGCTGGTATTCAGGGACATAGAGCTGATCAGGGAATGGGCGCCTGACCTGATAATCCTTGATGAAGCACAGCGCATAAAGAACTGGAAGACGAGGACCGCGCAGTACGTCAAACAGCTCGAGTCTCCTTTTGCTATTGTACTTACCGGGACGCCCATCGAAAACAGGATTGAAGAACTCCACTCCATCATGGAATTCATCGACAGGCGGCATCTCGGACCCTTATATCGTTTCGTGCACAACCACAGGATCACGGACCCTGGCGGCAAGGTGATAGGTTATCAGGCGCTCCAGTCGGTCAGGGATTCCCTGAAGAATGTCATGATTCGTAGGAAGAAGGACGAAGTTCTCAAGCAGCTTCCGGAGCGGATCGATAAGAATTTCTTCGTCCTTATGACCGCGGAGCAGCAAGTCATACATGATGAGAACTGCGACATCGTTGCAAAAATTGTAGCCAAATGGCGGCGTTACAAATTTCTGAGCGAGGCGGACCAGAGGCGGCTCCAGATCGCTTTAAACTATATGCGGATGGCCTCAGACAATACCTATCTCGTAGACAAGAAAACCATTCACGGTCCGAAAATCGAGGAGCTGGAAATACTTCTTCGTGAGATAGTCCTCGAAGGCGGAGAGAAGGTCGTTATCTTCAGCCAGTGGCTCAGGATGACGGAGCTGGTTGAACACATACTGAAAAGAAATGGTATCGGTTACGTCCATCTAAACGGCAGCATCCCTTCCCGGAATCGTAAGAACCTGATATCTAAATTCAGGGAAGACCCGAAATGCATGGTTTTCTTATCCACTGATGCGGGAGGCGTCGGCCTGAATCTTCAGAGCGGCTCCGTCGTCATCAATCTGGACATTCCCTGGAACCCTGCCATACTTGAGCAGCGCATAGGCCGTGTGCACAGGCTCGGACAGAGAAAGACGGTGAGGGTGATCAACTTTGTGACAGCCGGCTCGATAGAGGAGAGAATACTCGGGCTTCTGAAATTCAAGAAGTCCCTGTTTGCGGGCGCGCTCGACAGCGACGGTGAGAATGTCGTGATGGTGGGCGAGTCTCAGTTCAAGAGGTTCATGAAGTCCGTCGAAGCGGCAACGGAGAATATCGAGAAGGCGGACCCCGAGAAGGAGAGGCAGAAGGAAGCTGAAGAGAAGGAAGCCGACAAAGTCACGGAGGTCATGGACGTTGCCGGGCAGGCGGGTGAGATAAGGCAAAGTGAGCGGAAGAATATCGAGTCCCTGAACGATCTTCTCATGAGCGGGGCACGCTTCCTTATGGACCTGAGCAAGGCTGTATCCCAATCTGCCCAGACTGACGAGCCCGCGCCTGCCGGCCATCTCGCTGCCGTGATCGGCAAGGATGATAAGACCGGGAAGTCCTATCTGAAGATACCACTCCCCGAAACCCAAGTTCTGAAGAATATCTTTTCGACCATTGGAGAGCTGCTTGTGAATACATTACAGAAAACCGGTGGTAGATGAAATAGCGAGAGTGGCAGACTCTTAGCCTTCATCCGTCATGCCCGAGGACCTTAATCGGGCATCCACTCTTGGCTAAATTGGATTCCCGCCTTCGCGGGAATGACCTCCAATAATGTGCAGAACATTATACTGTAAGACCCTTTATATATCAGATGCCAGAATCTTCGATGTCCAGCACTGAATAACCAATTGCCTTATAGCCCTTAAGCCTTTTCTCATACATACGCATGAGCATGGGAAGGTTAGCATCCACATAGTCGTAAATCCTGACGACCTTTTTGTTGTCGTGCAGGCGATGGAGGCGGCCGGCGTATTGCTGGAGCGTTCCGCGCCAAGAGATCGGCATGGTCAGAAAGAGGGTGTCCAAACGGGCATCATCGAATCCCTCGCCTATGTACCTGCCTGTGGCGATGATCAGCCTTTCTTCTCCCTCAGGGATAGAGGCGATCTGCTCGGCCAAGGCCTTCCCGAAAACCGCTCATCCCTGAGGTCGACCTCGATGCCGTGGACCCTCAGAAGCTCCAAAGCCTCATCCATATATCCGCGCGGCAGTCCTATGTGTTTGCCGAAGTCCTCGGCGCATGATATTACCCTCGGCTTGTTGTAAGTCGACAGGCGCATAGCCTGAGTCTTATAGAAATCAGGGTTCTGGAAGGCCGCCAGGCGGATGAGCTTGTTAATCATGGCGGAAGGCAGGCCCTCTTTTTCGATATAGACCATATTGGCTATGACGACGCCGATTCTTTCAGGGAATGGCCCCTCAAGTGTCTTTTTGACCTTTGCGCCCGACGGCGGCAAGGTCCACGGGTCCTCCTGGCCCTCTTCAGTCAGGCTGATTCTGACCCCGATTATTTTCCCTTTACGCTGCGCTTCATAAACAATAGCTTCAACCTCTTTTGCTCCCATCTTCCTGAGACTCGAAAGGAAAGCCCACTGATCAGGATAGGGCTCAAAGCTCTTGTCAACGAACAGAGAGTTACCTTTTTCTCTTGGGGCTTTCTGAAGCGGAAGGGCAATAACGCTTCCGAAACCGCCTTTCGGCATGGTGTCCTGGCTCGGAAAGAGCCTGTCGTAAGAAGAGAGGCCCAATTGGGGATATTTTTCCATCGTAAAGGTAATGATAGCAGAGCCGAGTTTGCGAGCAAGGGCCGCCTGAAGCGGGGAATCGAAAAATATCCAGACATGTCCTCCATTGCCCGAACGGGAGCGCTCAAGAGCTGCCGGAACATTCAGTTCATCACAGGCATTTGCTCCGGGACCCCGAGACGAGATCTGAGACTTTTGTTTTCTTCTCTCAGGCGAGCGCACTCCTCAAGAGCCGCCTTCAATTGTTTTGAGAGGTCTACAGAATCCGTTTTTATCTCCTTGTAATATCCATTGCGCTCTGTAGCTTGGCATAACATATGCCGACGTAATATAACATATTCTCGCCTTAACTCTTGGGACACATCTGGCGAAAGTGGTTACCCATTCTGATCAAGGTCCACCTATGACTGACTATTCTGAGATGTCTCGAAAGTTGTCTATAGACAGGCCAAACTTCGTCGTTTATGTTATATTCTTATTAAGTGAATCGTGAAGATAAGAGACGACTCAATGAGAAAAAGTTTCCCGAATGGGAAATATTGCCGGGCGGCGGCAGAAGATATTGGGTTGACGTAATCGGGAGGCATGGGTGGAAGGCTTGATATATAAAAGAAGTTGATGAAAATGAGGGAACAATCAGGTTTTGCCAGGAAATATACGATGATAAGGGCACCCTCTGTGTCAATATAGTTGAGACACACGAGAAGTTCCCTATAGACAAAGGACATAAGAAAGTAAAGGAGGGATAAAAGTGGTTGTAACAAAGAAATTACTTGTAGAAATGCTCCTTAAATATATTAACAGACAACTCGATTTGTATGGTCTTGTGAGCTGGGCGGAAGATATGATGCGCGAAGCGGACTTTGAGAGCGATAATTTTGAGCTTTTGCGGGATATTGTCGCCCGTATCGGCCTCGGAGATGTGCACGAGTTCGGCCTCACGTGGGATGACTGCTATGACTTCCTTCATAAGCTTGGATATAATGTCAAAGTTGAATTGATCGAAGTATAACAAATTCTCCATAAAGCTCCCCGGTCTTAGTTTGCGGCTGAACGGGTACGCGCTGCGATGGGAACAGCTTGCCGAGGACATTACCGTGCCCGGTATCGTAGCAGGCAATTTTGAACTGCCGTAATTAGCCTTCCATCCCTCTATAAAATATTGAACGGCAGGGCCATTCTTATCGCGCCGTAGATTCTATCTTTTGCTATTCCACCGGAGTTGGAAGAATATCCGAGGCGTTTCTGGAAATTGATCTCAGGGGTGATCTCCATGCGCCAGAGTTTTATGAGCGTAGAAAGTGTCAATCGAGCTGAGCTTATCTTCTCAGGCCGGTAGCCGTAGATCCCGTCATGTCCGGCAAGTGAGAGGTCGATATCTATAGCCTGGCCTGATAGTTTAACTGGATACTTTGCCCCGGCGCGATACATAAACCCGCCTTTGAGTACTTCCTTTTTCGCAGGCAAGTCAAGCTCCACAGCCGCGTATGGCGTCAGTTTATTGAACATCTCCGGGAATTCGATGGTCGAGTAGAAATAATGCACATCGCCTTTGGAAGTCTTGATATCAGAATAGCCGTATCCTGCACCAATCCTGAAAATTCCGATTTCCTTCTCAATCCCTATTGCATATTCCAGGGAATTGGCTGAATGCGAATCGAAGCCCTTGAGGTTGTGATATATTCCAACACTCAGATAGACGCCCCATGGCTTTGCCTCGACCAACAGATTCGGATGGATAACTGGCTTGTTGTGAATAGTTTCGCCTGAAACCTTATCAACATAACTGCTATACGCGTCCATCATGAGATAACCGGCAAGCTTCAATCTCTTTTCAGTCTGCGCGTCCTCGGCCGCCACCCCCGCCTGGGGAGAAAAACAACAGACAGGCGATTAGCCCAGAAGCCGTGGATATTGCCTTCATATTAACGTCAACCCGCTATCGCCTTCAAAAAGCTTGATCCCCATATTGCACTATCCCTACGATAATCTGTGTGATGCCAGAAATTATCTCTACAACAGGTTCATAGATAAAAAGCACTATTTAAAGACAGGACTTAAACCGGGACAATGGCATGACATGGACACGAGACTCTTACACGGGATGTTCACAGAACTTGTAGAGTTCGTAGAGCTTGGAAAAGCGTGGCATTTTGTGATTTTGGATAAAGAGGCACAGGATAGATTTAAAACCCCCTGGTGGAGGAAATGCGCACACCTTCTCCGCTGGAAACCCTGGAGATGCCCTGAGGCGGGTATTGAACACCTGAAATGGGAGATGACCCTCAAAAATGACTATGAATGGCTCCCCGAAGGGGAAAGGCTACAACAACCCGATTACAACATCTCCACACCACAGGCATTAGGCGCAAAAGAAATATTCGAACTCTACACCTGGTGGAAAACTACACGCCCCTCACGCCCCGATCCCTCCGAGGCATCAGGCTGGAGTGACTATTGTGAAAAAAGGCATGAGGATATTGAATCGCTATTTGAGGACCTATCTGAAGAAGAAAAGCTTGAAAGCAGGATTATTCTCGAAAAAATGGGCGCTATAGAAAAAGCCTATGCCCAGGAAGACGAAGCTATGATGATTAGACTTATCAAACTCAGACACTCACTCTGGACGTAGTATTTCGGATCGTCGATATGCCAGGGGAAGAATAATGGCACGAAGAACGAAAGATAATAGATTACGATCCGATATCATAAGTGAAGGCCTTACGACTAAGCTGTCTTTCGCCCAGCCCTTAGAATCTGAAATATTTGGCCGGATGACCTGTCTGTTCTACTACCCCTTCGTGATAGAATAAGAAAATCTGAATCCTTACATGAACAAGATTGAAGTCATTTACAAGACCCTCTTGAAAGCCTTCGGCCCTCAGCACTGGTGGCCCGGGGATACGCCTTTTGAGGTCGCGGTGGGTGCCATCCTTACACAGAACACTAACTGGGGAAATGTCGAAAAGGCGATTAATAACCTGAAGGCAGCGCGGGTGCTCAGCGCAAAAAAAAATTACGGGATGCCCGCGTCCGAGCTTGCTGCCCTGATAAAACCCGCGGGGTATTTCAATATCAAGGCAAGAAGGCTCAAAGCATTCATCAATTTTCTCGTTGAGAATTACCAGGGCAGCATGGAGAAGATGAAGAAAGAGGATATTCATACCCTGAGGGAAAGGCTTCTCGCCGTGAACGGCGTAGGACCTGAAACGGCAGACTCCATTCTGCTCTATGCCCTTGAAAAGCCTGTCTTTGTCATCGACGCCTACACAAAACGGGTTCTGTCAAGACATAAGATCATGGAGCATGACAAATCCTACGGAGACTTTCAAAACCTCTTTCATCGGTCTCTGAAAAAAGACGCGGCGCTCTTCAATGAGTACCATGCGCTTTTTGTGAAGGTGGGGAAGCTCTACTGCAGGCCGAAGCCCCTATGTGAAATCTGTCCCCTGGAACACCTGCTGCCCGCCTCCGGGAAGAGAAGGCACGGAGGAAAAGGATCCGTCGTATGTCGGGCGAGGATGTGATAGAATAGGAATCACCATGGACAATCCGGAAGTTGACCGAACCGAGTTCCTCTGCCCTGCCTGCGGTGCAGTCCTCACTGAGGGGCAGCGCGCAAACGATGGATGGAACTGCGCGTGCGGCGAGTTCATCCCTGAAGCGCTCGCCATTAACCCCTTCAAGGGCGTTTCAAATCAGCACAAACAGAACAAAATCTGGAGATAAGCCATCCGCACTGAAGCGTTCCAACAGACTCCGGTCCTCTCATAATGAACAAAATCCTTCTGAGCCCTGTCTCATAAGATGGAAAGGAGAGAACAAAGCGGGCCTGAGGAGGACATGGGCATTATCGCCATGGTCAGAAAGGGTGATGTCGATGCCTTTGAAAAACTGGTCGGGAAGTATCAGAAGATGCTCTTCAATATTGCGTACAGAATGGTGGACAGTTACGAAGACGCGGGCGAGGTGGTCCAGGACGCCTTCCTTTCCGCATACCGGAATCTTCATGCCTTCAAAGGGATGTCCCGTTTTTCGACGTGGCTCTGCTCCATTGTCATCAACCTCTCGAAGAACCGGCTACAGCAGATGAAAACGGCGCAACAACATGAGCAATACTCGCTTGATGACCCTATAGAGGCGGATGACGGACCGATCGCCAGAGAGGTCCCTTCCGGAGAAGCCACGGTTGTCGAGGAACTCGAAAAAGAAGAGACACGAAAAAAAGTGCAGGACTGTATAGGCAGACTGGAAAGCGAATTCCGCGAGGTCATCGTCCTGAGGGATATTCAGGGCTTCTCCTACGAGGAGATCGGCGGCATGCTCAATATTGCGGATGGCACAGTGAAGTCGCGGCTCTTCAGGGCACGGGATGCACTGAAGGAATGCCTGAAGAAGGTCCTGGGGAAACTGTAAATGGATTGCAAAGATATCAGGGAGAAGTTCTCAGCGTATATCGATGACGTCCTCTC
Source organism: Nitrospirota bacterium (assembly GCA_023382175.1). Lineage (GTDB taxonomy): Bacteria > Nitrospirota > Thermodesulfovibrionia > Thermodesulfovibrionales > UBA9159 > JAMCQB01. The sequence continues at coordinate 15,775 of JAMCQB010000086.1, read as the reverse complement.
CACGCAGGAGAAGATGGTTATCGATGAACATCTTAAGTCATGTCCTGAATGTGCGGAAGCCCTTGCCGACCTGAAGAAAACGGTTGAACATGTGAAAGGCATTGAAACTGTCGAACCTCCTGTGTGGATGAAGCAGAAGATTATGGCGAAGGTTCGTGCAGAGGCCCAGCCCAGGAAGGGTCTGTTCCAGAGATTGTTTTATCCGCTTCATATAAAGCTCCCTGTCGGTGCTATCGCGACCATCGCGATAGCGTTAACAACGCTCTATATCTTTAGAACGATCGAGCCTGGGATCAAGCTTGCAAAAGCGCCTACGGAGGAAGTCGCTCCTCAGATTTCCCAGAAGGGGCAACAGCCTGCTCTTAGAGGTGCGGAAGACAAGGGCGTAACCCCACCCGTCCTCCCCTTATCTAAGGGGAGGAGTGAGGAGGGGTTATCTCTGGAGGAGAGCAAGGGGGGATTTTCCGGGAAAGCAGCGCCCGCTCCCGAGAGGCCGGCGGCACAGCCTTCTATCTCTAAAGAAATGGATATGAAGGCAGACAAACTCGCTCCGTCAACAGTTCAGGAAGCCAGGAAGAAGGAGGTGCATGTGCCAGCCCCTGCGAAGACCTTTGAGCAGGCTCCGGCCACAGGGGCTCTGGCGAAGGGCGAAGCACGTCAGGAACCCACGGCGGCTGGGCCGGGAGCGAAGCTTTCGTATATGGAGAAGAAGAAAGAGGAGCCTTTGATCTTGACCGTCTTCGTCAAAGACCCTGAAGCGGCGGGTAAAGAAATTGAGAAAACACTGAAGGAGCTTGAAGGCAAAGTGGTTCAAGTGGAATCGTCAGACGGGAAGAAGGTCGTCTCGGCTGTTTTGAAAACGAGCAGATTACATAAACTATCAGAAAAACTGAAAGTCATCGGGGAAATCAAGGAGAAGGAGTTGGATGTAAAGGAGCAGGAGAGGGATGTGAGGGTGAGAATCGAGCTTACAAAGAATCCATAGATGACCAAAATCCTGAGAGCAACGGCACGTCATTCCGGGGTTGACCCAGAATCCAGTTTCTCCTGCTGGATTCTCGCTTGTCTGGGATTGTTTGGCTTTACATTGGATACGCCTTATTGCTATCTTGTTTGAGAGAGGAGAGGGGAAGGACTCATGAAAGTTTCAATAGACATTGACGGCGATCTCCTAAAGCGGGCCATGAGGCTTGCCGGTACCCGCACGAGAAAAGAGGCCATTAACCTGGCTCTTGAAGAATTTATTAAAGCACGGCTAAGAGAGCAGCTTAAGGGGATGGCCGGAAGCGGAGCCGTGGATATGAGCTTCGCCGAATTAAAGAAGCTGCGCCATCAACGGCAGAAACTGTAGCGACTTCGATCTGATCGCCAGGCATTCGGCATTAAGAGTGTATGAGGGATAAGTGAGAGAGCGAAGAATATGGGAAGTGTCCATAGGAAACCGGTTAGGAGAGAGGTCGAAAGAACTGCCGAATCTCGATAAAACTCCTTCCTGAAATGTGCGCATTGCAGGCATGATATAATCATCCATATTTCAAGCAGCAATCATTAATGACTCAAGGAGTATTATGTACATTGTGAGTTACCGGGCACAAGGTTCGTGGCGTGCAGGGATCGTACGAGATTCTCTTCTTGTGGATGCTGCCACGCTGAATCCCGCATCCTATCCGTCGACTGTTCGCGCCCTTCTCGAAGCAGGATCCGCCACTATTGATCAATTGCTTGAACGGGCGCAAGATGCCTTTGAGAGGAAAAGTGAGCAGCTTATGCCTCTCGAAAAGGTTGAACTTGGCCCACCCGTCCCCGATCCTGACAAGATCATTTGTCTGGGGCTTAATTACCATGAGCACGCGAGGGAACTGCAGATGAGTGCCTCAAGGGTCCCGCCACTTTTTGCCAAATTCCGCAATGCCCTGTGTGGGCCAACCAGTCCTATTGTTATGCCCAGGGTCAGCACGCAGATCGACTACGAGGGTGAACTTGCGGTCGTTATCGGCAGGAGATGCAAGGAGGTGTCCGAACGCGAGGCGCTCACCTGTGTCGCCGGCTACACGATCATGAATGACGTCAGTGCCCGTGACCTCCAAATGCAAAGCAGTCAATGGACAGCCGGAAAGGTGCTTGATACCTTTGCGCCGATGGGCCCGGGAATCGTGCCTGTCTCCGATATCCCCGATCCTCAGAACTTACAGATATTGACGCGCGTGAATGGGGTCACACTTCAGCAGGGTAACACGCGAGACATGATCTTTTCTGTGGCGCGGACAATTGCCTTCCTGAGCTCACTTATGACCCTTCAGCCAGGCGATCTCATCGCTACCGGGACCCCTTCCGGGGTGGGTTTCAAGCGACAACCTCCTGTCTTTCTCAAGGCTGGTGACATTGTTGAAGTCGAGATCGAGCGGATCGGCATGATCCGCAATCCGGTTGTCGAATCTGAGGTGAACAAGTTTAATAAATGAAGATCAGGGAGATAAAGGCAAAGAGTATCCTGTCCAAGTCTCAGGTCTATGATTATGCGTTAAACCCTTATGTTGGCTGCCAGCATGGCTGCATCTACTGCTATGCCAGATTTATGAAGAGGTTTACAGGTCACAGGGAGAGATGGGGGGAGTTTGTGGACGTAAAAATAAATGCCCCTGAACTCTTAGCCTGTGAGGTGAAGAGAAAAAGGGTCGGGAGAGTATGGATAAGCGGTGTATGCGATCCCTATCAGCCCATAGAGAAGAGGTATATGCTTACGAGGAGATGTCTTGAGATCCTCGTAGAAAACGGCTGGCCTTTCACGGTTCAGACCAAATCCTCTCTCGTGCTAAGGGATATCGAAATACTGAAGAGAGCAAACGATGCCGAGGTCGGATTCACGATAACTACGGCGGATGAGAGGATAAGGAGGATATTTGAACCGGGGGCACCACCATCAGGAAAGAGGATTGAGGCCCTGGCGAATCTTCGCTCCGAAGGGATCAGAACCTTTGCCATGGTCGCGCCGATCCTTCCGGGTGCCGAGGGGCTGGTGAGCGCGCTTAAGGGTAAAGTAGAGTATGTGCTCCTTGACAAGCTGAACTATCATTACGCAGACTGGACATACAAGAGATACGGGTTGCAGTGGGCCATGAAAGACAGCTTCTTCTCGCAAAAGGGAGAGGAGTTGCGGATGGCATTTGAAAAGGTGGGGATTCCCTGTCAGATTTTATTTTGAATTGCTTCTCACAATCCCGAAGCGGTTCTTCTCTGCCTTTCCTCTTGAGGCAAGAGGTACTTCCTGAAATGCGCGTTGACGGGGAATTCTAAAAATATGTAGATTACAAACCTTGCTCCGGCCAAAATATTGGTCGTGTGATGTCCGCTAAATGGGTGTCGGTGTAACCATCTCCCGGAAGTAACTATTGCCTCAGGCCCTGGAACTTTTCCAACCCCTCTTTTGTCTAATCAACCAAGAGCGGCAAAAACATCAAAGGAGGGTTGAAAATGGAAGCGAAGAGGATGTTCGGGATTTTGCTATTAGTTTTCCTATTGGCAACGGGTTTCAACGAAGTCGCACCTGCAAAGGAAGTCAAGAAAGCAGAAAGCCTTTCCACAGGCGTTGATGACCAGACGGGCATTGCCGTCACGATCTATAACGTCAACCTCGGCCTTGTGAAAGACCAGAGGAACATTAAGCTGCAAAAGGGTATGGGGGAGTTGAGATTTATGGATGTGGCATCACAGATCATCCCCACAAGTGTGCACATCAAATCCCTCGTAAACCCCGACAGCTTTCAGGTCCTTGAGCAGAATTATGAGTATGATCTTCTCAATCCCCAGAAGCTCATGGACAAGTACGTGGGCAAGGACGTGAAGCTCTGTTACAAGAACCCTTACACAGAGCGAGAGGAGATCGTGACTGCCACGCTCCTTTCGAACAACGGAGGGCCAATCTTCAAGATCGGCGATGAGATCACCTTCGGCCATCCTGGAAGGATCATCTTCCCCGGTGTGCCGGAAAACCTTATCCCAAAGCCGACCCTCCTTTGGCTCCTCGAAAACAGCCTCATCTCTCTCCAGAAGGTCGAGGCGTCCTACCTCACCAACGGCATCAACTGGAGGGCCGATTATGTCGTTACGTTGAATGAGAGGGATGATAGGGCAGATCTCTCAGGATGGGTCACAATCGACAACAGAAGCGGCACGACCTATGGGAACGCAAGGATCAAGCTCGTTGCAGGGGATGTGAACAGGGTGAAGGATGAGGTGGAATATAAAAAGGGGATGATGCGCATGGCAGAGGTTGCGGCAAAGCCTGCTCCTCAGTTTAAAGAGGAAGAATTCTTTGAATACCATATTTACACCCTCCAGAGACCGGCGACGATCAAGGACAACCAGACAAAGCAGATAAGCCTTGTGAATGCCGATAACATTTCGGTGAAAAAGGAACTGGTCTACTACGGTGCGCAATACTACTACCGGAGCAGCTACGGGGAAAAGATATCGAACCAAAAGATCGGCGTCTTTGTCGAGATAGCGAATAGGAAGGAGGACAACCTCGGCATCCCTTTGCCCAAAGGCACGGTAAGGGTATACAAAAAAGATAACGAGGGAAGCCTTCAGTTCGTGGGGGAGGATTCCATAGACCATACGCCGAAGGACGAAAAGGTCAGGGTGAAGCTGGGAGATGCCTTTGACGTGGTGGGGAGCAGGAAACAGACGGACTGGAAGAAGATCGCCTATGACACCTATGAAGCGGCTTTTGAGATATCTCTGAGGAATCACAAGAAAGAGAACGTTGTCGTCAAAGTAATCGAGCCGATCCCGGGGGACTGGACCATGCTCAATGCTTCCCATAAACATGAGAAGACAGAGGCCTTCACTGCTGAGTTTGCCATACCGGTTCCAAAGGACAAGGAAGTGAAGCTTACCTACAGGGTGAGAATGAGGTTTTAGAAAGGGAAGGGGGCAGGCTTTAGCTCAAAAAAGTGCGGTCTGCCCCTTGACCTCTTTCCGTTCGATCTTTTCGAATATCTTTATCTTCCCGTACTCTCCGTCAAACCCCGGCTCGATATGAACCTCGCCTTTTCTCATTCTCGACACCGCTTCTGCAATCTCAGGAGTCCCCGTTTTTTCAATATCGTCGACAGAACAGTCCATCAATATCCCGAACTCATTTCCAAGCGTTTCAAGGAGGCTAAAATACTTTTTTTCCACTGCCTTGCTGTTGACACCTACCTTCACGGCCTCGGCAATGATCTCCGGCAGGGGTATGATCGAATGAAACACCGGCGCACCAGTGGGGATAAAGCGTTCATCTCTGTCTGCAAGTTTCTCTACCCTGTGCATGACGCCCACGGTCACCTTTTTGCCACATACCGGACAGAGATAATTATGCTTTATAGTCTCTTTCGGAGACAGGCTCACTCCGCATGTCCTGTGACCGTCATAATGGTATTTCCCCTCTTCAGGGAAAAATTCGATAGTCCCGGAAAACCCTTCCCTTGTTCTGATAGCCTTTGCGATTGCTTCATAGGACACATCAGTATCAAGGATATTCGCTTCACGGCCTATCTTGGCAGGTGAATGGGCGTCGGAATTGGAGATAAGGGTTATCCTGTCAAGGGTTGAAAGACGCCAGTTCATGGGCGGGTCTGAGGAAAGACCTGTTTCTATGGCATGGATAGAAGGAGTTAACTCTTCAAAGCATTCTTCCAGGGAATCAAATCCTGAAGCCGCCCCAAAGATCGAAAAATGAGGTGTCCAGGCATGGGCGGGAATGAGCAGCACCCCGTGAGAGGCGTCCATCACGATCTTCAGGAGCTCCTTTGCATCCAGTCCAAGTATGGGCCTTCCATCGGATTTGAGATTACCCACTCTTGACAAGGCCGCGTTGATCTTTTCTGCATCCCTGAAATCAGGCGCAAGGACAACTGAGTGGATCTTGCGGACTTTGCCGGCCTTACTGTAGATACAGCTTATCTCTGAAGAGAGGAGAAAAAAAACGTCTCCCCTGCAAGAGGCCGGAACATCAGAGGAGCGAAAAGCCTTTTTCAGGGCGAAGAGGCCATTGCCCTCCGGCTGCAGTTTCTCTTTCAACTCCTTCAGCCACCCCGGATGGGTGAAGTCACCGCTTCCGATGACCGAGATGCCTTTTAGTTGCGCCCATTTCCAGATGGATTCAGGGGAAAAATCCCTGCTGGTTGCTCGCGAGTACCGCGAATGGATGTGGAGGTCTGCGATGAATCGCATGCAGGATTATAGCATGATGAACGTCCTTATAATCATGTGACCTGCTCTGTCTTTGCAAGAGAAGGCGTTATGAGGACGCAATGCCATCAGGAAATCTTCCATATGAGTTCAAAATTGCAGATAAGTACCATTGCTTCGCCTGAATTATTTTTCATGATCTCCTTCTTATCATCGACGGCCAACAGGAGATCGTTCGCTCTCAAAGATGATCCGTCAAAACCGTTTTGCCGCAGGTTTTCTTTTACCGTATCCAGGAACTCCTGGCACTGCTCTTCATTTATGATCCGATTGTAGATGGCCTTTGAAAGATCCATGGGGGCGTAAAGCTCCTTCTCGTGCTCGGCAACCCACTGATCAGGACCGTTGTAATAGCCCCGTATGGTGATGTAGTTGTGGTTTTCCTGCAGGACAGGATTGCCTTCCGGGTCAAGGATATCCTTGTGAGACTCGTACTTTCTGAGATCGGTCGATGCCTCTACCTTTGCGCTTCCGGTCATATATATCGCCCTTACATAGACAGTGGGGATGTCAAGCCGGTTCAGGGTGTGCGCGATGGCAAATTCCTCAAAAGGGCTGTTGATGCCGTATTGGCGAACCTTGGGGTCGCGGGACCCCTCTTCATCTCCTACGGGCATCTCGCCAACCCGCGACGTTTCCCATACGAGGTGAATGTTATCTTTCGTGATGGTGTAAAATACTTCTTTGGTATTGGATAACTTAAGAGCAGGGGTCTTCCGCCACCTTTCCGGGAGGAAATAGTCGAACAGATGCGCATTCCTTCCCACTACCCACAGGCGGCCACCGGTGCTCTCGGCATGCCCGTAAAGGTAGGGGACGCCAAGAATCTCCATTTGTGACAGATGGACAGGCAGGGGAGTCGGGTCAAAGCGATGTCGCTGGTCATCGAGATAGGAATGCCTTCTTGAAGATTTTACCGCCTCGTCATGTTCAGGGGTGCGGAGCAGCAATTCGTAGTCGATGATTGAGTAGCTTCCTTCATCAATGAGTCGATAGACCATATCGACCTGCCTGTCAGGAGCATTTCGCTCCCGGATCTTGCCTGTCTGTATGATGCGTTCGGTGTCGGCCTCGCCGATGATAATATGCTCGGGTTTTATGTCTGCCATCAGGTAGCCCTTCCTGTTCAGATCCCCGAGGGCCTTGTAATTAATCCTGCTGAGATGACCGACAAGTTCATCATGGCTGATATCGATGTGCGCAAACACTTCCATAAGAGTGTGGCCCTTTATCCATTCATAGATGAGTTTGTACTGCTTCAGGATATCAAGATGGATTCCGGGGTGCTTCGCCTTGATACGGTTTATCCTGGTCCGTGACCTCCCGCTCTGCCAGACCTGCATTGTCTCAGGAGGCACATAGATCGCCATCGGCAGCTGGGTGTTCACCTTTATTTCCTTAGGTCCATACACGTTCTCCATCAGCTCCATGACCAGGGAGAACTCTTCCCATGGACTGTTGAACTCGGCGTCACAGAATTCCTGCAGGGTATGGGTATCGATAGGCACATCTTCGCCGACGCGGCAGTTCTTTACGACCAGATCAAGGCTCTTTCCGTTTATCTCTCTTGTGGGTATCTTGTGGACAGAACTGGTACCGATGAGGCGTATCTTATGGGTATTGAACCAGTCTCTCTCGTACCAGTTTTCTATTTCGAAATGCTCATGGCAGGGTTCGGCAAAGCGCGTGAGATAAAGATCGCCGCCGTCACTGGTCTTTGTATGGACATACACGACGCCCAATACATTAACGAGCGTTTTCTTTGATGTTGTCTTTTCCACGCCTTCAAGACCTTGTGCGCTAACCGGTCAGCGTGTGCTTATCCAAGACGCTTCTTGAGATCCCTGAGCTGGATCTTCAGACTTTCCGGCAGGCGGTTTTCCAGCGACGCGAAATGAGCGTCGATGTCCGGCAGCTCTGCCTTCCACTCCGCTGTGTTGACACTCATCAGCTCTTTCATGTCCTCTGGCGATATAGCAAGGCCCGAGAGGTCAAGGTCTCCTTCCAGGGGCAGCAGGCCGATCGGGGATTTCTGCGCGCCCACCCTGGCGTCTACACGCTCGCACATCCATTTCAGCACCCTGCTGTTGTCGCTGAACCCGGGCCATAGGAACTTCCCGTCCTGATCTTTTCTGAACCAGTTCACATAGAAGATCCTCGGCGCCTTGTTGCCGAGCCTTTCCCCCATGGTGAGCCAGTGCTGGAAGTAGTCGCCCATGTTATAGCCGCAGAAAGGCTTCATAGCAAAGGGGTCCCTTCTCAGGTTGCCGACGGCGCCGATGATGGCAGAAGTGGTTTCAGAGGCCGCGGTTGCTCCGAGGAAGACCCCATGCTCCCAGGAAAATGCCTCGTGCACCAGCGGGACAACGCTCCCGCGCCGGCCACCAAATATGAAGATGTCGATGGGAACACCCTCAGGGTTTTCCCAGTCCTTGCAGATAGTGGGACATTGGGATGCAGCAGCAGTAAAACGAGCGTTCGGATGGGCAGCATCCGTTCTGCTCTCAGGAGTCCAGTCATGGCCTTTCCAGTCAATCAGATGGGCGGGCAGATCCTCGTTTATTCCTTCCCACCAAACGTCTCCATCGTCGGTGAGGGCGCAATTGGTAAAGATCACATTTTCTTTGATGGTATCCATGGCCACAGGATTTGTGTCATAGGACGTTCCGGGGGCAACACCAAAGAATCCACTTTCGGGATTGATGGCATGCAGACGCCCGTCAGCGCCGATCTTCATCCATGCGATATCATCTCCGATACATTCGCACTTCCAGCCTTTGAGTGAAGGCCGCATCATGGCCAGGTTGGTCTTCCCGCAGGCTGAGGGGAAGGCCGCTGCGATGTGATACTGTCTCCCTTCAGGATTGGTCAGCCGCAGGATGAGCATATGCTCCGCCAGCCAACCTTCTCTCTTTGCTATGGCAGAGGCGATGCGAAGCCCCAGTGATTTCTTTCCGAGGAGGGCATTGCCGCCGTAACCGGAGCCGTATGACCAGATCAGGTTTTCCTCGGGGAAATGGCTTATGTACTTACTTTCTATAGGGGCACAAGGCCATTGCACATCCTGCTGTCCCGGCGCCAATGGGGCGCCAATGGAATGCAGGCAGGGGATAAAATCCTCACCGGCATCAAGGAGTTCCATCACCCGGGAACTGACGCGGGTCATAATGTGCATGTTAACAACAACATACGGGCTGTCAGAGATCTCGACACCGATCTTTGATATGGGGGAACCTATCGGCCCCATGGAAAAAGGGATCACATACATGGTACGGCCTTTCATGCAGCCTTTGTAGAGCCCCTTCATGGTTTCCTTGAGTTCAGCCGGATCGACCCAGTTGTTCGTGGGTCCTGCTTTGTCCTTTGATGAAGTGGAGATAAAGGTACGATCCTCGACGCGGGCGACGTCGCTGGGGTCGGACCGGAAGAGATAGCTGCGAGGACGTTTTTTAAGGAGAGTGGCGCTGCCGCTCGCTAACAGCTTTGCCATCATGCTGTGATATTCTTCCCTGGATCCGTCGCAGACATAGATTGTGTCAGGCTGGCACATGGCCGCCACTTCCTTGATCCAGTTGCTGAGTTTCTTGTTCTTTACCGTACTATTCATGAATCTTCTCCCCCACAAAAGTTATTTCCGCACTATGCATCTAAAATTTTCCCAGTCCCATGGCATCCCTTACCAGTTCCATGGTCTCCCGGGTAACCTTCTTCGCCTTTTCCGTCCCCTTCTTCACAATATCATAGACAATATCCGGATTATTGAGCAGTTCCTTTCGCTTTGCCCATATCGGCTCCATGACCTTGAAGACGTTCTTTATGAGGATCTTTTTGCAGTCGATGCAGCCGATCTCTGCTGTCCTGCATCCATGTGCGACGTATTCCAGTTCTTCCTTTGAGGAAAAGATCTTGTGGAGCTGGTAAACCGGGGAGAGTTCGGGTTCCCCCACATCCGCCCTCCGTTTACGGGCAGGATCGGTCATCATCGTCCTCAGCTTCTGTTCTATCACTTCGGGGGGGTCAGACAGATAGATGGCATTGTCATAACTCTTGGACATCTTCCTGCCGTCCGCACCAGGGACTTTCGGGAATTCCGTTAAAAGGGCTTCTGGTTCGGGGAAGACTTCCCTGTAAAGGTAATTAAACCTTCTTGCGATCTCTCTGGATATTTCGAGATGCGGCACCTGATCAATGCCCACAGGCACATATCTGGCCCTGTAAATAATGATGTCCGCAGTCTGCAAAAGGGGGTAGCCGAGGAAGCCGTAGGTGGAAAGGTCCCGCTCCTTTAATTCCTGCATTTTTTCTTTGTACGTCGGAACACGTTCAAGCCACCCGAGGGGGGTTATCATGGAAAGGAGAAGGTGGAGTTCGGCGTGCTCCGGAATCCTGGACTGAATGAAAATGGTGCACTTGTCGGGGTCAAGACCTGCTGCGAGGAAATTCAGGATGAGATCCTGGGTGGATTCCTTTATTGCCTCGGGATGTGCATAGCCTGTGGTGAGGGCATGCCAGTCAGCAACAAAATAGAAACAGTCATACTGAGCCTGAAGCCTGACCCAGTTCTGGAGGGCTCCCACAAGGTTCCCGAGGTGAAGCTTTCCGCTGGCCTGCATACCGCTTAATACTCTGTCCACATTCCCTCCCAAACATGAAGTCGAAAATATCTTTTATTATTAATGTATCATTGACGGTCTGTCAAGAAAGGCTCGCACGAAAGCTGGTTCAAAACATTCCCAGTAATGCGAGGAAAAGACTTACCAGGGGCATAACAAAGTAATTTGCTATTCCTGTGACGATGAGCAGCAGGACGATTAAGAAACCAAAGGGCTCTATCTTGCTGAAGGACATGGCCTGCTTGTGAGGCAACAGGCCCACAAGAACCCTGCCCCCGTCAAGAGGCGGAATGGGGATCAGGTTAAATGACGCCAGCACCACATTGATGACCACACTGGATTTGAGCATCATGCCCGCAGGCACCAGTATTTTTTCGGCCAGGCCCTCAGGGAAGAAGGCAGCGGCCGGAATCACAAGGAATTTCAGCACGAGTATGCTCACCATGGCAAGGAGGATGTTGGTGAACGGGCCTCCTGCTGCCGAGAGCGCCATGTCGCGCTTTGGGTTTTTGAAGTTCATGGGATTAATGGGGACCGGTTTTGCATATCCGAAAACAAACTGTCCGTTGGTGAAAACAAGAAGCATCAGAGGCATAAGTATGGTTCCAAAGGGGTCAATATGTGCAAGTGGATTCAGAGTGAGCCTGCCCAGCATCTTTGCGGTTGGGTCACCCAGTTTGTTGGCGATGAATCCGTGGGATACTTCGTGAAAGGTGATGGCGATCAACACAGGGAGTGCAGAAAGAGCCAACTGTTGTATGATGCTCGGGATGTCCAAAGAGGTTCCTGCTTTCTTAAATCGGATTTAATCTTTTGTCGATCACGTTCCTCGCAACCACATTATGTCAGATTAAATCAGGAAAGGTAAATAGGGATTTAAAAATTATGGATAATCAGATATAATCTACGTAGGTCATGTCTGCGGTTATCGTTATACCTGCCCGTTATGATTCTACCCGTTTTCCGGGAAAGCCCCTTGCCCCCCTGAAAGGGAAGCCGGTCATTCAGCATGTCTATGAAAATGCCGGAGATGCGCGCTCTGCAGAAGATGTCATCGTCGCCACAGACAGCGAGACCATATTCGAAGCGGTGCTCTCCTTTGGCGGAAAAGCGGTGATGACGTCACGGGACCATGCGTCGGGGACCGACCGCATCGCAGAAGTTGCCCGGTCACTGCGCTGTGATATAATTGTGAATGTGCAGGCCGATGAACCCCTGGTACGACCTGAGATGATTGATGATGTCATCGGTCTCCTCTCCGACGACAGGGCGGACATCGGAACGCTGGTAAAAGAGATACAGAATCCGGAAGAGGTCATGGACCCCAATGTGGTGAAGGCTGTCTTTGGACAGGAGGGGTTCGCATTGTATTTTTCCCGTGCGCCGATCCCCTATCACAGGGACGAATGGAAGGACCTGGACAGGTTCGATGTTCAACGTTCGAAGTTCAACGTTTTTAAACATATCGGCATCTATAGCTACAAGCGTGACGTACTTATAAAACTCGCGGGCATGGAACCCTCAAGGCTTGAGAAGATAGAAAAACTTGAGCAGCTTCGTGCCCTGGAAAATGGTTTCATGATAAAGGTGAAAGAGACATCGTCAGAAACTATCGGGGTTGATACCCCACAGGACTTGGAAAGGGTGGAAAGATGGCTAAGTATATCTTCGTAACAGGCGGTGTGGTTTCGTCCCTGGGAAAGGGAATCGCAGCGGCTGCGATCGGTGCCCTCCTTGAGGCAAGGGGGCTGAGGGTCACCATCCAGAAGCTGGATCCTTACATAAATGTTGACCCGGGCACCTTGAGCCCCTTCCAGCACGGCGAGGTATTTGTAACCGACGACGGCGCCGAGACCGACCTTGACCTCGGCCATTATGAACGGTTCACCCATATACGGACGTCGCAAAGTAACAACTTTACGACCGGGAAGATATATTACAACGTTATCACGAAGGAGAGACGGGGTGATTATCTCGGAGACACGGTCCAGGTGGTTCCCCATCTCACCGACGAGATAAAACAGGCGATCAAGTCGGTAAGCGACAACAATGATGTGGTGATCGTGGAGATCGGCGGCACCATAGGAGATATCGAAAGCCTGCCCTTCCTCGAGGCCATAAGACAGATGCGCTATGATGTGGGCAGGGAAAATGTTCTCTATGTCCATCTCACGCTGGTGCCGTACATCAAGACTGCCGGGGAACTGAAGACAAAACCGACCCAGCACAGCGTAAGAGAACTGCGGGCCATCGGTATCCAGCCCGACGTCCTTCTCTGCAGGACAGACAAGCCCCTTCCTCCCGAGGCGAAGAGAAAGATCGCCATCCACTGCAATCTTGACGGAGACGCGGTAATCAATGCCATTGACGTGGAGACAATCTACGAGGTGCCCCTTGCCCTCAGCGCAGAGGGCCTCGATCAGCAGATCATCGAGAAACTGAAGCTTCCCTCCAGGGAAAGGGACCTCGGGCTGTGGAAGGATATCGTCAGGAAGATAAAAGAACCGAAGAATGAGGTGAGTATTGCCATCGTGGGAAAATATGTGGGGCTCAAGGATTCATACAAAAGCCTTATGGAAGCCCTGGTTCATGGCGGCATTGCCAATGATGCGAAGGTGAACCTCCAGTGGGTCGACTCTGAGGAGATCGAGGTCCACGGACCCGAGGCCTTCCTTTCAGAAGTTGACGGCATCCTTGTCCCCGGAGGGTTCGGATATCGTGGGATAGAAGGCAAGATCGAGGCGATCAAATACGCAAGGGAAAAGAAGATACCGTATTTCGGCATCTGTCTCGGTATGCAGTGCGCGGTGATCGAATTTGCGAGGAACGTCTGCGGACTGGATGCCAACAGCGCTGAGTTCAATATGAACGTGAAGGACCCCGTGATCTATCTCATGGAGCGGTGGTTTGATTTTCGGAGGGGAAGGATTGAGGAGAGGACCGAAGTCTCGGAGAAAGGCGGAACCATGAGGCTCGGTTCCTATCCCTGCGTTCTTGAACCGAATACCCATGCGTCCAGGGCATACAGCGCAAAAGAGATAGCGGAACGCCACCGCCACCGTTATGAATTCAACAATGCGTACAAAGGCATCTGCACCCGGCACGGCATGAGGATAAGCGGAACGAGTCCTGATGGAGAACTTGTGGAGATTGTGGAGATCGAGGACCATCCCTGGTTTCTGGGATGCCAGTTCCACCCCGAATTCAAATCAAGACCTACTGAGCCCCATCCCCTCTTTAAGGCATTCATCGGCGCCGCCCTGAAGGAAAAGAGGTCGCTCTTTCCGTATGTGTCGGAGGAGAAGGGGTGATACCGCTGGATATCAATGGTATCGCCATCGGAGGGGGCAGTCCCCTGGTGGTCATTGCGGGCCCCTGCGTGATCGAAAATGAGGAGATAACCCTCTCCACTGCAAGGAAACTGAAAGAGATATGCGGCGCCCTGGGACTTCCCTTTATGTTTAAGAGCTCTTATGACAAGGCAAACCGCACGTCCCTTTCCTCTTACCGGGGACCGGGGCTCGAGATGGGGCTCAGGACGTTATGGACAGTGAAGAGCACATTGGATATCCCTGTGGTATCGGATGTCCATTCCGTGGACGATGTTAAGCCCGCCTCAGAAGTCCTGGATATGCTCCAGATTCCCGCCTTTCTCTGCAGGCAGACGGATCTCATCCTTGCTGCGTCAAATACGGGGAAACCGGTGAATATTAAAAAAGGACAATTTCTCGCTCCCTGGGACATAAAAAATATCATCGACAAGTTTGTCTCCACGGGAAACAGTAAACTCCTTATCACAGAGAGGGGCACGTCCTTTGGATATAATAACCTGGTGGTGGACTTCAGAGGACTGCCCATCATGCGTTCCTTCGGCTATCCCGTGATATTTGATGTGACCCACAGCCTTCAGCTTCCCGGCGGAAAAGGGAGCAGTTCAGGCGGCCAGAGGGAGTTCGCAGAGCCCCTTGCAAGGGCTGCGGTGGCAGTGGGAGTTGACGGACTGTTTATGGAGGTTCATCCAGAACCGGAGAAGGCATTGTGCGATGGGCCGAATATGATAAAGTTAGATGAAATGCACTATCTATTAAATATGATCAAAGATATTCATGATCTGGTCGTAAGGCGCATGAGAGGAAGCAGTTAAATGTCGTTTAAGTTCTTACCTATTTTATTGATAATTTCTGTTGTTTTACTGTTTTCAGTTATTGCCTGGGGAGAGGATAGCACTGTCCAGAAAGAAGTCCCTGTTTTTACAAACCAGGATGTTGAGAAATACAAAAATCCATCTGACAGCGGACCACGGACTGTACGAACAGACAGAACAGCAGAGATAAAAGAGAAAGCACAGAAAATAAAGAAAGAACGTGAAAAAGAATACTGGTGCAAGAAAGCAACCCAGTACAGAAAGAAGATAGAGATGGCAAACGATGACATTGCAGAAGCAGAAAAGGAACTTTCAGGTGAAAGCAGCGTTTTATCGTATAAAAAGAAAAGGGTTGCACAAGATAAACTCAATAAAGCAAAAAGACGGCTTAAATATGCAGAGAAAGACCTTGCCGAGATTGAAGAAGAAGCTCGCAGGAAGGAAATTCCACCGGGATGGTTACGATGTCAGTTCGAATGACAGAATACTTGTTTGTCATTCCCACGAAAGGGGGTCTGGATTCCGTGTCAAGCACGGAATGACAGATGAGAGGTATTTTAATGAATATCCTTGAAATAGCAAAAAAGGTCTTAAAAACCGAAGCAGACGCAGTCCATGCCCTGATAGAAAAGCTCAATACCGATTTTGAGAAGGCAGTCGAAATCATATTCAAAAGCAAAGGCAGGGTTGTCGTCACCGGCATGGGAAAGTCAGGCCTTGTGGGGAAGAAGATAGCAGCAACTCTGGCATCCACAGGAACCCCAGCCTTCTTTTTGCATCC
>JAMCQB010000035.1 GCA_023382175.1 Nitrospirota bacterium | reverse complement strand
ACGATGCCGATAAAGACGATGTCAAAAAAATCCGCCAACGGTTCCGGATTAAAAAATGCACATACCCCGCCCATGATCAGGAGGGGATGAATATTCTCTCTCTGAGCGGCACGCGCCGGGATCCTCGCCATATCAAGGATCGCCAGGACGTTGGGATAATCATTTTCGAAGGAAACCGAAAAGGCGACGATGTCGAACCTGTTCAGTGGTCTCTTGGATTCCAGGGACACGATCTCGCTCCGTGTCCTCAGGTATTCCCCCCTGTCCTCTTCGTCCGGGAAGAACGCCCGTTCACAGACCACGTCTGCCCTCGCATTCAGCGCCGTATAAATACCCTGGAAACCGAGATTAGACATGCCGATGTGGTACGTATTGGGATAGACAATGCAGACACTGATTTTTCCACCGGGGTCCTTGTAAACGGTTCCCCTTTCCCTTGAAAGGAGGGAGTCAATCTTCGCAGCTATCTTCCTGCTCACCATCAGAGATAGTATACATCAAGAACACTCGCGGGGAACCATGCTCGCGATACCTCTTTCCCGATGTAGTGCCGATGTAGTGCTGTTTGACATTTGTCCGCAGAGTGTTAATATATAATAAATACCAAAGGAGGAGGCGAAGATGAAGAAGGCAGTGGCGATCGTTATGATGCTTGCGTTATTGCCTCTGGCGGCATGTACGCAATACCACACTGAAGGAGCGGTTACCGGTGGCGCAGTGGGCGGTGTAGCCGGGGCGCTTCTTGACCATAAGAACCCGTGGCGCGGGGGCGTCATTGGCGCTGCTCTCGGCGCAGTGCTGGGAGCAACCATTGCGGACATTTCATACCGCGCTTCACGTGAAGCGTACACTACGGGAAGGCCTGTGGAGTACAGGACCGAAGACGGCCGGGGTGTTTACCGTGCAGAACCCTTGGACTATGATGCCCGGACACGATGCAGAAAGATTCACGAGAGGGTGTGGGAAGACGGCCGGCTCGTGAAAGACCAGGTGAGAGAGGTCTGCGAAAGCACGCGCTACGAAAGAGGCTATTAGGCGTATCGGGTTTCCACGATACAGGAGCGCTTAGGGACGCGTGAGCGGTTAGGAAAACAACTAACCGCTCACTTTTTAGAAGGCCTGTGGATCACTATGATAGAACTGAATTTTTCGAACATGATGACAGAGGTTCTCGGAGAAAAGGGGATTTCCGAGAGACAGATCGAGGCCCTCAGGGACAGAGTCGATAAGGCCCACCATGAGATCGTCCAGAAGAGATGGGCTGAGCTTGCTTTCATGGACCTGGTGAGACAGGATACCGGCGAGATCAGGAAAACCGCTGAATGGGTAAGAAAAAATGCAGAGGATTTTCTTATCTTCGGAATCGGCGGCTCTGCCCTCGGCCCGCGGTCGATCCTGGAGGCCCTCAGTCCTTTCCATAACCTTAAGAGAAGGCCGAGGGTGTTCATCTATGACAATGTAGATCCCCGCACTCTCAGCGCTATTCTCTCCCTGGTAGACGTTAAGAAGAGTATCGCCAATGTCATCACAAAATCGGGAAGCACCGCGGAGACCATGGCGTCGTTCATGGTGATATGGGATGAACTTTCAAGGGCAATGGGGAACGATGCCGGGGGAAGGGTCATCGCAACCACCGACCCTGAAAAGGGGAACCTCAGAACCATTGCGCGCGACAAGGGGTTCAGAACCCTCTCCATTCCCCCGGGGGTTGTGGGAAGATATTCCGTCCTGAGTCCTGTGGGGCTCCTGCTTGCCGAGGTGATCGGAATTGACGCGAAAGAGATGCTTCGGGGAGCTGCTGATATCAACGACAGGTGCTCCGAACCGGAAATATGGAAAAATCCGGCATACCTTTTTGGGACGCTCCTTTATCTCATGGACAAGGAAGAGAAAAGAAATATCAGCGTGATGATCCCTTACGCAGACGGTCTGAAATACCTCTCTGAATGGTTCAGCCAGTTATGGGCAGAGAGCCTCGGAAAACTCGGCATGGGCATGACACCGTATCCCTCCCTCGGCACAGTGGATCAGCACTCCCAGCTCCAGCTCTGGATGGAGGGGCCTGAAGACAAGGTATTCATATTCATGAGGGTTCTGGATTTTGGAGCAGACATAAGAATACCGGAAGTCTTTAAGGATATGGAGGGGATCGGTTATCTGGGAGGGCATCTCCTTTCGGAATTGATCAAGGCAGAGGAAGAGTCCACGGAACTTGCCCTCACAAAAAACAAAAGACCGAATATGACCATTCACGTTCCTTCCCTCGATGCATACCACATCGGCCAGCTCTTCCAGTTTTTCGAGATCGCAACGGCATTTACCGGATTCCTCTACGGGGTCAATCCCTTTAACCAGCCCGGCGTGGAAGAGGGCAAGAACTTCACCTACGGGATGATGGGGAAAAAGGGCTTTGACCAGAGGCGGGAGGAAGTGGAGAAGGCACGGGAGAAAAAGGTCTGTTACAGGCTGTAAGATAAGGATCTTTTCCATGTACGCAAAATATCTGGGACAGCTGGACCGGGACGATCCCCTTCACGAAATCCTTGCCTTCCGGGCATTTCCCGACATAAAAAACCCCGTGTTCCATGTGGACAGGATGTCCTGCAATCATCTCGTGTACCGCTATTCCGAGGAGAAGTCCCGTGTGTCCGTGGTGGGGAAATTCTTTGACCTCCAGGAAAGAAACGAGGAGAAACTCAGCAGGATCAAGGGAGAATACCTCAACCTTCTCCTCCTCCGGGACCTGGGGTTTAATGATCAGCCTTTCTATGTGGTGAAGCCCCTTTGCCGCGAGGACCGCATAGGCCTTGCCCTGGTGGAGGAATTTGTAAAGGGTAAAGACCTCGACCATTACCTGAGAAACGCAGTATACAGGGGAAAACGTCATGAGTTAAAGAGATCCCTCTCACGCCTTGCCTCATTTCTCCATACCCTCCACAGCAGGACCTGGGGGAAGGAGAATGCAGATATCGGAGCTATCGACCGCTACTTCCTGAAAATCGTAAAGAAGCTCCAGAGACAGCAGTTGATCAGTCAGGACAGCGCCAGGGATTACCTGAACCTGAGGGACAGATGGCTGCGCAGATCCTTTATGGCTGCCGAAGAGGTGATCGTGCACGGAGATGCTACTCCCACGAATTTTGTTTTTTCCAACTCAGACAACGTTGCTGCCATCGACCTGGAGAGGATGAAGAAATCCGACAAGGTATTTGATATCGGCATGGTCTGCGGGGAACTGAAACATTCCTTCCTCTGGAGGACAGGGGATCCCTATGCCGCTGAACCGTTCATCCGGCATTTTCTCAAGAAGTATACCGGGAACTTCCCGTCTCCCATGAATGCATTCCGGGAGATCACCCGGAGACTGCCCTTTTACATGGCGCTCACTGAGATGAGAATAGCCCGGAATGACTGGCTTGACTGGGGCTACCGGAAGCGTATTGTGTGGGAAGCCCATGAATGCCTCCGGTGGGGGTTGAGACAGTAGATACATGAAACTGAGAGATTGGGTAAAGGGCGGAAGAGAGAGGCCAGAGACCCGCCGTAACGGGGTATTCTTCGACCTTTATGGTACCCTTATTGATATAAGAACTGACGAATATGACCCGTGGGTATATTTGACCCTCGCCCAGTACCTCTCTTATCTCGACGTACAGATCAGCCCCGAAGAATTGAAAAGCCGGTTTTTTGGCTGGGTGGAAGCCATGATGAAACAAAGCCCTGAAAAATACCCGGAGGTGGATGTTTTTGAAGTCTTCAGAAATATCATGACCGCCTTTGGCAGAACCAGGCCCACAAAGTACAGGATTGTGACCGCTGCCATGCTTTTCCGGTCCCTCACAAGGAAGCAGTTCGGTCTCTTCCCGGGCGTGCTTGAGACTCTGGGGAGGCTGAAGCAAAGATTCAGGCTGGGCCTCATCTCCGATGCCCAGTGGGTTTTTTCCGAGCCTGAGATGGAAATAACCGGTGTCAAGGGGTTCTTTGAAGCAAGGCTTCTCTCATCGAAGCTGGGCTTCAAAAAACCGGATGCGAGGATATTCCTCAAGGCGATGAACGCATTGAGGGTAAGACCCGAAGACGCTGTGTATATCGGTGACAATCCGTCCAGAGACCTGGTGGGCGCAAGAAACTCGGGGATGAAATGCATCATATTCAGGAGCCCGTTATCCCAGTTTGACGGCACTAAATATAACGGGTTCAGGCCCGATGCCTGCATTCAGAGCTATGCGGAACTGAACCCCCTCCTTGACGACATCTTCAGCAGAGGGTAGAAAAACCTTTTGCTTCCCTATTTACAAACCGGCGTAATTGTGTTATTTTTTGCTTATGGATACCGGCCTTATTGATAATCCTACACGGAAAAAAATACTCCTTGCCCTGAAAAAAAACGGCAGCATGTCCGTGGACGACCTCAGCGACGAGGTGAAAATAACTCCCATGGGGGTGAGACAGCACCTCCTCATCCTCGAAAGAAAGGGTGCAGTTGAATACATAACCAGGAAACACGGCGTGGGACGGCCGGGCTTTCTCTACCGGCTGACAGAGACCGCGGACGACCTTTTTCCAAAGTCCTATCAGACCTTTGCCATGGACATACTCACGGAACTGGAACGTCTCGACGGAAAAGGCAAGATCGACGAGATATTCAGGAGGAGAAAAGAAAGGATCGCATCAGAAATAAGACGGCTGTTGTCCGGGAAGGAAACCGTTTCCGAGCGGCTTCACGCCCTGAGCGATCTGCTCCAGCGGGACGGGTTTATTGTTGACCTGGAGGAAAACGCCACAAGTTTCAAGCTGAAACAGTTTAACTGCCCTATCTCAAAGGTGGCGCTCCGCTTCAAGGAAGCATGCACGCACGATCTTCAGCTCTTCAGGGAAATCATCGGAGAGGGTGTCTCAAGAGAGCAGTGCCTCTCCGATGGTGATCAGGCGTGCGTATATGTGATACCTAAGTACGACAAAACTCTTCCGAAGTGAGCGTTCCTATTTCTTGACGTCCGGTTTTGAGGATTGGCTTTTATTACCCTCAGCCTCGGGCTTCCCCTTCCCCTTGATTGAACTCCCAACGCTGGCGATTGCCTCCTTATTCTTCTCCACGGTGTATGACTTCTTGAGGCCATCCATATAGGAATCAAAGGCTTCCTTCTGTTTCTCGGCGGTCACTTTCTGGGTCAGGAGGTCTTTCACCTTATCGAACTCCACGATCTTCCCTTCTTTTTTCCCGGTGACCTTTATGATGTGATATCCGAACTGGGTCTTCACCGGACCGCTCACCTCCCCTTCCTTGAGGCTGAAGGCGGCCTTCTCAAACTCGGGGACCATCTGCCCCCTTGAAAAAAAGCCAAGGTCTCCTCCGTTCTTTGCCGAACCGGTATCGATGGATTTTTCCTTGGCGATTTTGGCAAAGTCCCCGCCCTTCTTCAGCTGGTCAAGGATCTTCTTTGCGTCATCCTCCGACTTCACCAGGATATGGCTTGCCCGGATCTGGTTATTGGCGGTCAGGTCAGCCTTGTGCTTTTCATAGTAGTCCTTCACATCCTTGTCGGACGGCTTTGCCTTGTCCTCGATCTCCTTTTCCAATAGCAGACTGATAAGGGTAAGTTTCTTGAAATCTTCCAGCTTCTTCTGATAGTCGGGATTGCCCTCAAAGCCCTTCTTCTTTGCCTCCTGATAGAGCATCTCCTTCTTCACCAGTTCATCCACAAACTTCTCTGCGCCCTCGGGTCCTTCGAACATCCTCTGTATCTGCTCGGGAAGCCCCTTCAGCTCCCTGCTTACATCGTCCTGGGTAATGGTCACTGAACCGACCTTGGCGACGTATGCCGATGACTTCTGTTCTCCCTTCTTTCCGCATGACAACAGCAGGGCGAACATCATCAGAATCGCCAGCAATGGTAATCTCTTCATCATTTCCTCCGTAGTAAGTTGATTTTTCTTTATACCATATTATGCGCGGTGATGTAAATGAAAATGGGGTCTGCGACAAAAATATAGGTAGGTTTGCAAAAGATATTTTTTTGTGGCATAATCTGTTAGCGTGTGAGCTATCAGATTAGGAGGTGAGCATGGCAGAAGGCATAAGGAGTCTCGAGCAACAGAGGAGA
>JAMCQB010000060.1 GCA_023382175.1 Nitrospirota bacterium | reverse complement strand
AGTGAAAGGCGCAAATAGTATTATCGCCTTACGGTGCTGTCTCCTCAGCAATCGCTGGGAAGACTTCTGGGAGCATAGGGCATGCGCCTAATCAGTACCAATAAATTTGTCGCACACCCATGAAAATGCGAATCTTTGACATTTTTTCGTGGTCTATGCTATTTTTATAAGCTACGTAAAACGAGAGGTAATGTGGCTAAATCCCGAGAGTTAATAAGCGGTTACCGGTCAGTAGTGTCCTCATCGGTCTTAGTCCCATTGCCGGGGGAATTGAACACAGAAATATGAACTGGGGAAAATCGAGAAGACTTTTTAACCGGGCGACGAAAGTGATCCCCGGGGGCGTCAACAGCCCTGTGCGGGCATTCAAGGCTGTGGGCGGTAATCCTCTCTTCATTACAAGGGCCAAGGGCTCGAAGATCTATGATGTGGACGGCAACGGCTACATAGATTATGTCCTTTCCTGGGGCCCCATGATACTGGGACATGCTCATCCAAGGGTCGTGAATGCCCTCAAGGCCGCAGTGGAAAAGGGCACGAGCTACGGCGCACCCACCGCCCTTGAAACAGAGCTGGCAGAACTGGTTATCAGGGCATACCCTTCCATGGACAAGGTCCGAATGGTGAATTCCGGCACAGAGGCCACCATGAGCGCCATCAGAGTGGCACGGGGCTTCACCGGAAGGGACAAGATCATCAAATTCGAGGGGTGCTACCACGGACATGCCAACGGTCTTCTCGTGAAAGCGGGTTCGGGCGCCACGACCTTCGGCATACCCGACAGCCCTGGAGTCCCGAAGTCCTACGCAAAAAATACCATCATCCTCCCCTTTAACAATCTAAAAATCGTAAAAGAAGCAATCGAAAAAGAGTGGAAAAATATCGCCTGCGTGATCCTGGAGCCTGTGGTGGGCAATATCGGGTGTGTGCTTCCAAGTCCAGGCTTCCTCGAAGGCCTGCGCAGGCTCACAAAGAAATACGGGATCGTCCTCATCTTTGACGAGGTCATGACAGGCTTCAGGGTATCCTACGGCGGCGCACAGGCATACTACGGCATCAAGCCTGACATGACCTGCCTCGGAAAGGTCATCGGCGGAGGCCTCCCCGTGGGAGCCTACGGCGGGAAAAGGGAGATCATGTCCATGGTTGCGCCGGAAGGTCCCGTGTACCAGGCGGGAACGCTCTCGGGAAATCCCCTGGCCATGACCGCGGGGATAGAAACCCTGAAGATACTTTCAATGAAAGGGAAATTCGATACGCTCATGGAAAAGGCTTCCCTGCTTGAGGAAGGACTGAAGGACGCGGCAAGGAGAGCAGGCGCCAGGACAAAGGTTTACCGTGCGGGGACCATGTTCTGCACCTACTTTACCGAGAGGGAAGTGATTGATTACGAGTCTGCCAAGACCTCCGATACCATGAAATTTTCCCGGTTCTTCAGGGGCATGCTCTCAAGGGGAATCAATCTCGCGCCCTCCCAGTTCGAGGCAGGATTCATCTCCCTTGCCCATACACAAAACGACATAAAGAAAACCATAGCTGCTGCATACACCACGCTAAGAGAATGCTGAATTGCAAGGAGGAGAGAGAATGTTTCGGAAGATAAAGGAACTCTTACTTCGCCCCTTCAGGTGGTTGGACACCGGGATGCCGCTGAAAGGCAAGATCATCATAGCGGTGCTCCTGCTCCTGATGCTGGTAGGCGCCGGATACGGGTCCTTCAGGTTCTATGATTTCACCCAGAACAATCCCAAGTTCTGTGTCAGCTGCCATTTGATGAAGACCTCCTTTGAGGCGTGGGAAAAGAGCGAACACAAGGCGATCAACTGCCATGAGTGTCATCATCTCACGGTACCCGAGATGAACAACCTGCTCATAAGCTTTGTATTGAAGCGTCCCACCGTG
Source organism: Nitrospirota bacterium (assembly GCA_023382175.1). GTDB lineage: Bacteria > Nitrospirota > Thermodesulfovibrionia > Thermodesulfovibrionales > UBA9159 > JAMCQB01. The sequence goes on along the minus strand of JAMCQB010000060.1, from coordinate 25,330 downwards.
GTCCCTGACAGACACGGCAAGATCATCGTTCCCTGGAAGTTCTGTATGAAATGCCACTGGGAAAAAGACGCCAGGTATCCCAATGCACCGATGATAAACAAGTCAAACCTGCATGCGAAGCACGTATTCATAGAGCAGACGGAATGCTCCAAGTGTCACGGATACATTGTCCATAAATTCACCCCTGAAGAGAGATTCTGCGTGAAATGTCATCAGGGCAAGGTGGTTCATGGAGAAGGCATGGGCGAGCTTGCCTGCCTCAACTGCCATACCGACAGGACAAAGGACCTCAGACCCGGGAGGAAAAAATGCCTCTTCTGTCACGGCGGCGAAGAGATCAGAAAAGAGCTGATCGCCGACGGCTCCCTGGACGTGAAGCACTATCAACCCGGCCGGGCTACCATCGAGAAGGCCATAAAGATCAATGTGCCGACCGATGCGCCGATGCAGTTCTACTGCTACACATGCCACAAGCCCCATGCAAAGGTCAGGCCGGACTGGGGCGACTGCCTTAACTGCCACCGGAATATCCCTGACACGGGCAAGCATACCCTTCACATAAAGGTTGTGGGCATGAAGTGCAAGGAATGCCATAAACCCCATGTCTGGAAGGTAACCAGCGAGAGCGCGAAAAAAGACTGCGTCAAGTGCCATGAATATAAGGAGCCGAAGAGATTCATCGGTTCATAAGAGCAGACTCTAAGGAACCCGGGAAAGCGAGTATGGAGACAAAGGGGAGCTGACGCTCTCCCAATGCCGGTTGTCCGGGCCCTGGGTTTACTATAAAATAACTATAACTTAGAGAAGAAGGGGAGGTAGAAGCGGTGAAGAGTCATGTCTGGCGACCACTTTTTGTGGTGATCGGGATCGTTCTCCTTATACTCATTGCACGACAGTTCCTGGTGCCCAAGGACTTCGGCATACACGAACGTGGCTACATGTATGGCTGGTACAAAAAGAGCAATGAGGAATACTGGAAGACAAAAATCGCCGTGAAGTATAAATCGGCGGAGTACTGCAAAGACTGCCACAGTGACAAGTACGCCATGATTATGCAGACTCCCCATGCCATCATACAGTGCGAGAACTGTCACGGGCCTGCCATGGAACACCCCTCCGATCCCCCCAAACTGGCCATAGACAAGAGCAGGGCACAGTGCCTGAGATGCCACTACCCCCTCCCCTATCCTACGAGCGGCAGGGCGAATATCAGAGGGATTGACCCTGAAAAGCATAACCCTGACGTCGAATGTTCAATGTGCCATAACCCGCACAAGCCGAAGATTGGAGGGACGAAATGATAAACAGACGCGACTTCCTGAAGAATGCAGTGAAGGGAATTGCCGGACTGGCGCTGCCCCTTGCGGCAATAGAGATCGTGAGCCCGCGGAAGCTCTTTGCAGCCAAAGGAGAAACGGGCAAGGAATCAAAAATACGGTGGGCCTTCCTGGTGGATACCTATAAATGTGTCGGCTGCGGCCTCTGCGTGAAGGCCTGTAAATTGGAAAACGAGGTCCCCTATGACGCCAACGTGACGAGAACCTGGGTGGAGCGCTATGTCCTGACAAAGGACGGCAGGGTATTTGCTGATACCCCCAAGGGTGCGCGGGACGGCTTTACCACCAGCAAGATCGACCTCGGAGAGGGCAAATTCCAGGACATCAAGAAGGATGACATACAAAAGGCCTTCTTTGTCCCGAAACTCTGCAACCAGTGTGAAAACCCTCCCTGTGTCCAGGTGTGTCCGGTAGGTGCCACATATCAGGCTCCGGACGGAGTGGTGCTCGTGGACAGGAAGTGGTGCATCGGGTGCGGCTACTGTATTATGGCATGTCCTTACGGCGTAAGATTCTTCCACCCGGTTTACAAAGTGGCCGAGAAATGCAATTTCTGCTACCACAGAATAACCAAGGGTCTGAAGACAGCCTGTGTCCAGGCATGCCCCTTCGGTGCGAGGATGATAGGAAATATCAAGGACCCCAATGACCCGGTGTCGAGGATCATTCGAAATGAGCGGGTGAGCGTCCTTAAGGATGAGTATGGAACCAGACCCCAGGTCTATTACATAGGAATAAGCAGGGAGGTGATATAAGATGGTACATGGTGAAGCCTGGACAGTTAAAGAGCTGTTCGTAACCCCCAATGAATATATCTACTGGAGCGTACAGATTGTCATGTATCCCTTCATGACCGGACTCGTTGCAGGGGCCTTTGTCCTTTCGTCCCTCTACCACGTCTTCGGGATAAAGCAGCTTAAGGAAATTGCACGGTTTGCCCTGGTCTTCTCCCTGGCTCTCTTGCCCGTTGCCATGATGCCCCTCCAGCTGCACCTTCAACAGCCCCAGCGGGGAATCGAGGTTTTCCTTACACCCCATTTCACTTCAGCCATCGCTGCCTTTGGCATTGTGTTCAGCACCTACGGCGCTATTGTCGCTTCCGAGATCTGGTTTGTCTACAGGAAATATATTGTGGAAACCGCCCTTGCCCTGCGTAATAAGGCGGATAAAAGCACAGGAGAAAAAATATATCATCTTATCTTCTCCCTCCTGACCCTCGGCTCCTACGACATAAGCGAGAAGGCACTGCATCAGGACGAAAAGGCGGTAAAGATCCTTGCAGGCATAGGTATCCCGGTGGCATGCTTCTTACACGGTTATGCAGGCTTTATCTTCGGCTCTGTCAAGGCAAATGCTCTGTGGATGACTCCCCTCATGCCCGTCATTTTCATCATGTCAGCAGTGGTATCCGGTATCGCCCTTTGCATGCTTACTTATATCGTTGTCATGGAGATAAGGAAATTCCTCGCGGCGAGAAAAAAGACGACCTATGAAACCTATGAGTCAACGGAAGAGATAAAGGGCATCGAGATCAATGTGATCAAGATGACCGCAAAGTACCTTCTCTTTTTCCTCATCTTCGCCATAAGCCTTGAGCTCCTGGACCTTATCTTCAGGGGATATACTGCGGTCAAGACCTGGGACATCCTGAGAAGCGTTATCTACGGCAAGGACTTTCTGGATATCTTTGTTTTCCAGTACGGCATCGGCAACCTTCTCCCCTTCATCCTCTTCCTGCTTCCCGGGTTGACTATACGGCGGACGGTGGTCGGTGTGCTCCTCGTACTCTTCGGCGTATTCATGATGAGGTGGAACGTCGTGATCGGCGGACAATCATTCTCCTTGACCTTTGCAGGGTTTATGCATTACCACCTCCCGATCATTCCCCATGACATCGAAACCTTCAAGGAAGGATTATTCGGCGCTCTCCTGGTAATCATAACGCCCTTTGTGCTTTTCTGGGGATTGAACAAGATATTCCCGGTATTCATCAAGGAAGTCCACTGATCGGTCTTGAAGCTGGCAAAAAAATATGAACTGGTCTATAATAACTGGTTTATAATAAAAGTGACATTTAACGTTATCCGGTGAGGTGTAATGAAAGATAAAAAGAGACGCTTGTCTTTGATTGTGGCATTGTTTTTCCTTCTGTCACTTCTCTTTTCCTTTGCCGAATCTGCTGAGCAGGACATTCCCAAAAAATTCTTTGTCCCCCCTCCTCCTTTTACTCCAGGCATATTCCCCTGCTCACAGTGTCACCAGGGGATGCCTGTTAATAGAAAACCAAGGAAACTTGAACAGATGCATCAGGAGATCCAATTGAAACATATGCCCGGCGGATGGTGTTTTGACTGCCATAACCCTGATAACAGAGATAAATTAAGGCTGGCGAATGGCCAGTTGATCAGCTTTGAGGAGTCCTACTATCTCTGTGCTCAATGTCATGGGGTTGTATTCCGTGAGTGGAAGGCAGGATTACACGGCAAGAGAACCGGGATGTGGAATGGAGAAAAACAATATCTTCTCTGTGTCCACTGTCACTGGCCGCATGAACCGAGGTTTAAACCTATCCAGCCGTTGCCGCCGCCGATGAGGCCGTCGGATATTAAATAGAACTTAATTATATTGAGGAGTCCTATGAACAGAATTAAGGGGAATAGAGCAGAGAGAAAAATAGATAGAAGAACCTTCATCAAAGGCGCTGCCCTCGGCCTTGCTGCTGCTGCGCTCCCTCTGAATAAATCAGACGCCTCTTTCTGGGAGGCCTTCTTCCAGAAGCACTTCAGGGAAATGAACGACGAAGAGATAAAGAAAGTCCTCCAGCGTCTTGAGAAGGAGGCTGAACAGAAATACAAAAAGGCGGTAAAGATAGGCAATGAGAAGGCGATGCCCGGGGTATTGTTCGGGTATGGTCTGGACCTCTCCCGGTGTATCGGCTGCAGGAGGTGCGTCTATGCCTGCGTGGAGGAGAATAACCAGTCCAAAGATCCCCAGATACACTGGATAACGGTTCTCCGCTTTAAGAAGGGTGAGAAGTGGGTTGACCTTGAAGAGTCTGAAAAATACTACAATCCTTCGCTGGTTCCTGAAAAAGATTATTTTTATATGCCTGTTCAATGCCAGCAGTGCGAAAATCCTCCCTGTGTGAGGTCATGTCCTACACAGGCGACATGGAAAGAGCCCGACGGCATTGTGGTCATAGACTATAACTGGTGTATCGGCTGCAGATACTGCATGGCTGCATGCCCTTACGGCGCACGGCGGTTTAACTGGTCAGCTCCCAACAGAAAGCCTGAAGAGATAAACCCAAAAACACACTACCTCGGCAACCGTCCACGATATAAGGGAGTGGTGGAGAAATGCACATTCTGCATACAGCGGACTCGGAACGGAAGGTACCCTGCATGTGTAGAGGCGTGTCCTGTGGGCGCAAGGAAATTCGGGAATCTCCTCGACCCGAACAGTGAGATTAGATATGCCATTGAAAACAAAAGGGTCTTCAGACTCAAAGAGGATCTGAACACAAGTCCAAAGTTTTACTACTTCTTCGCATACGGAGTATAGGAGGAACATGCAATGTTTTATTTAATAAAGAATTTTTTTATAGCCCTACGCCAGGTTTTCATAGGGAACAAGAAATATTATCTCTGGGTAGGGTTCCTGTTATTCCTCATCCTCCTCGGAGTAAGTGCCTACATCGACCAGGCAGGCAGGGGACTCATTATCACCGGCATGAGGGATCAGGTCTCCTGGGGATTCTATATCTCCAACTTTACGTTTCTCGTGGGGGTCGCGGCAGCGGCGGTTCTCCTCGTTATCCCTGCATATATCTATAATTTCAAGCCCATCAAGGAGATCGTCCTCTTCGGCGAGCTCCTCGCCATAACCGCGATTTCGATGTGTCTTCTCTTTGTGATGATCGACATGGGCCAACCCGTCAGGGGATGGCATATTCTACCCGTTATTGGCGCAATGAATTTCCCGGCATCCCTTCTTGCCTGGGACGTGGTGGTATTGAACGGGTATCTGGCCATAAACCTCTTCATCTCATTCTATGTCTTATACAGGCTCTCCATAGGGAAAGAATACAAGATGTCCGTCGTCGGACCTTTGATTATCCTTTCCATACCATGGGCGGTGAGCATACATACGGTGACTGCATTCCTCTATAACGGCTTGTCAGCAAGACCGTTCTGGAATGCCTCGATCCTTGCGCCGAGGTTCCTTGCCTCCGCATTTTGCTCTGGCCCTGCTATAATGATTATTCTTTTCCAGATCATCAGGAAGAAATCTGAGGTGGAGATAGAAGACCGCGCAATCTTCAAGATCGCGGAACTGATCGCCTATGCCATGGGCCTGAACCTCTTCCTTCTGGGGGCGGAGGTATTCAAGGAGTTCTATTCCGGAAGCATACACACCTATCCCATCAAGTACCTCTATTTCGGCCTCCACGGAAAGACAGCCTTGGTCCCCTGGATATGGACCGCAACTATATTGAACATTACCGCATTCTTCTTGTTCCTTTTTCCAAAGACCCGCGAAAATTTCACTACACTTAACATGGCATGCATCTTTGTCATCATCGGTGTGTATATCGAAAAGGGGTTGGGCCTCGTGGTTCCCGGCTTTGTCCCCGATACCCTGGGTGAGATCTACGAATACACCCCCACCACCCCTGAGGTGCTCATCACCATAGGGGTCTGGGCTTTCGGTGCGCTGATCTATACCTTACTGCTTAAGTTCGCTGTTCCTGTCTATACGGGCAAGCTGAGATTCGAAACAAAGACGTAAAACCTTTGGGAGAAAGCCTCGCCCGCAGGGAAAGCTTCTGACGCTTCTCATCTCGTAACAACAAGAGTAGTGTGCGCCGTTTATGTTACTATATATTCAGTAGTTCAACAGGGTAATAATAATCGTTTTCCCCGAGGTGAAACACATGCAGAACGTCCTCAAAATAATTGAAAACTTAGCATTAAAACACGATAAGATACCTCCGGATCTTGTCAGGGAAAAGAACATCAAACTGGGCCTTCGAAACGAAGACGGCACAGGAGTCTTCGTAGGAATAACAAGCAAAGGGCAGGTAATCGGCTACAAGAGAGAGATCCAGGGGGACGGGACTGAGAAAAAAGTAGACCTTGACGGTGAACTATACTACTGCGGATATAACATAAAGGACCTGATCAGACACCAGCAGGAAGAGGGGAGGTTCGGCTATGAAGAAACAACGTATCTTCTCCTTACAAGCGAACTTCCAAACCAAAAGCACCTTGACATCTTCACAAAGGAGCTTGCGCAACGAAGATGCGTTCCCATTGACGCGAAGAAAATAATCCTCAACAGACCGCCCCATGATGACCAGATGGGTTCTCTTCACACCATCGTATCCGCGATGCACTTATTTGATGACAACCCTAACTCCACAGACATAAAAGACCTTGCAAGGCAATGCATTGACCTGGTGGCAAAGTTTCCTACAATTGTTGCATACAACTACCATGCATCAACCGGCCACAGAAAAGGGTTGTCAGCACTCATAGAGCCGCGAGAGGATTACAGCCACGCAGAAAACTTTCTCTATATGCTAAAGGGCAAAAAACCGGACAGGCTCACTGCAAACTTATTCGACATGATGCTTGTCCTTCATGCTGAGCACGGCGGCGGTAACAATTCGACATTCACGGTCAGAACGGTGTCCTCCTCCGGTGCGAACAGCTATATGGCTATCTGCTCAGGAATAGCGTCGCTTTCAGGACACCTGCACGGGGGCGCCAATGAAGCAGTTGAAAGCATGATGGAAAACATAAAGGCAAACGTGAAAGACTGGGATGATGACGGTGAAGTCTCAAGCTACCTTAAAAAGGTACTCGACAGGAAGGCCAATGACAAATCAGGGAAAATATATGGCATCGGGCACGCCGTATACACCAAATCAGACCCACGGGCGCTCATCCTCGAAAAGAAGGCAGAAGAAATCGCAAGGAAGAATGGCATGGGAAAAGAGTTTGAACTTTACAAAAAAGTCGCCAGGCTTGCCCCAAAGATAGTTGAAGAGAAAAAAGGGAAAGTGGCGTCGCCGAATGTCGACTTCTATTCAGGATTCGTATACCGGTCAATGGGGATACCGAAAGAGCTCTTCACGCCCATCTTTGCAATGTCAAGGGTAGCAGGTTGGTCAGCCCACAGGATTGAAGAGATCATACAGGGGAGGCTAATGAGACCGTCCTATTACTCATCATTGCCGGGCCTGAGAAAAGATTACGTGCCTCTCGTATTCAGGAAAAATCCCTGAAGCTTGTTGTGATGTCAGCGCCTGGCGTGTCGGCCATTGCGGAACGAGACGGAAGAAGTGATCTCTCCGGCTTCTCATGCCGGGAGGAGCAAGCAACTCTCACTCCTTGTACGTCGCTGAGAGCAAGGCCACAACGACTGCCAGACCCGCAAAGATGAGTGTGAGGAAGGCGGAGAAGTTCCTCCTGAATTTGAGTTCGGAGAAGGTGTTTTGAATGGTCCTCTCGATGGTATCAAGTTTCTTGGTGAACTCATCTGTCCTGTCCTTCACGAGGGTTACATCGACGGTGTGGAAGAGGGTGCGGAATTCGGCCTCTGTGCTGAAGACGGTCTTCTCATCTTCGGTAATATAGATCCCTTCATTCTTTAACGCCCTGAGCGAGCTGCGTATCTCTCCAATCTTCTTTATTCAAGCCTTAATTAGACCCATCCCCTTTTCCGTTCTTGATTTGTCCTTATCTGTTCTTCCTTCCCTGCGGTACTCAGTTGGCGGCACCCCATATCTCGCTTTAAATACTCTTTCGAAATACGTGACGCAATTGTAGCCGACCAGATGGGAGATCTCTGTGATTTTCATGTCGGAGTTCTTGATGAGACGGGCGGCATTCCTCGTTCTGATGTTATTGAGATAGCTCGTATAATTCATCCCGAACCTCTCTTTGAAGCCTCTGCAGAATCTGAACCTGTTCATCCCTCCCCTGGCTGCAACTTTGTCGAGAGTGAGCTCGTGGATATAGTTCTCCTCCATAAAAGCAGCTATGCAGTCCATGATAAAGACCTCGCGGCTTTCAACGCTTTCTGGGCCGTCCCCCTGATTTTTCCCTTCAAGTATCGCAGACAGCCTACCTCTCAGATCGGAGAAGGTCAGAGGTTTCTTCAAATAATCCGTCACCCCGGCCCGGAGCGCCTGAATTGCCAGGTTCTCGCAGCTATATGCCGTCATAAGGATGACGAGCAAGCCCGGCTTTGCCTCCCTGACACGCCCCATCACCTCGAACCCGTCCTTATCCGGCAGGGAATAAGGGAATAGTCGATGAGGGCAAGGTCTATTCCATTATTGAGATGTTTCATGGCCTCGGAATAGCTCGACGCAGCGAGCACCTTGTACACCATTTCAAGGGCCTCCTTGATCAGATCCCTCAATACCCCATCGTCCTCAACCAGAAGAATGGTCTTCTTCTCCATCGCATTCCCCTCCCCCAAGAGTCTTGAATAATCCTTCCTTGACGTGCGTCATAGTCCCCCAGCCCACAGTCAGCAAATGCATGTCTGCAAGCCTGAACTTCCCATGTCGGACCCACTGGCACTTAAGACCTATTATTTCTCCTTTCCCCTTCCATTATGAAAACCTATGGCTGAATAAAGAGTCTTATCAAAATTTTCATACTTATCTCCCAGGAAAGCATCCGTAATTTCTGTTTCCGATTTCTGCCCTGTATCGGCATCGATAAGGCCGACTATTCTTTTATTAAACCTCCAATCAGAAAGCAATTCCGAGTCAAAATTTGCTACCTTCGGATCTCCTATGTAATCATAAATAGAATATGAATATACAATATATGTCTTGCCATTATAGCCGAAAATTTTAGTGGAAGGGTTGAACATCGCTTGACCTCGAAATTCTTCTGTTATATCCACACTTGCGTATACTGGAGAATCACAAGCACTTCCTGGTAAATCCAAAAGAGAGTAATGTCCAAGCTCAGTCCTGCATACATCCTCTTGATGAAGCTCACCCCCTCTAAGACGATATGCAATTTGATATATATGCGCACTACCATTAAACTTTTCGTAATGCAATGGAGGACTATAATACCCAGGATCGATGGCAGAGAATTGCAGGTAAGCAGCTGAAACTGGTGCACCAAACCCACCTCCAGATATGCCATTTGCTCTTCTTGACGATGCTTTCTTAACATACATAACAATAAATGTTTTATCTTCATCTATATCATCATAATCTTTAATTTCGTATGTTGCATTCCATGTAGATTCTCCTTTAAAACTATAATGAGCTGCGTCATAATGTCCATAGCTATCCCATTGGGCGTCACTACTATCAATATCACTAAAATAGCAAGTTGTTATGCCTGCAAGACTACCTATAGCAGTAATAGAATATCCAGTAGTACCAAGTATAACATCTCCAAAATAAAATTTATTTCCCTCCATTAACAACCGATAAGTCTCGTATTGTGCTGTGCTCTCCCTGTAATCTACAATTGGCGGGACGAATTCGGGATAGGTAATCTCACCTGTTAAAATGACCGACCCTTCTTCATATGTATTATAAAAGTACGAATCACTTGAAATACCTATTACCTTAGTTGGTGATAAAACAGCATAAACACTTGAGAACGGTAAGGCATTTCCTATAATTACGCCATCTTTTGTTGAATATCTAACCCTAAAAGGGTTTTCAAGGGCTTCAAAATTTTTAATTACATTATCGCCCCTATATGCCCAATCATGCCTTCCCGAAGTATAGGATAGGCGTAGGGTACTATTGTATTCAAGGGGTGAGTTCTTATCCCAGCCTGTAGGGGTAAAGCTGTTTCGGTTGCCAAGCAGATGATTGCCATAATTAAGTCGACCATAATTTTTAAAATAGGAGGATCGTATCTTTTTATTTTGAGTTGTGCTCGGCATATAGTAATGTTCTGTAAATGTTTCATTGGACTGTATTGTAGCCGGCGTTGTTTCGATCCCGGACAGACCGGCATTTCCAAAGGTTAACATGAAAGGTGGATACGGAGTCAGTTTCAAGTCTTTGTCAAAGCTCATAAACAGAGTATTCTGGCCGTTATGTAGAAAAATAAGGGGCGGAATAAGCATAATCTCCTTCCCCACTACCGCTTCTTCTTCATTCCCCAGTTTCCCCCTGAAAACAAGCATGTATTTACCTGGCTCTTTGGCATCTGTTGGAGCATCAAAGGTAATGTTTGTGCTCTTGTTGTTGCTTGAGCTTTTCTTGTTTATGCTCAATGTCCAGCTCGCACCGGATACTTTTACCCGCTCATCGTTTTTATTGTCATACCAGAGTTCGAATGTCCCGCCCATGTCTTCATCTGTGTTGTTCACTATCACGTAGCCAGAGCCTTCAGGAACCATGTCCATCTCGCCCCTGAAGAAATAATCCAAGAGCCCTGCTGAGTAGCCAACGGCACGGGGGATCAATTGGCTTGCATAGTCCCCATAGACAAATCCATCGAGGTTGTATTCCCACTTGTCTGGTAATAGCCATTTGTTGAGATATGAATAGGCAGCAAGCCTTTGAGATGTATATCCCTGGATATACCAGACCTTATCGGTCTTTCCGTCCTTGGCGTATTGTTCAACGAGTTTTGCAGTTGTATTCTCCTTTGCTGGATGTGTATAAGATTTAAATATCGTATCTTCGCTGAAGAAATTAGCATTAGTAAATTCCGTAAGGCCGTAGCTTGAAATAGATGGATTCGTTGTCCATGTTACTGATGGATTTATGCCAGTGTATTTATTCTGATCCCATAATGCAGTTATGGTAACTGGGGCTGATGAATCTGAGACCGCTTGACTGAAAATTGATTGATCAACTGTTATACCAGAATAATTAAACCATGGGTAATTCTTTTTTGCCCAGCTTTCATAAGTCGGCCTTCCGACTTCACCAATTCCTAGCACGTCAAGTGGAAATACATGTATATCATTTCTTACATGTGCTGGAACTGAAGAGTCAGCTATCAAATGCATAACCTGTCCTAATGCTCTAAAAGTATAGGCGAAATATTTCTCTCTATCTGTTTTGGTAGGCGCAATGATGTTACTGTCAAAATTCTTTCCTGTCAGCGCGATATAGTAATACTTCCTTGCTTTTTGCCATGACCAGAGGTTGTCATAAAAAGGATTAAGCGACTCCTTTTGTGCCCAGATTAAAGAAGAATCAACAGAAAACTTTTCATAACCTAAAAGAAGGCAATAGGTATTTACTGCTGCATTGTTGAGTCCGGCGCTATCCCATGGCTTAAGTGGGTCATGGAAATGATTTCGTGATCGGCAGACAGTTTCGTCTTCAAGTTTGGCACCTTCTTTAATCCATTCTGTCACTTCTTTCTGTTGAAAACGTTCTGTTATTCCCTTGGTAAAACCTAATTGGTTTTTTAAATAGCCATCAACATTAGATTGAAGAAGCGCATTTTCATTTATTAACGGATGAACATTGTATGTATCATATGCATTGCTTATTGTTGCACTTGAAAAAATTATTGCAAGAACAGTAAGGAGCAGGTTTTTTCTCATTGTTTTTCCTCCTTTATGTGCGTGGGCTGTAATCCCAAATTTACACGCTCAATATTATTAAGCTCGATTAGTTTTTTCATTTTCTCGTCTGGAACAGAAACTGGAAAACAACTTTGATTTCTTAATCGATCTTCTTTAGCTTTCAATCTCGGTAATTCAATAGTCACAAATTGATCAGCAGGCAATGTCCCACCAGGCACAAACATAGGCTTCACATCTTTATTCCAAGGATAACTCCATGGATAACATCCATACTCAGGCTTAAATATAGTAAAATACCCGTATCTATCCCATCCCTGCAGAGGTCTAAAAGTTGTGACTCTATGGTTAGGGATTTTGAATTCTCCATTCCTATCTGTTACCGTCTCTAATGCATCTGCAAATCGTGTTATTGATCCTGCCGGGCCCCATTCTTCTGTATGGAAGACAACTAATACCACCGCACCTTCGATAGGTTCTTTTGTCTCAGTATCTATTACCTTGCCATAATAAGGGCCATATTTGTGAGTTACAGTACAACCAGCAGAAACTGGTAATATAATTATTAAAAGTAATAGTGCTGTTATTGATTTCATATAACTACCTCCTATATTGGAAAGACATGCCATCGTCTCGCACATGGGCAGGTACTGAAGCATCTTCAACAAGGTGCATTACCTGACCAATCGCCCTGAACACATCGGCAAGATTTGTGTCTCTCTCTGTTTTACTTGAACCGGTCAAGCCTTTATAAAAAGAGTTCCTTGCTTTCTTCCATGACCAATCTCCTCCGAATTGAGAGCCGAACCACCCTTGGTCCTGCGCCCATATTACAGATGATCTAAATGTCCCTTTAAAACCTGCACTGCTCCAGGATTTCAATGGATCATGGAAATGATTCCGTGAACGACAAACTGTTTCGTCTTCAAAGCTGGCTCCTTCCTTTATCCATTCTTCAATTCTTTTCCCTTCGAATACCTTTTTAATGCCATCAATAAGGCCCAATTGACTCTTCAAATAGTTGTCAACATTGGACTGTACAAGTGCGGACTCGTTAATTTTAGGATGAACCTCATAAGTATCATAGGCATTGCTTATTGCTATACTTGAAAAAACTATCGCCAAAACAATAATGATTAGTTTTTTCCTCACCTTTTCTCCTCCTGTACATGTGAAGGTTCTAACCCTAGATTTATGGCTTCAATATTATTAACTTCAATTAGTTTTCTCATTTTATCATCAGGTACGCCTACAGGAAAACAGCTAATATTTCTCAAACGCTCTTCTCTTGTCTTCAATCTTGGCAACTCAATTGTCACGTATTGATTCGCAGGCAAAGACATATAATTAAATTTAGGGACGGCATCCTTATGTTTTGGATAGCATCCGTATTCAGGCTTAAAAATCCTGACCTGCGGATGTAAATCCCATCCCTGTAGAAGTCTTACTGCCGTTACTCTATATGCAGGAATCTTGAATTCACCATTCTTATCCGTAGTAGTTTCAATCGCATCCGCAAATCTTGTTATTGCCCCTGCAGGCCCGTATTCTTCTGTAGAGAAAACCGCCAAAACTACAGCCCCATCTATGGGCTGCTTTGTCTCAATATCTACCACTTTGCCATAATAAGGCCCGTATTTATGGGATATGGCGCATCCCGCGGTGGTGGGTAGTATAAACAGCACAAGCAATAGTGATATCAAAGTCTTCATAAAATTACCTCCTTGGGCGGAAATGCATGTGTATCATTCATAAGCTTAAGTGACAAAAGAATATCTCCTCGCATCCCCCTGTGATCATCTACCTTCTTTTCTTGATTGTGAGGGTAGTTCTTAGTCTCTAAAACTGCTGTATTTTCCATAATCCATCCCCATCAAGTACAAAGTATATGTAGTAAGTTATGCCGCCCGCATCCTCTGGTCTCTTAATACGGTACTCTGAAACCCCGTCTTCCAGCGAAATCATCTCGATATTTTGCATATCAGCTGCGATGTCTGGAAGTGATGCCAAAAGGGTTATGAACAAATATCTATACCTTTCTTGTGATTTGCTCAGAAAATGAGCTACGGCCTTTTCCACATCCCTATTTGCCAGCGCCCCTTTCATCCCCTCCCACTTCCCTTTCAAGAGAGCATCTATTTCTGCTTTACTCAGGACTGTTATTGCGATTGTGTCTGAATAAACATTGCCCTGGCTATCCGTGATAGTCGCCGTCGGATAAAAGATTCCCTCCATTGTGTAAGTGAAACTTATGTTTTCAAAGGTCTCTCCTGTGTAATCAATAATTCCATCTCCTTCGAAGTCCATCTGATAAGAGACAGGCGTAAATGTGGTTGAGGTTGAGAAATAGACCTGAAGTGGTGCAATGCCACTTGTTATGTTTGTGGAGAGTCTTACCGCCTGAGCTGTACTAGTTGCATAAACGCTTATCGAGGCATCTGCCTTGTTACCGGATGCATCCTTGACAATGGCAGTTATCGTATTGATACCCGGTGCCAGCAGAACATTGTTGGCTATCCACTGGTTTCCTATGATATCAGCCATGACTCCATTCACTGTTATTCCGACATCCTGACTGCCGGATTTGAAGGTCCCTTTCACCATGATCCTGGCCTTGTTGATGCCTTCCCCATCTGTCGGTCCTGTTATCCTTATTTCAAGGGGGCTTTTTATGGTAAAGACGGCACTATTTGAGTTCCCTCCCCCAGGAGGTGAATTGTAGGCCATTACTTCGTATTGTCCAGGGGTTTTCAGGTCTTCTGATGTCAGAGCTACCTGCAGCTTTGTGTTACTTATGTAGATTGCTGGTTTCTTTATCCCACCAAAATAAATCACTGTGTCATCAAAGAATCCTGCGCCATAGATGTTCAGCGTCAATCCAGGCGTCCCTGCCATCGCCTCTGCCGGGTCGAGGACTGTGATACTCGGTACCGGATTATTTACTGTAAGGCCAATGCTGTTTGATGTGCCTCCTTCCGGTGAGGGGTTTGATACGGTTATTGGAAATGTCCCTGCCTTTAAGAGTGCTTCCTTTGGGATGGTTACCTCAAGGTGATGGTTGTCAATAAAGAAAGGCTGAAGGTTAAGAGAGGCAGAAGAGGATTTTATGAATTTATTGCCTTGAATCTCTATCGTGACTTCATTGCCTCCCCTCTCTGCCTTGTCTGGATTCAGGGATGTTATCTCAGGGACAGGATTCGGAAGCTGTATGAGTGTTAAACTATCTGTCTTTTCATCAACAACACCAGCTATGTTTGTGAAGTTGTTTACTGCTATTGCTGTTGGTTTCTTGTTTAAAGGATATGTCTTGAAAGGATATGTCTTGATTATTGCCTTTGTGTCAAGGTCTATGAGGAGAAGGGTTTTGTCTTCATCACAGAGGACGAGGGCTCGGTTGTCAAGGGGGTTGATGGCTATGTCTACAGGGTGCTTGCATGCTGAAATGGAAGAGGTCTGCCAGTTAAGAAGGTTAATGACTGTGATTGAGTTATCCTTCTCATTTGTAACTGCTGCAAGATGGGTCTCAGGGTTTATGTCAATTGCAAGGGGTTTCTGTCCTACAGGAACTGTTCCTGTCACCTTATATGTTCTAAGGTCGACCACCGAGACATTGTAGTCCTTCTCATTCACAACAAGGGCAAGGTTAAGTTCAGGGTCTATGACAACATCTTTTGGCTCTTTGCCAACCTGTATGGTCTTTATTACTCTAAGTGTGTCCAGGTCTGTGACAGATACTGTGTCGTCTTTATGATTGGCCACAAGGGCTGTGTGTCCTGAACTTGATTCAGGATCAGGGTTTACTGCTATGCCAAGTGGTTCTTTGCCAACAGGAATTGTCTTGACTACAGAAAGGGTGTTCAGGTCTATAACTGAAACGGTATTGTCTTTGCTGTTGCTCACAAGGGCAATATTTGATCCCCTGTCAATGGCAACACCTTTTGGCTCTTTACCGACAGGGATTATAGCTATTACCTCTTGCGTCTCAAGATCAACTATCGAGACAGAATCGGCATTCTCATTTGCTGCCACTGCCTGATTTGTGACAGGGTTTATGGCTATGCCATGAGGGTTTGCCTCCAGAGGAATTGCTGTTGCACCGGTATTTGAAAAAACAAGGTTGCTGAAAGAAAGGACTGCAAGGCCAAGGGCCAATAAAGTAAAGAAAATGCCTTTATAATAGTTTTTCCTTCCCACAAAACCCCTCCTGATGCAAGAATTTATGAAAGTGTACTGATTCTGTCACAAAATGTCTAACACTTTTTTGCTTTTTATTCAACTTTTTTTGCGGTTTAAAAGTTGACATAAGTTTCTCGACATGAACCATAAATCGACTTTACAGGAATTGCATAAAAGTGTCTGCTCATTTTGTGGTTCTTTGTTGATATTTTGTGCAGAAGACGTCCGGAGGGCAATCCGCGAGAGGGGAAGGGTCAAACAGTGAGCCGGGTGGAAAGGTCTGCTTTCACTTTGATCGGCCCTGTTATTGCGCAGAGGATTGCTGCCATGTTCGGGGACAGAATGATAGAGATCATTGGCGAAGTCTTGAGAGAATAAAGAGTGGCTATCCCTTTTCTTGAGTGCTGGAAGTAGGCGGCTTACGCCCTAATCCTTATACGTCGCTGAGAGCATGGCCACTACGACAGCGAGACCGGCAAAGATCAGCGTAAGAAAGGCAGAGAAATTTTTCCTGACCTTGAGCTCAGCGAAGGTCTTCTGAACATTCTTTTCGATACCCTCCAGTCTCTTGGTAAACTCATCGGTCCTGTCCTTGACCAAGGAAACGTCAACAGTGTGGAAGAGGGCGCGGAATTCCGCCTGGGTGCTGAACAGGGTCTTTTCATCGTCACCGGTGAAGATTCCCTCACTCTTCAATGCCTTGAGGTCTTTCTCAATTTCCCCCATCTTCTTCTCGGTGAGGAAGAGGGCCTGTTTCATCACCTTTGCCCGTTCATAGGAATGGCATTTCGTGCAGAGCTGCTCGTTGATAATATCGATGGTAGCCCTCTGTATGCCGTGGGAACCGTGACAGGTGACGCAGTTCGGTCCCTTCTTTGTGGCCTTGAGGGCCTTGCCGTGGCCGCTCTCAAGATAGTTTTTCAAGATGCCGATGTGGCACTTGCCGCAATACGCGGGGACTCCTTCATATTTCGGTTTCCCCACAAAACCCCTCACATGGGACATGGACATGGACGCGTCTTTAGGGTCACCTCCGTGGCAATCATTGCACGAAACCCCATTGAGGGCATGCCAGCTCCCCTGCCACTCATCCGGAATGGCGCGGAAAGCAGGCTTCATGATATCGGAAGTATGGCATTCGATGCATGCGCTCTTCTCCACGATGGGGCCGCCGGCCCATGGCTTTGAAAGGAATTCACGTTCAAAGGTCTCCCGGTACCCGGCCATGGTCACCGCCGCAAGGGAAAGTACTATGAACAGAGAAAGGAGATATCTCATCAGTACCTCCCCCAGATGGTCAATACGGTCCAGAGGGCCAGACAGCAGAGGATCACACCGAGCAGGAAAGGTCTCTTAAGTATGTTCTTTTTCTCTTTTGTATCGATAAACGGCCAGAGCAAAAAGACCGTCACAAAGATCACTTGGACACTGATGCCGAGGAATTTATTGGGGATGAGCTTCAGCATCTGGTACGGTGCGAGAAAATACCATTCAGGCCTTATGTGCGTGGGTGTCCTGAGGGGGTCAGCCTGAATATTCGCGTCATCGGGCACAAAGAATGTCGGCATGAAGGTGATGAAGAAGAACATCACCACAAAATAGACCATGCACATAAAGATCTCTTTCAGGAAAAAGTGAGGGAAAAACGGCTGGCCCTGATACTGCTCGTGCCTGTATCCCACCCACGGCTCTGCCTCTTCAATCGCCTCACCAAAAGGTGACGAAGAGATCCCGATGCGCCTGATCAGGAACAGATGGAACCCTATGAGGGTCACCAGGATCGGGGGAAGAAGTGCTACATGGAGAGCAAAAAATCTGTTCAGGGTCGAACCTGATATGTAGTCGCCGCCCCTCAGAATGTTGGCCACAAAATCTCCCACATAGGGGAAGGCAGTAGGCATGGTGGTGACGATGGTCGTTGCCCAATAGCTCAGCTGGCTCCAGGGAAGAAGGAAACCGCTGAGACAGAAAAGAAAGACCGTGGCGAGCATCAGACCGCCGCTGGTCCATGTCAGTTCCCTGGGTTTCTTATAGCTTCCCATGAAGAGCACGGCAAGGAGATGCAAGATAAGCACGATCACCATAAGGTTGCTGCCCACGACATGCATCTGTCTGAAAAGCCAGCCATAAGGAACCTTTGTCATGATGTCCTGGACACTCCTGAAGGCGTGCTCTGACTGTGGAACATAGTAGACGAGGAGGAAGAAACCGGTGAGGGCCTGGATCACGTACGCAACCACAGCAACAAAGCCCAGGGTATAAAAGATATTGATGTTCTTCGGGACCCGGTATTCCCTCAACTGGGTCCTGACAAGCTCATCAAGCCCGATCCGTAATTCGATCCAGTCTTTTATCTTCTTCCACATACCCTTATCCTATTACCACGAAATCTCCCTCCACCTTTAGAGGGATTGCCGGCAGAGGCCGTGGTGGAGGTCCTGAAAGAACATTTCCATCGAGGTCAAAGGTCCCTGCGTGGCACGGGCAGACCAGTTTTCGCAGTCCCTTGTCATACTCTACAAGGCATCCGAGATGGGTGCAAACCTTGGAGAAAGCGACAAATCCCTTTTCATAGCGGTTTATGACAATGACAGGATTGTTATTGAAAACGATCTCTTTGGCTTCTCCCAGGCGGATATCGCTTTTCCTGATACTGATGCTTTTTGTTTTGTTGTCTCTGGCAGGGGGTGCAAAGAATCTTAACAAGGGGTAGGCCAGGGAACCGGCAGCGGTTGATCCAAGAACAGCCAATACTATACCCAAAAACCTGCGCCTCTTCATCTGCCCCCTGTTACCAACTGATAGATATTTTTTATCTTTTTATGAGTAAATTTTACGCTCAAAGGGTTTTCCTTGTCAAGCACAAACCGCTCTCATCCTGAACCATGGCCATCTTCTCCGGTAGATTTTTTCTGTAAATTGCGTAAAATAAGTAACAGACGTTGTGCCTCTGAGCAGTCTGCGCAGGCAAACGCGTGTCAGATCTTCGGGACAAAAAGGAGGGAATGCGGAGAAATGCGTACGAGAAGGGTTCAGGGATGGCTGATCCTCTTCATCTTTCTTTTTATGCCTTTCCTGGCATATGCTGAGGCTCCACCTGGCAAAGGCCAAACAGGGGAAGCAGCCTCTGTGGAACGTGCCGCAGCACCAGCGGACGAACAGGAAGAATTTGCTGAGGCAAAGCCCATTTCAGACCCCCTCGAACCATGGAACCGCCTTGTCTTCTTCGTCAATGACAGGCTCTACTTCGCGCTTGTCAAGCCTGTTGCGCAGGGATACGGCCTGATCGTCCCTGAATGGGGGCGTGTCAGGGTGCGCAATGTTTTTGATAACCTCAAGACCCCGGTCAGGTTCGTCAGTTCCTTGCTCCAGGGAAAAATGAAAGGAGCGGGCAACGAGCTTGCGCGCTTTCTCCTGAATACCACACTCGGCATGGGCGGGATGTTTGACGTCGCAGGATATAACCTCCAGCTCAAGAGCAGCGACGAAGACCTTGGACAGACGCTGGGACACTATGGTATCGGAGAGGGCTTCTTCATAGTCTGGCCGATTCTGGGACCTTCTTCCGTGAGGGATTCCGTGGGAATGGCGGGTGATTTCTTCCTGTCCCCCGTGAGCTACATCACCCCTTTTGAGGACTGGCTCGCTGTCCGCTCTTTCCAGTTTGAAAATGACATCTCACTGAAAATCGGTGAATATGAAGACATGAAAGAATCCGCCCTTGACCCCTATGTGGCGATGAAGGATGCTTACTCCGAATACAGAAGGAGCAAGGTGAAGGAAGACCGAACAGATACAGCGCCGGGTCCGGGGTGGCCGGTTCGTTAATTGCGGGAAAAATAGGGCGCGTTGTCGCGGCTCTTCATGGACGACACGCTGAAACTGGAGGGACTGTTTTCGTTCATTGGGAAGAGCAGGCGTGCTTTTCCCTTCTTGGGACTGTTCTCGCTATAGGCATTCAGTAATGCTTCTTTATATTCTGCGATATCCTCCACGCCACTGAGCTCATATCTCCTGCCGTCGGGAAATTCGATATATTTTGATTTCTTCGAGTTTACGTAGAGACGGCATATCCATTTGCGGGAGCCGTTAAACGTTACTGCAAGATAACTTCTTGTCTCCTTAAGAGTAAGTTCTCCATCAGGAGGCAGGATAGTTCTCAGCACTGATTCCACATCGTAACACGCCTCTGGTTTTTTGTCTGCAGTTTTTAAGTCTTTTCCCCTTTCTTCAATGGGTATGCGCGGCAAGGTTTTTATTCTCTTGAGTATTGCTTCGGGTATAGGCTTGCCGATCTTTTCAAACAGAAATCTAACAATCTGTTCTTCATGGGGAGGGGTCGTGTCCGCCCACTTTTCCAATTCCGGGGAATAACTGTGTCGTTTGGCGTCGCAATAGACATCGATCCATGGACTTTCTTCACTTTTTTCCTTCGGGATCATTATCGAAATCCTTTTGCCGCCGATAAGTTCATCAAATCTCTTTTTGTCCGTGGGGAAACCGCTATGACCTTCGTCACTCCGTTCAATCCCCTCTTTATACAGCATGAGATCTTCCGGTAGTGAATTGGCGTCGATGAAACTCCTGACAAGGTGTTTGCAGAGGCGGCGAGGGTCGTCGTGCCGGAATTGCTCGCGCTCTTTTCTAAAATCCGTGCATGAGCAGGTTATGGCCTTGGTGTTGATTTCATGACATTTCTCGATTTCAGGGTAGAAGCTCGCTTCTGCATGGGGATCAATGTAGATTTGAAAGTCATTCTGCCGCTTCTGGCGTCTTATGAAATAGTATAAAGCGGCTGCAACAATGACGACGGCAGCGATGATGAAAGCCCCCTTCATTTAGATATTCGCCCCGGAGGTAACCAAAGGAATCTTCGCCCTCCCCTGCGCCGGAAACATGTTTTTGGGATCTCTATTAAGTCCCCGGCACGCTCAAAAATATCAAATCCGGGGGTTTTTGTCAATAAGGAAAATGGGGTTTTGTCCCGATGAAGCAGGTTCTGATATGCAAGCACTGAGATCGGGCGTGGCAAATAGTGCTACTAAACGCAAATAGAATTGCGCATAATAGCACTATATGCAAAACTGATAGCGTAATTCCTGCTCGAGTGCAGATCGTACGAAGAGTTGAAGCTTTGGTTGATGGTTAGGCATGGTGAGAGGAGCATCAACCGGAAACTTGGGCATTATGCTTATACTCCTGCTTCTGCGACAAATGCCTCAAGGATTGGCGGTTCGACTTCAAGGACATCTTCCCCAAAGGTTTCGATATGAAAACGGATTGCGGTGCGGTTAATTACGTCGGCTCTTTGAGCGTCTTGTTCTTCAGGCGTTTTACCAGGTCTTCATATGAGCCTGACCGGAGGATGCTGTTGAACTGATTCCTGTAGTTGTTCACGAGGCTCACTCCCTCTATTACTACATCGTATGCCCTCCACTGGTTCCCTTCCCTGAGGAGCCGGTATTCAATGGGTATTTCGACTTCCTTGGTCGTGATAACGCTCGTTTTCAGGGAAGCATAATTGCCCTCTATCTTTTCCTCTCCGTAGACGATCTTCTCATCCTGGTATTTCTCGATCTTTCTTATGTAGGTGTTCTCAAGGAGATCCGTGTAAAGCGCCACAAACTCCTTCTGTTCCTCCGGGGTTCTCTTCTTCCAGTTCTGGGCAAGGGAGCGTTTCGCCATCTCTCCGAAGTCAAACCTCTCGCTCACGATCTTACGGATCTGAGCCCGCCTCTGTTCTGTCTTGTCAGGCTTCTTCAGTTCCTTGTTTCTCAGGACCTCAAGGACCGCATCCACTGTCTGCTTTACCTGATTTGTCGGTTCCCCGGCAAGCGCAGAAGAGGGGAACAAAGAGAGAGAGAGACAGAAAAGTGAAAGAAAAAATGCGGTGAAGATGTTCTTTTTCATAACTCCTCCTATACCTTTCCGAATACATATTTTGACAGTAGTTCCTCTATGTCAATGGCAGATTCTGTATCCCGTATCTTTCCCCCGTTCCCTAAAATCTTGTCGGATCCGCCGGGCGTTATCTCCACATATCTCTCGCCTATCAGTCCCTTGGTTTTTATCGACGCTATGGCGTCCTCCTGGATCTTTACGTCACTGTTGATCTCAAGTCCGACAAGCGCCGCATAGTCTTTGTCGAGTCGTATGCTCTTTACCCTTCCCACCTCAACCCCTGCGATCTCAACGCCGGAGCCCGGCTTGATCCCTCCGGCCTTCGCAAAATCCGCGTAGAGCGTATAGTATTCGCCTCCGATCACCTCCAGTTTCCCGAGCTTAATGGAGATGTATCCAAGGCATATAATACCGATCAGGAGGAAGAATCCTACCGCCAATTCGAGATCAAACTTCTTCATAGAACCTCCCAAGGTTTACGATATTTCTATGGGACCCCTCAGGCTTCCCTTAATAAACTGCCTCACCACCGGGTCGGAGGACGCCCTGATCTCCTTAGGAGTGCCCACCACCTCGATGGTCCCTTTATAGAGAAAGGCGATCCGGTCCACCACATGAAAGATCTCAGGGATGTCGTGGCTTATCATTACCCCGGTAAAGCCGTATTTCTTGTGGGTATCGGTTATGAGTTTGTGGATTGCGTGCAGGAGGATGGGGTCAAGGCCGGTGGTGGGCTCGTCAAACAGCACGATCTTCGGCTCAGTGATAAGGGCCCGAGCAAGGGCAACCCTTTTCTTCATGCCCCCGCTGATCTCAGCAGGATACTTATCTTCCATACCCCTGAGCCCCACATCTTCCAGGGCATCCTCCACGCGTTCGTTTATCTCCCGCCGGGAGAGTTTCATCTTTTCCTTTAGGGGAAAGGCGACATTTTCGTAAATCGTGAGCGAATCGAAAAGGGCCCCGCCCTGAAACACCACACCGAACTTCTGCCGTATCCCGTCCAGTTCCCTTCCGCTCATCTTGGTAATATCCTCGCCTTCTACCACTATTTTGCCCCTGTCGGGTTTCAGAAGACCGATAAGGTGCCTCAGGAGCACACTCTTCCCCCCGCCGCTTTCCCCGATAATGGCGATGAGCTCTTTATCGGAGATGCTCAGACTTACCCCACTAAGCACCTTCTGTTCCCCAAAGGACTTCTGGAGGCCGACAATGTTGATCATGTTCCGCTCCTAAATGAAAAGGGTGCCAAGGAAATAATCAGCAATGAGAATTAATACCGAGGACATCACCACTGCCTCTGTGGTTGCCTTGCTCACCCCTTCCGCACCGTATCCTGTGTAGAAGCCTTTGTAACAGCATACCCACAGCACCAGAATGCCAAAGGTGAGAGATTTATATATCCCGATCCTGATATCCTCCATTTCCAAGAAATGCTCCATCTGGGAGAAATAGGTTCCGGAACTGAGGCCGAGGAGCTTCACCCCGACAAAGTAGCCGCCGTAGATCCCCACAACATCATAGATGGCGGTGAGGAGCGGAAAAGCAATGATTGCTGCAAACATCTTCGGGACGATGAGATATCGCATGGGATTCAAGGCCATGGCGGTAAGGGCGTCAATCTGCTCACTGATCCGCATGATCCCGATTTCCGCGGTGAGGGCAGAACCCGCCCTCCCGGTAATGGTCAATGCGGAAAGGACCGGGCCCAGTTCCCTTATAAGCGGGAGAGCAACGGCAGGACCAAGGAGCGCCTCGGATCCGACCTTCCTCAGCAGGTGGAACCCCTGGAGTGCAAGGACCATTCCCGTGAAGGAGCCCATGAGGACAATGACGGTCATGGATTTTGTGCCGATGAACTGTATCTCCCTCAGGAGAATCCTGAATTTAAAGGGAGGGATGAAGGCATAAGAGAGGGACTGCACGAGGAAGATGAGCATATGCCCCATCTTTCTCAGTACCGAGAGGGCTCCTGAACCGACCATTCTCAATAACCCTGTCATTACAGCCTGTCCTTTACTGCTCCCACTGTTTGATTTCATTTAGTGTATATTATAAACCATTTTACATCCTCTGCCGAGGGATTTATCGGGGCCGTATTCCCCGTTCATAAGAGGAGATTAATTGCACTCATCGAGTATTCCTTCTATAATAGGCAGACAACTCGAGGTGAAATGGTGGCATTGTACGATGAAGAAGATATTGAAAGAGCAGAGCTGTATAAGCTCTTTTCCTCCCTTTTTATGAAGGAGCCCGAAGACAGGGTCATCCTCCGGATCAGGGAAATATTCCAGATGAAATTCGATGACACCCCTCAGGAGATACGAAAGGATTTTGCCGGTCTTTTCCTGGGGTCTGGCCTCCACCTCTCTCCCCATGAATCTCTCCACAATTATCCCCTGGGAGAGACGCCGAAGCTCTGGGGAAGGGCAACGGAAGAGGTGCAGGCCATGTATCATTCAGCAGGACTCATGATCGATGAAGAGAGCGAGCTCATCCCTGACCATCTTGGGGCGGAACTTTTGTTCATGAGTTATCTGATCGAGAACGACCTTGCGGAACAGCAGCGGAAATTCATGGATGAACATCTCCTCCGCTGGGTGGCTGAATACTGCGACGAGGTGGAGAGACACGCAGCCACGACTTTCTACAAGGAGGTTGCAATTCTCCTCAAGGAATTTATATTATCTGACAGCAATGAATTGATCGGAGGGTCGTGATGCCCGAAAAGGAGCCGGAAAAATCCCTGTTCAAACAGCTCCTGGAGGCGAGCTCTGTTGGCATCCAGCTTGTCCTCTCCACATTTGTGGGGTTTGCCATAGGATACTATCTCGACAAATTTTTCACGACCTTCCCATGGCTGACTATACTATTCCTCCTTTTGGGCATCATCGCAGGCTTTTATGACCTGGTAAAGGTGGCAAGGAAGCAGAATGGACCTGGTAAAAAAGGTAATTAAACAGACAATAATTGTGATCCTCCCCCTGGTCATCCTCTCCCTTCTTGTGGACTGGAATAAAGAGAGTCTCAGGTTCCTGAGGCCCTTTGGGAACCCGGCCTACGTGACCATAAGCATCATCCTCGGGGCGATCCTCGGCATCGCCAACCTCAAAGGAATGATCTGGGGGATTGAAAGCATGCTCGGCACCCGTCAGGCAAACACAAAACTGGTATTCCTGAGCCTCCTCCGCCTTTTCATCCTCTTTGCCGTCATCATCGTGCTTGCGGCCCTGCAGCTCATCAACTTCCTCGGCCTTCTGGCAGGAATGACCGTGGTCTTCATCTTCCTCATTAAAGAGGGCCTCAAGATGGCGCAGAGGCAGTAAAGCTACTTACCCGCCGTCATCGAATACGTTTCCTCGAATTCAGGG